>CANHNH010000016.1 GCA_947461995.1 Candidatus Nanopelagicaceae bacterium
ATCAAGCACGCTTTAACCGTTACTTACATAACCGCGGAATCAAAGATACTTCCGATCAACGCGTCTGGGCATTTCTTGGAGACGGCGAAGTAGATGAAGTAGATACTCTCGGTGCAATCGGACTCGCAACTCGTGAGAATTTAGATAACCTCACATTTGTTGTTAACTGTAACTTGCAACGACTCGATGGTCCTGTGCGCGGAAACGGCAAGATTATTCAAGAACTCGAATCTGTATTCGGTGGAGCTGGTTGGAACGTTATTAAAGTTATTTGGGGCCGCGGTTGGGATCCACTACTTGCCCAAGATCGCGAAGGCGCACTTGTAAACATCATGAACACCACACTCGATGGTGACTATCAAACATTTAAGGCAGAAAACGGTGCATTCATCCGCGAACACTTCTTTGGTCGCGATCCACGTACTGCTGCAATGGTTTCTAATTTCAGCGATGATCAAATCTGGGGCTTACAACGTGGTGGACATGATTACCGCAAACTCTTTGCGGCCTACACGGCAGCGGTTCAAGATAATGGCCGCCCTACAGTAATTCTTGCCAAAACAATTAAGGGTTGGACACTTGGTTCGCACTTCGAAGGCCGTAACTCAACGCACCAGATGAAGAAGATGACAAAAGAAGATCTCTTGCAATTCCGCGATCGTCTTCAGATTCCACTTACTGATGACAAACTCGATGCGTACTTACCTTCTTATTACCGTCCCCCTGCTGATTCACCAGAGGCTAAATATCTTGCAGAGCGTCGCCAAGTACTTGGCGGATCTATTCCACGTCGTCGCAGTGTTTCAAAACCATTGGCTCAACCAGATGACTCAGCTTATGAATCAGTAAAACGCGGCTCTGGTCAACAAGAAATTGCTACAACTATGGCATTTGTTCGCATGCTTAAAGATTTGATTAAAGATCCAGGACTTGGTTCAAGACTTGTACCGATTATTCCTGATGAGGCTCGTACATTTGGATTGGATTCACTCTTCCCAACGCTGAAGATTTATTCTCCTAAGGGACAGAAGTACATGTCTGTTGACCGCGAACTAATGCTTTCGTATAAAGAATCTACAGAAGGTGTAATCCTTCACGAAGGCATTAACGAAGCTGGTTCTGTTGCATCATTTACTGCAGTTGGTTCTTCATATTCAACACATAACGAACCAATGATTCCTATTTATATCTTCTACTCAATGTTTGGTTTCCAACGCACAGGAGATGCGTTCTGGGCAGCAGCCGACCAGCTAGTCCGTGGTTTCGTAGTTGGTGCAACAGCAGGACGCACAACTCTTAACGGAGAAGGCTTACAACACGAAGATGGGCACTCGCATTTATTGGCTGCAACTAATCCTGCTGTCGTTGCATACGATCCAGCATTTGCATTCGAACTTGGGCACATTGTTAAAGATGGTCTGCGTCGTATGTATGGACCTAATTCTGAAAATATTTATTACTATCTCACTGTCTATAACGAGCCATATGTACAACCAGCAGAACCAGAAAATCTAGATGTTGATGGACTCTTGCGCGGTATCTATCTCTACGCTCCAGCAACAATTAAGAGCAAGAAGAACGTGCAACTCTTGGCATCTGGCGTTGGCGTCAACTGGGCACTTAAGGCACAGAAGTTATTGGCAGAAGATTTCGATATCGCAGCTTCTGTTTGGTCTGTTACTTCATGGAACGAACTACGTCGCGATGGACTTGCAGTTGATCGCCACAACTTGCTAAATCCACAAGATCAGCGCACTGCATATATCACTAGCAAATTAGATGGCGCTAAGGGCCCAGTTGTTGCAGTCTCTGACTTTATGCGCGCAGTGCAAGATCAAGTTGCGCCATGGGTTACACAATTATTTACAGCACTTGGTACCGACGGCTTTGGTCTTTCAGATACACGTGGTGCACTTCGCCGTCACTTCAAAGTTGATGGCGAATCTATTGTGGTTGCGGCTCTTCAACAATTAGCAGCGCAAGGTGAAATCAAACCTAAGTTAATTCAGGAAGCAATTGATAAGTATCAGATTAATGATGTTCGCGCAGCCGATGCTGGCAACACTGAAGGCTCTGGCTGATTCTTAAAATAACGCGTTAGCTAAATCGCTACGCGCCTTAATCAAACGTGGATCTGCTGGATCAACTAAAGCAAAGAGTGCAAGTAAGTGATCCTTTGCCATCTTCTTGTCATCCCCAGAACAATTACGTACACAGTGCAGCAACCGATCAAAAGCCGGCTGTACATGGGCGCTCATCACTTCGATATCGGCGCACGCCATCGCGGCTGCAACATCTAGCGGATCAGCTTGTGCGGCACTCTTTGTGGTTTCTGGATTTAAGCCATCGGTTCGAATAAACAATTCAGTTTGAGCTAAACCTAGTTTTGCAAAAGAGTCATGTGGTTTGCGAGCAAGTAATTTCTTATAGGAATCTTGTGCGCTCTTAAAGTCTCCAGTTTCTAACGCTTTAAGTGCTTCCTCTTCTTCAGGTTCGATTACTTCGGCCGGAGGTGCGCCCACGCCTTGTTGTGCAGATAATTCGAGAACTTTGTTTATGACAAGTGCAATCTGCTCTTTTGCATATGCTTGTTCGAAGAGCGGAACCAATTGTCCTGCAACAAAAGCAACTGCATACGGCACAGTTTTTGTTTGCAGTGCTTGTGCAACTTGAGATTGTTCGTCAATATTTACATTACCAAGACGCCATGTCCCGTTATTTTGCGATTCGAGTTCTCCAAGAATTTCAAGTGTTGCCACTGACTCAGGACTACGCGCTGACCAACACAAAACTATTGCTGGTTTTGTTGATGAATACTCTAAAAAATCAGTAGTCAGATTTGCCGTCGTAACTGAAATACCTGCAACTACCGCTGGTGCTTGTGGCGCTGGTTTTCCAAGGGAAGAAAGGTCAACTGCGCGACCAAAGTTTGGTGGAAGCGTCATGAGTAGATTCTGCCAGAGTCACTTCTAAAAGGAAGAATCTCAGAAATATATGACTTCGTTGCATTATCAAGACCAACATCTCCGCCAGCACTTTCACTCAAATTCCAACGATGTTCCAATATTTCATGAAACATTTGTGCAGGTTCAACACGTCCAACTAATTCTTGTGGCACCTGTGCAAGTGTTGGTCTGAAAATTTCATTAAGCCACTTCAGAGCACTTTGATTTACTGGTGGTCGTGGTTCTTCCATACGAGATCTGTATCTATCAAAGGATGCCAGCAAACGTTTTGCCTGTAGCTCCTCCGTTTCAAGACCCGTCAGTTCTAGTAAGCGGGCTTGGTGATATCCAGCTGCAACGAGTTTTGGTTGGAAGATTAAAGTTTTATTGGCACCATCGAGTGAAACCGAAACTTCTTCCACGGTAAACCCAAGATCTTGTAATGCACGCATCGCACGTTCAACTGCGTGGCGATCATTAGGATCTAACTTTTGTGGTTCTTTCAAAGCATTCCATAATCTGTGATATCGCTTAATGACAGTCTCACTTGCTCGGATGGGATCTATCTCTGGGTACAAAACTCCTGAGATAGCAAGGTCTTCTAACTCAGCTGCAACATTGAAATGCGCAATCTCTAAATCGTGTTCGCGCTGTCCATCACTGAGTGTTTTTTGAAACTCACCCGTTTCGGCATCAACGAGGTATGCAGCAAAGCCTTCGGCATCGCGTCTAAAGAGAGTATTTGAAAGCGAGCAATCACCCCACCAAAATCCCAGTAAGTGCATGCGCACTAATAAAAGAGCCAATGCATTTGTCATGGTCGTTATGTCATGTGCTGAAACATTGCCCGAAAGTAAAACGCGATACGGCAGCGAGAATGGTAAGAAACGAGTAGCAAGTGCGCAGGGCAACTCTTCGCCATTGATATCTGTGCGGCCCTCAACAACTGCAATTGGATCCACACTGGGTGCACCTAATTGCTTGAGTTGTCGCAGTATTTTGTATTCACGATTAGCGAATTCAGAAACTGTTTCTTTGATTGCATACACTTCTGCATCTGGTTCATCGGTAGCCCGAACCAAGCGAACGATATGGCGAGAAATACCGCGCTTTTCTGCAAGCAGCGGATCTTCAGGCCAATTCTCCAAAGTGGATTGCCACGGTAAACCCGTGACGGCGGCTATTTCTTCGCCTAGTCCAGTTATCCGAAGTGCCATGTTTGTATTCTCTCACAGTAGGCCTAATCGGCGGACGAGTGCTTTAGAATGTAGTTATGGCACTGACAAAACGAATTTTAAAACCACGAAAGAAAAAAGAAGTTGCTACTGCAAATTACGGTGTGATGGGTGCTCCGATTAATCGTGCGCATCCATTTTATTTCGGATTTGTTGCGACTTTAGGTGCGCTCTGCGCGATTGTCTTGTTAAGAGCACTTGGAAGTGTCAGCCAAGTATTTGTACTCATACTGATTGCTCTCTTCTTAGCGACAGGACTTAATCCAGCAGTTGAAGCTGTTAGATCTCGTGGCGTCTCTCGAGTTACAGCTGTCGCAATTATTTTTGTAGGTGTCATTGCATTCGTAATCTTTTTTGCCTGGGTTGTTGTTCCTCCAGTAGTTTCACAAGGTTCACAACTCATAAATAACTTGCCTTCATTGCTGCAGGATTTGAAAGCTAACGCAACTATTAATCGTTTAAATGATCAATTTGGATTGATTGATACGTTACAAGCAAAGCTAAAGGAATTCACTGCAAACGGAACATTACTCGTATCCACATTTGGTGGAGTAATAGGCGTGGGTAAATCAGTTATTTCAGGAACTTTCTCAGCACTGACAATCCTTGTTTTGACTCTTTACTTCATCACATCATTGCCACAAATGGTTCAACTTGGCGTGCGCCTTGCCCCTGCTAGTCGCCGTGATCGCGTTGCCAAACTTACAAATGCAATCATTGCTCGCGTTGGTTCATTTGTTGGTGCCCAAATAGTTATTGCATTCATGGGTGCGACATTTGTTCTGATTCTTGGCACAATCATCGGACTTCCTTCTCCTATTGCAATTGCAATGGTTGTTCTTGTGTGCGCACTCATTCCGCTAATAGGCCACTTCCTAGGTTGTGGAATTGTCACGATTATTGCTCTGACTGTGTCCATTCCTGTTGGCGTTATCGCATTTGTTGCCTATGTCGTCTACGTGCAGATTGAAAATTATGTAGTCACTCCACGAATCATGAAGCGCACTCTTGAAGTTCCAGGTGCAGTAACAATCGTCGCCGCCTTAATCGGTTCTTCGCTACTCGGATTAATTGGCGGTTTGCTTGCTGTGCCGGTTGCTGCAGCAATTATCTTGATTCTGGATGAAGTTGTTTATCCGCGGGCGGATAATTCTTAATTTGCAATAGGAATTATGAACTACTAACCGCTCTCTACTTGATCTTAACTCGGAGATACCAAACTTTTTTCTTTGAGTCGGTAATTTTAATTGTATATATCCCGGGTTTGGTTCCCTTAGGGAATTGCGCCGTAACTTTGCCTTTTTTGGAAATACTAACTTTTACATTCTTAATTATTCGCCCTTTGCCATCCTTAATGGCAAATTTTGCTATTTTCACCACAACATTTTTGGGAAGAAAACTTGAAGCTGTTACAAACTTCTTTTTTGAATTATCAGGTGATTTTTTATTTGACTTCTTCGTTGGCGAAGGCGTTGGTGATGGCGACGGGGTGGGCGTTGGCGTAGCTTCAACAACATTTCCCCTCTTGCCTCCGCCCGAAGAAGGCACTTCTTCAACTGAAACTGCATTCGGTTCATTAGATCTTGGGCCAGAACCAATTATTGACTTTGCTAAAACTTGAACTGTGTAAGAGCCTGCAGTCAAATTCGTGAACGTTGTGGATTTAGTTTCTGGATTGGTAATTTCTAATTTTTTAACGTCGCTACCGGATTGCCTTAAAAACACATCAAATCCTGTTAATGAACTGCCACCATTGCCCGGTATTGTCCATGTGACTAAAAGTTCGCCCTTATTTGCAGTTTTGGCGGCGGTTACTGCATTAACTTTTTCAGGAAGTTGTGGCAATGTAGTTTCATCAGAATTTGCAGACGCAGTTCCTTCTGCTGTAACTCCATTGATTGCTCGCACGTTGAATTTAATTTTTGAACCGCTAGGAAAGGCCGTAAATTGTGCACTAAATGTCGTGGCGTTTACTGATTGTGTTCGCCCGCTATTAACTTCTGTTACGAGATAGGAAGACACTGAGGTTCCACCATCTGAAGCTGGCGCAGACCATCTAACGGTCGCATCCAGTAAGGAGTTCGAATGTGTGGGCTTATTCGGAGTTGAAGGATTCGTTATCGGATTTGCTGTGACTTTCGTTGACCAACCACTTAACTCAACTGCTGCAACTGCTCTGATCTTGAAGCCATATGTTGTACCTCCCTGCAATCCACCAACGATTGCAGTCGTAGTTCCCTGGCCTAATGCTGGTGTGAGATCTCCAACCCGGGTGTCATTTAATAGGGTTTCAATCGCATAACCGTTGGTTGCACCGGCAACAGAACTCCAATTCAGTGTGACCGTTCCATCGTTATAACTTCCGCCTCTGTTGCCTGTTGCTGTTAGTCCCGCTGGCAAATCTAAAGCAGATGCTATTTGTATCGGCGTAACGAAAAGAAGAAAGATGGTTCCAGATAGAACTGCGGCAATTTTATTTTTCATCATGGCGCAGGTGGTGGTGCAATGGAAATTAGTAAATTATCGATAGTTTCTGCGGCTGTGAGCGAAATGACTGATTCCCCAATATCTCCGCTGGATGGATCAACTACTTGAATTGTCCAAGATATTGGGCTGCCTGTTCCAGATGCTAAATTAAGATCAAAGGATCCATCCTTCTTTGAGACAGCCTTTACTTCAGGCTGTCCAAGAGCTGTCGCAGTAATAAATGCACAAGGAATATTAGTTCCACTGGAATTTTTTATAGCTCCTTGAACATTTCCAGCCGAAAGTACAATGCTGTCATCAACATAGTCTTCAGTGGCCAAAACCGTAATCTGAAGTACTCGCTTTACCCCGCGTGCATTCGATCCAGGATTAATCTCTAATTTATAAGAACCAGGTGCGAGCCTAAAATCAATTTTACCTAGTTGCGATATCCACCCTTTGCCTGCAGTATCGACGTAATTATCATCAAGGTCTTTAACTGTTACCCAGCCATTAAAGTTTGGTTTGCCATCTAAATCCTTGATGGTTAATTTAACGTTTGTTGTTTGTAAGTTAGCATCTAAGGTTGAAACGGTTACACCTGCCACAACTACTGTTTCTGTAGAGATTACTTGTGCGAATCCAAGTCCATTCCATTGCGGATATGCAACTATTCGATATTCACCGTCTGAAACATTCATTGCGTATGTTCCATCAGGTCGAATATTTGAACAATTGGAAGATGTGAAATAGTCACCGTCTTTATATTGAGCGCATACCCAGCCCCATGCAGATGCTGTTGCGGGCCTTATCGTTCCACGAAGATTAGTTCCTGTTAATGCGAAATTAAAGGTGTTGTCGCTACCTGAAATCGTAAACTCCGTAGTAGAAACATTTGTTAAATCATGAATTAAGTTCGAATCTATGTAATAAACGTGAATTTTATACGTTCCGTCTGGGAGGTATATAGAATAACTTCCATCGGCATAAATCGTGAAATACTTGCTAGTCCACTGGAAATTATTTCCAACTTTTTGTGAAATATTTGCCCATGCAACTGCTATGGATGCAAGGTCCCTATTTGGCGGAAGATTTGAAACATCTACAGCAGGCGCCACATTTGTAACTGATCCCCTTAAATTTGGAGCCAAGAGAGTTACATTGACTTCTTTTGAAGGGTGAGCCTCATCAATCGTAAATTCTGCGGAAGGTGTTTCAACAACACCCGTTGCGCGCCAACCTGGTGTAACAATTAATCGATAAGTACCATTTTCAACCTGCATTCTGAATGAGCCATCTTGCAAGACTTGCGTTCCGTAATTAGTCCAATTCCAATAATCTCCAAATTTCTGCTCAACTCTGACCCATCCGCCGACAGATTTCTCCATAGACGAAACAACACCTCGAATATTTCCTTCGCTTAGTTCAAAACTAATGTCCTGGTGTGCTCCCCCAGAAACAGTAAAAGTCTGTGAAGTTGTACGAGTAACTCCAGTGGCATCTTTGCGCGGATAAGCAATAACTCTTGAAAGACCATCCTCAAGTTTTATTCCATAACTTCCATCGGCTGCAATTTGCGAGCTCGTGGCGATACCCGGGGCACCAGACCAACCTCTCCAACCACAGTTGCAGGTAATCTGTTCAGCAGTCAACCAACCGTTAACAGATTTTTCAATTGGAGTAATTACACCGGTGACGTTTGGTGAATCTAAGTCGAAGCTCCAAATCTTATTGATTCCAGTTTTAATCTCAAATTCACCGGACTCTGTTGCTACAACATCCGTAATTTCACTACTTGGTCTTACTTGCAATTTATACTTGCCAATAGGTAATTGGAGTGCGTACGTTCCATCTGACGAAACTCGTGTCTGATAATTTGTCCACATTGGATATGCACCAGCAACATTTAGAACCTGAATCCAACTTCCAGCAGATTTTGTGGTATCCGAACCGTTTATCACTCCAGAAAGGTTGCCGGTTGAAAGTTCCAAATCTATCTTCTGCGTGTCGTCTTGAATCGAAAATATATCTGATGTTGTTTGGACATAAGGCGAGTCCCATATCAAATCTGGAATATTTACTTGGGTGCGATTGTAAAGAACTGATGCTGGTGTAGCCACAATTCTATAAGTTCCATTTTCAACTTGAAAGGCGTACTTACCAGTTTTGTCGAGTCCTTTGCATGATGTAACGTAGAAATAATCAATCATATTTGGATCCATTTTTTGTACACAGACTTGACCGTATGCAACATCGGCACCCGGAGTAATTGTTCCAGTCAAATTTGGCGTAGATAAAGCAATGGTTGTTGGAATTGGATAATCAGGTGAAGTTGGAATAGCAAAGACCTTAGAAGTTGTCTGAACATATTGGTTTCCGTTTGGATAAAGTTGCAGTCGATATCGCCCCTCGGGTAAGAAACTCTCAATATTTCCTGATTGATTAACTCGCGTCCAGCTGTATTGCTGAAAATTTCCCTGGGATTCCAACTTTTCGATTACTGCTCCTATCCCCTTTGCGCTACTTGCTGGAGTAACTGCAACAGAAAAATTGGTAGCAGGAAGCGTGAAGTTGAAATTAACAGTGCCATCTACTTCAAACGGTTCTGAAGTCAGCTTAAAAACGCCTTCTGCTTGCCAATTCGGGTTAACAATTGCACGGTAAGAGCCGTTTGGAAGATAGATTGAGTATTTTCCAGTAGACGAGTCAATAGACCCTTGATTAGCAAAAACCCAGATTCCACTAATCAATTTTTGGAATTCAATCCAGCCTCCTTTTGATTTAGCGATTGGAAATACTGTGCCAGTAACATTTCCTTCAACCAAAGTTAATAATTTTTCCAATGGTGTGCCACCTAAATTGAATTGCTCTGTTTCAATGCCAAAGTAACTCGGATAAGCTCCAGGACCCGTCGCTTTTAATTTATAATCCCCGGGTGGGAGTGCTAATTCGTAAGTACCATCGCTTTTAATTCTGGCCCAATAATCGTAACTTGAATCCCAGAGCTCTTTTTTATCAAAGATAACGCTCACAAACCCATCTGCTGCCTTATTCGCCGGTGAAACCAGACCAGTTATATTGGCAGATCTGATTTCAATATTTTTTACTAAATCATTTGTTTCAACTGTGAATTCGGCGCTTGGCGATCGAATAAAACTATTTGAGTTCGATGACGCCCATAGTCGGTATGTGCCTTCGGGCAAGGCCATAAAGTAATCACCATTGTCATCAATATTTGCAGTGATTCCGGTGCCTTGGAAACCTTTAAGGTCATCTATTTTCTCTTCTGCGTAAACAACGCCATCTTTTATTTTATTTACTGGAGTTACCCGTCCCGAAATATTACCTCTTGACAAAGTAACATTTAAGATTTGCTCTGCATCTGTTTTGATAAATTCTTTGACAGTAGTGCGATTTGCTAATGGTGATTCAAGCCCAGGATGAATTACAAATTTATAATTTCCAGGCTCAAGATAAAGTGAGAATTCGCCATTTGTATTTAGAAAAGTGTCTTTTCTTGGTAGATAACTATTTGTGGCGTTGTCCCAAATTTCAGCATACCCATTCATGGCATTTTCTTTTGGTGAAACAATAACTTTGAGATTTGGCCGCTTTAGATTTAGCGACCCTCTATAAACCGAATTTTCTTCTGTGATTTCGAATATTTGGCTTTCGGACTGTACATATCCGCCTGGAATGTCACCCGGTGAAAGGATAACCCAATATTTACCTGGAAGTAGATAATTCTTGATAACTCCATCAGTTCCAATATTTTGGTTCGTTTGATCAAATGCGGGACTTGAAGTTGAATCTCCACAAATCTGCAGGATTTGTACATAACCACCAACTACGCTGGAAGTTGGTCCGAGTGTGTAAATAAAATTTGGGGTGCTTGACATAGTTACCGTTGGAACTGCTACAGGTACACCTTCTTCCACCGTAAAGGATTCGGAATACGTGTTTACAAAATTAGTCGGTGTTTTATTTTGCGCGGATAGGAGATCGTTGTTCGGAATAAATTTGATTCGATACGTTCCAGGATCCAGCCAGTTTGCAAACTCTCCAGAGGCGGTTAGTAATTGGCCGGACACAGTTGTCCAAATATCTGTGATACCTCCACAGGTCCCAGTTCCTTTTCTTTGAACTACTCCGTACGCCGAACTAGAATCACTAATTCCACTTACAGAACCTGTCACATTCGGTTCGGGTAATTCTATTTCTACATTTTTTAGAGTTGAAGTAACTTCCACGGAAAGCGCAATTTGCTTTGATTTTCCACAATACCCACTTATTTGATATGTTTTGCCAGCTGGTAACGAAAGGTTTCCGACGCCATCTTTGAAGGTGACATTGGGTGTATAACCTTTATTTGATGGAAAATCTTCAGAAGTTAAGCTGACCCATGAGGTTGAACATGCAATCTTCTGTTTAACACCTGCAATACTCAGACGTAAATTTATAGCTCCTGCCGAAAGATTTTTTACTTCTGAAGTTCTGGAAACTGTAAATTCTTGTCCACCCAAAACGTAGGTGCTTCCTGGCTGGTTTGACATAATGACCCAGATTCGAACTAGAGATCCATTTTCCTCGCCAATTTTTGCTGTGTACTTTCCGAGTGCTCCATCAAATTTATCTACCGAACCATCAATTCTTATCCACTCTCCGTCAACCTTCTTTTCAGCCCACGACAGTCCCCACGAGCCAGAAGGAACCCCAGAAATTTTTCCTGTGATTGTCGTTGCCGCCGCATTTGCAGCAGTTGACGTAGCGGCTGACAAAAGAATGCCAAGAATTAGTGTCGAAAACAGGTACGTTAAAAACTTAAGTAAAGGCAGAATAAAAAAGGGCCTGGAACTGTCGTCGACAAAATTGAGTTTTCTCAAATTTCTATCCAATCTGCAGGAAACCTCAACTGAACTAAAGTTTCGTGCTGTTCCCTAAAGGCCCCAATAGACCTCTCTAACCCTAAAGATTTCTGTTCCTATAGGCAAGGGTAATCCAAGTAGTTTTTACGTGTAGCTCTGTGTAATTATTAAAACTATTCTGGCAACGGTAAGTAATCGGGCGCAATTATCTTAGTAATCTCACTTAGCACTCTATAAACCGCGGGTTCGCCAACCCATAGATGTTTAGCATCATCAACTGGAATAATCAATATTTGTTTTAGCGCTGCGAATCTTTTAATTGCTTCATCAGGTTTTAGGTACTCATCGTGTTCTGGAACAAGGGCAGTTACGGGGCGACCATCGGTACTCCACCACTGCAGATCTTCGTCGGTTGAAAAGCGAAGTGGCGGGCTTAACAGAATCAGACCTTTGTGCCTTTTATCTCGAGCAAATTTAAGTGCAAGGTCGGTACCGAATGACCAACCAACAATCCAGAGATTTTCTAACTTCAATTCGTCAAGGCAGTAATTAATCATCGCTTCAACATCGAATCGTTCAGATACTGCGTTATCGAAGTGACCGGTGCTGGTGCCTGCTTCACTCATTGTTCCGCGAGTATTAAAGCGAACAACATTTATCCCTGCCATAGCTGGCAATCTATTTGCAGCTTTCTTATACACGTGGCTATCCATCATGCCGCCGGCAGTAGGCAGTGGATGAATCATCAAAATGGAACCTGTTGATTGTTCTATTGGTCGAGCGATTTCTCCAACAAGATCTATACCATCCTCGGTTCGCACTACAAATGAGGTACGCACAGCGGGCAAAATAGTGCTCGGGCGTATTAATTCTGGCATGTCAGCAATCTTATCTAGCAACGGGATTATCTAACGACTATTCTTTGCAAATGCCTACACGTTCAAAAACATTTGACTCACATTACCCAGTAACTGGCGATGCCATCGGAACTTTTCCAATTCATACGGATGCCGATGTTCGCGTAGCTGTTGCTCAGGCTCGCATCGCATCTGATAAATGGGTTGCACTCGGTTTTCGTGGTCGCAAGAAAGTTTTATTAGCGTGGAGCAAGTTGTTAATGGAGCGAGTTGATGAGTGCACCGCACTTATTTCAATGGAGACCGGAAAACCTGTTAGCGATGCAAAACTTGAAGCATCTCTCGCTGCTGGCCACTTGGCATGGGCTGCTCGTCATGCGCAAGAAGTAATGCGCACATCTCATCGTTCTCCTGGCGCTGTAATGGCGAATATGTCTGCAACTGTTGAGCGCTCACCTGTTGGAGTAGTCGGAGTAATTGGTCCGTGGAACTATCCAATTTTTACACCAATGGGATCAATTGCTTACGCACTTGCTGCAGGAAATACAGTTGTATTTAAGCCAAGTGAATACACACCAGGTGTTGGTGTCTGGCTTGCTCGCACATTTGCAGAAGTTGCACCATTTTCAAATATTTTGCTCTGTGTAACAGGCCTTGGTGATACAGGCCGTGCACTCTGCGAAGCACACGTAGACAAATTAGCTTTTACTGGATCAACAAAGACGGCGATGGTTGTAGCCGCAACGTGTGCAAAAACAATGACGCCAGTTGTTCTTGAGTGCGGTGGAAAAGATCCTGTCATCATCGCTCATGACGCAGATATAAAGCGCGCTGCTGAAAACACTATTTGGTCTTCTATGTCTAACGGTGGGCAAACATGTATTGGCGCTGAGCGTGTGTATGTAGTCGAAAGTGTTGCCGATGAATTTATTGCAGCGATGTTGGATGCTGTAAAAGATATCAAACCTGGCGAACCGGGTATTGGAAACTACGGACCTGCCACCATGCCAAAGCAATTAGAAATTATTCAAGCGCACATTAAAGATGCACTAAAGCGTGGTGGACGTGCAATTTATGGTGGAGCAAAGTCTGTTAAAGGTCCTTACGTAGAACCAGTTATCTTGGTCGATGTTCCAGAGGATTCAAGTGCGATGCAGGATGAAACATTCGGTCCAACGATTGTTATCAATCGTGTGAAGAGTGTGGACGAAGCAATCATTCTCTCTAACGCATCTCGATATGGCCTTGGTGCATCCATCTGGTCCAAGCGCCAAGGAAAGAAAATAGCCGCACAACTTCACTGCGGAATGGTTGCCATTAACTCAACCATTTCATTTGCTGCCGTGGCATCAGTGCCATTTGGTGGCGTGAAAGATAGTGGTTATGGGCGCATTCATGGTCCAGAAGGAATACTTGAATTTACTTATGCGCGCACAATTGTTCGTGCACGTTTTCAACTGCCAATTTCATTTACAAGCTTTAAGCGAACTGCGAGCAACGATAAGTTAATTATTAAACTAACAAAGTGGCTAAACGGTCGTTTCGGTTAAAATCAATTAACTAATAGCGCGGCGCATTTCTAGTACGTTCTGTACGAGGTTTTCTGTTGACACGTTTTGCCCAACATGCGTTGTGCCAATGGCGTCGACCTTCTTCATCACCATCTAGCCATGCAACTGTGTGTGGTGTTGCCATTGGAATCATTTGATCGCATCCAGGACATCTGTATGGTTTATTAGATGTTGAACCCGTAATTTTACGAACAATGAATAAACCTTCTGCATGTTCTTCAAAAACTTGATTAGAAGTTGCGATGTCGCGATCTTCACTCTTGGGCCGCTTATTTTTGGGATAATTCTTACGCGGGCTCATGTACTTATTTTCTCGCACTTTCGCCCTAATTGTGGCAAGGTAGCCATGTGAACGTCATTGAAGTTCAGGGATTACGTAAATCTTATGCTGATACAAAGGCTGTAGATGGGATAGATCTCACTATTGCCCAAGGTGAAATATTTGCACTCCTTGGTCCAAATGGCGCTGGTAAAACCACAACGGTAGAAATCCTTGAAGGTTTTCGAAAAGCTGACTCTGGAACTATCTCTGTTCTTGGATTTGATCCATCCAAACGTGGAGTTCAATCGCGAGTATGGCGCAACCGCATTGGCATTGTTTTGCAATCAACCGCTGATGCCGGAGATCTCACTGTAGAAGAGAAACTTTCGCACTTTGCAAAGTATTACTCGGCCGCGCGAGATGTAGATGAAGTAATTAATTCAGTTGGATTAGATGAAAAACGTGGCGCACTGATTCGCACATTATCTGGCGGCCAACGTAGACGACTAGATGTTGGTCTCGGAATTATCGGCTCCCCAGAACTCTTATTTCTTGATGAACCGACAACTGGCTTTGACCCAGAGGCTCGACGCGCATTTTGGTCACTTATCGAAAGTTTGCGCAAAGGTGGCACAACAATTCTGCTCACCACGCACTACCTTGATGAAGCAGAAGCGCTAGCTGATCGAGTTGCAGTTATTACGCATGGAAAAATTCTCGAAGTTTCAACTCCTATGCAATTAGGTGGGCGTGCAACGGCAAAGGCTCGCGTTCAGTGGAAAGCAGATGGTGTCATCCAAGAAGAGATGACCGATAACCCCACAGAAGTTGTTCGAAGACTAGCCGCGCAATTTCCTGGTGAGGTCCCAGAGCTGCAGGTACTTAGGCCCTCACTTGAAGATATTTATCTCTCCATGATCGGAGAGAAATAATGAGTGAAAAGAAATCTCTGCCGACAACAATCGCACTCGGTGTTGCTCGTGGTGGATTAGAGATCCGTCAATTCATGCGCCAACGCGAATCAGTTGTCTTCACTCTGGCATTTCCAATTATTTTGCTTGCAATCTTTGGCTCTGTCTTTAAAACAACTTTGGCAGAAGGAGTGACTTTTAGTCAGTACTTTGTTGCTGGAATGATCGCATCCGGTCTTGTAAATACTGGATTTCAGCAATTAGCGATCATCATTCCAATGGAGCGCGAATTCGGTTCTCTTAAACGTCTACGTGGAACACCAATGCACGTTGCAAGTTATTTCATCGGAAAATCCATCTTGGTATTTGCCAGTATGGCGTTGCAAGTTCTCTTACTCCTCGGCGCGGGCATGATCTTCTTCGGAGTGCAATTGCCAACAGATCCTTATAAGTGGCTGACATTTACGTGGCTCATAATTTTAGGTAGCGCAGCATCAACAGCTCTCGGTATTGCATTTGCCGCGGTTCCAAAGAGTGGCAGGGGTGCATCGGCAGTTGTTTCACCTGTTGTCATTGTGCTGCAATTCTTTAGTGGAGTTTTCTTTGTTTTCACTGATTTACCAGGATGGATGCAACAAGTTGCAACAATTTTCCCACTCAAGTGGATGACTCAAGGAATGCGCTCGGTCTTTCTACCAGACTCATTTGCTGCTCGCGAAGTAGCCGGTACGTGGGAAACGCAGCGAACATTTCTGATTTTGTTAGCCTGGCTCATTGCCGGGATCTTTCTTGCAATTCGAACATTTAAGTGGAGTAGAGATTGAGAAAATTAGTCGCAACATTTTTAATCTCTATTCTGATGCTTTCAACTACCTCTGCTATTGCAGCATCACCATCGGCCAAACCAACTCCTAACTCCACTTCAAAACCGAGTGCTTCCTCGACAGACAAAGCAACTAAAAAACCAGTTGTTAAGAAAAAAGCTACTAAAAAACCAGTTGTTAAGAAAAAAGTTGTAAAGAAGAAAAAGAAAAAGAGAAAGAAGCTTCCTCCTTTGCAACCAGTGCTCTGTTTTGGAAAATCATGGCCTCCATCAGGTTTTACCCAAAACGGTGAAGTTTTTGCAAAGATTCCTACTGCCGCTCAATTGCAATGTGAAGCATCAGATAATTACAAATCATCAAAAGCTTTATTAAGAGATGATTTGAAAAAATGTGATGATTTTGCATGTGGAACGGTCACGGTTGCCTCCGATACGGGCTGCACTTGGTGGGAAGTAAATTCCACTTTTGAACGAATAGATTTAAAAACTGGCAAAATCGAAGCAACTCTTGGAACTCTTCGCACGCTATCTCGAGGCACAAATACTAAAGAGATTCAGAGCATTATGTTGGTAAGTACGCTTAGGCATAAAGATGCTGATGGAAAAATATTAAATAATATTAAGGCTAGTGGCATTGAAGTGAATTGCCACCACGACGCCGTTCCAGATTTTACTACTAAGAATTTTTTTACAGCGAATTAACGATTAGCTCCTGGAACCCACAACTGATCGCCAATTTCGTTGTTTGCAACACGTGCAAGAACAAAGAGAAGATCAGATAAGCGGTTGAGGTATTTTGCGGTTAGTGGATTTACTCCGCCACCAAATGCATGAATTGCTGTCCATGTGCGACGTTCTGCACGTCTTGTAACTGTTCGAGCCACGTGCAAGTGTGAAGCAGCAGGAGTTCCAGATGGCAAGATAAAAGAGTTCAGCGGTTCTAATTGCTCATTGAATTTATCAATCTGTGTTTCAAGATAAGCGATTTGAGATTCAACAATACGTAGGGGTTCAATCTTTGGTTCATCAACAACTGGCGTACATAGATCGGCACCAACATCGAAGAGATCGTTTTGAATACGAACAAGGAGCGCACGAAAGTCTCCGCTTATTTCATCAGTGGAAAGCACGACGCCGATAGATGAGTTTGCTTCATCAACATCTGCGTACGCCTCGAGGCGAGGATCGTTTTTGGATGTGCGACTCATATCTCCGAGAGAAGTTGTGCCGTCATCGCCAGTCTTTGTGTAAATACGAGTTAAATGAACCATGGGTGGAGCCTATTAGGAGAGTTACGATGTGACCACTCAAAGTATGGGTTTTCAAGGCAATGTGGGCGGAGGAGAAACGATGGCTAAGGCAGATCGTTTTCGCGTCCAGGGCGGTGCCAACCTTCGTGGCGAAGTTCATGTCACGGGTGCTAAAAATTCAGTCCTGAAATTAATGGCAGCCTCGCTCTTGGCTCCTGGAACTTCAACAATTACAAATGTTCCAGAGATTGCTGATGTAGACATCATGGCTGATTTACTCACTCGCTTAGGTTGTTCTGTGCAACGTAACAGTTCTGAATTAAAGATTACTGTTCCAGAAACTCCAGGGCACCGTGCGGACTATGACTTAGTTCGCAAAATGCGCGCGTCAATAAACGTTCTTGGTCCACTCGTTGTACGAACAGGAAAAGCTGAAGTTGCATTACCTGGAGGGGATGCAATTGGCTCGCGAGGTTTAGATTTTCACATAAAGGGTTTGGAATCACTCGGTGCTAAAGCACATATTGAACATGGTTATGTTGTTGCCGAGGCACCAAAGGGGCTTACGGGCGCACCAATTGAATTAGATTTTCCAAGCGTTGGAGCAACTGAAAACATTATGACTGCCGCCGTTTTGGCGCAGGGGAAAACTACGATTGAAAATGCTGCCCGTGAACCTGACATTGTTGACCTTGGAGAATTTCTTATATCGATGGGTGCAAAAATAAGTGGTTTAGGTTCACCTGTTATTTCGATTGAAGGAGTGAAGAAATTAAATCCAACAACTCACGCCACTATTCCTGATCGCATTATTACCGGAACCTGGGCATTTGCTGCGGCGATGACTCAAGGCGATATAACAATTCACGGTGCGCGTGCCCAGGATTTAGAGTTACCGCTTGAAAAATTAACTTCAGCTGGAGCAATCATCACAAGCACTGAAGATGGAATACGAGTGCGCATGGATTCTCGTCCGCAATCTATTGATGTTTCAACACTTCCCTATCCAGGGTTTCCAACAGATCTATTGCCAATGGTGATTGCGCTTAATTCAATTGCGACAGGGGATGCAATTGTTACTGAGAATGTTTTTGAATCACGCTTTATGTTTGTTAATGAATTGACTCGATTGGGCGCACAAATCACCGTTGATGGCCACCATGCCTCAATTCACGGTATTTCACAGCTATCTGGCGCCCCAGTAGAGGCAACTGATATCCGAGCAGGAGCAGGTTTGGTGTTGGCAGCCCTTGTCAGTGAGGGCGAAACAACTGTTGATGGCGCTTTCCATATTGACCGTGGTTATCCAAACTTTGCGCAACAATTGTCTTCATTAGGCGCAGATGTTCGAAGGGAAGAAGTGTGAATTCAATAGACGATACAGATCGCAACCTCGCACTCGAACTCGTGCGCGTGACCGAGACTGCAGCAGTTGCAGCAGCACCTTGGGTTGGTCGTGGAGAGAAGAATCTTGCCGATAAAGCCGCAGTAGAAGCAATGCGAGAGATGATCAACACCGTAGACATGTCTGGCGTTGTAGTTATTGGTGAGGGCGAAAAAGATGACGCGCCAATGCTTCATAACGGTGAAGAAGTTGGAAATGGCCTTGGTCCTGAATGCGATGTGGCAGTAGATCCAATCGATGGCACATCTCTTACTGCTAACGGCATGAATGGTGCGATTAGCGTTATCGCATTGGCGCCTCGCGGATCGATGTATGACCCATCTGCAGTTTTTTACATGAATAAAATTGTTACAGGCCCAGAAGCATCTGGTGTAATAGATATCAATGCGTCTACAAAAGTTAATATTCAAGCTGTTGCTAAAGCAAAACGCATGAGTGTTTCAGATATAACTGTGGTTGTTCTTAATCGTCCGCGTCACGATATTTTGCTCAAAGAGATTCGCGAAACTGGTGCGCGCATTCGATTGATTCAAGATGGTGACGTAGCAGCAGCAATTGAAACTGCACGCCCTGAAACTGGAATTGATTTATTGATGGGAATCGGTGGAACACCAGAAGGTGTAATAACAGCGGCTGCGATGATCTGCTTGGGTGGTTCTATCCAAGGAAAACTTCACCCAAAGGACGCGGATGAAAAAGCACGCGCACTTGCTGCAGGCCACGATCTCAATAAGGTACTTACTACCCGAGATTTAATTAACTCCGATGACGTCTTTTTATCGGCAACGGGTATTACAGATGGTGAATTACTCCGTGGAATTAGATATATGCCCTACGGATCTATAAGCCAATCATTGGTCATGCGAGGAAAATCTAAAACTGTGCGTTTAATTCAGACTGAGCATCACCTTAAATAACTAAAGTATGGAGCGGATTATTTCTTTGCATCCGTCGATTCAGTAAGAATAGAAACGCGATTATTTGAAACAGAGATAAATCCACCGTGAACACTAAATTCGGTGGATGATCCGTCAACACCATCAATACGAACAACGCCGTCAACTAGTACGCCAAAGAGCGGAGCGTGATCTGGCAATAC
>CANHNH010000017.1 GCA_947461995.1 Candidatus Nanopelagicaceae bacterium
CCATATTTGGGTTTAATAGAGACGCTGGCACGCGACTCTGGTGCCGGTGCGTATTCAAAACTCATGCGAAGTTCTCCATTAATCAATCGTTACGTACTGAGGGCTAGCGTAGTAGCCATCATCCATTTTCATGCGCTGCATCAATAAATCATTGAGGAGTGCACTGGCACCGATTCTAAAAAGTGAAGGCTTAAGCCATTCGGGACCAGCTGTTTCATTGACTAGTACGAGTTGTTTGATCGCATCCTTAGTATTACGAATGCCACCGGCAGGCTTAACTCCAATGCGGACTCCTGTCATCTCATAGAAATCGCGAACAGCTTCGAGCATCACGAGAACGACGGGAGCAGTTGCAGCTGGAGAAACTTTGCCTGTTGATGTTTTGATGAAATCGGCTCCGGCAAGCATCGCTAAATATGAAGCTTTGCGAACGTTGTCATATGTGACAAGTTCACCTGTTTCAAAAATAACTTTGAGATGTGCTTTGTCTGCACAGATTTCCTTGATTAGAACAATTTCATTGAATACATCTATGTAACGACCTGATAAAAATGCTCCGCGATCTATAACCATATCTATTTCCGCGGCACCGGATGCAATTGCATCTTTTGTATCCTGAATTTTCACTTCCATAGACGCGCGTCCAGATGGAAATGCCGTGGTTACAGCGGCAACAGGAACGTGAGAGCCACCGATTAAATCTAAATGCTTTCTCGCAATTGTGACCATATCGTTATAGACACACACTGCGCCAACATTTGGAACGTTGAGATCAGTTGGATCCGGACGAACTGCTTTAGCACACAGGGCTTGAACCTTATCTTCTGTATCGGCGCCTTCGAGAGTGGTGAGATCCACCATCGAAATTGCGGTATCAATTGCCCATCGTTTACTTGAAGTTTTGATACTTCTAGTTGCAAGCATTGAAGCACGTGCATCTGCACCGACAGCATCTACGCCAGATAATTTGTTTAAAAAAGATTTTAAGGAGGAATCAGAGCCATCAATGAGGCCGTAGTGCTTCATCTGCCCCACCCAATCCCTCGATGACTAAGAGAATAATTCTCTCAGTGAAGGGCGTAATTGTTCAAGTAGCGAAAGTGCAATTGATTTATCAAGATTGACTATTTCAACGTAACACTTCATTTTAGGCTCTGTTCCGCTCGGACGAATAATAATCCGAATATTCTTTTCCAGCACAAAGCGTATTCCATCAGTCGGCGGCAAATCATTGCTGGGATGAGATAAATCATCAAAACTTAAAACTTTAAAACCTGCAATCTCTTTTAGTGGATTCTTTCTCAAGTTAGACATTATTTTCGAAATTTGAGCAATTTCATTGACCCGGATTGAGATTTGTTCTGTTGCATGAAATCCATAGGATTTCCAAATTTGATCCAGTAGATCAAGGAGAGTTTTATTCTCTGCCTTCAAATCTGTAGCTATTTGAGAAATCAATAGAGCAGCAGAAATGCCATCTTTATCGTTGACTGTTTTTGAATCAACACAGAATCCTATTGCCTCTTCATATCCGAAGCTAAGCTCGGAAACTTTTGCAATATATTTAAAACCGGTCAATGTTTCGTAAAAATCTAATCCATAATGCTCTGCAATTTTCGACAATATTGAGGAAGATACAATTGAATTAGCTAGCGCTCCCGAAGGATTATTTCTTGCAATAGTTTCACCTAAAATTGCACCAATTTCATCGCCTCGTAGTGCTCTCCAATGTGAATCGCGATCTTTTATGGCGACCGAGCATCGATCCGCATCAGGATCATTTGCAATTACCAAATCTGCATCAAAAGATTTTGCAGTTTCTAGCGCAAGATCCAGTGCGCCATTTTCTTCGGGATTAGGAAATGGGAGTGTTGGAAAATTTGGATCTGGTTGTGCCTGAGCGTCAACTAGAATGAGTGAAGGAAATCCAGCACGGTGAAATACTCGCTGCAGTGTTTTGGTTCCAACGCCATGCATTGCTGTATAAACAATTTTGAGATCACCTGGTCGTGGGGCCAATAGTTTCGTTCGGTCAACGTATTTTTCGATTATGGCTTCATCCAGGGTTTTCCATCCTTTTGCACGAGGAATAGTTTTTAAACTCTGTATTTTTTCAATTTCTGCTGAAATTTCTTTATCAGCTGGTGAGATTATTTGTGAACCGCGATAGTTAATACCTTCAACTTTTCCACCTAAATACACTTTGTATCCATTATCGCTGCTTGGATTATGGCTAGCCGTAACCATAATTCCTACGTCGGCATTTAATTCATTGACAGCAAAAGCTAAAACAGGTGTTGGCAAAGGGCGTGGCAGAACGGAAACCGCAAATCCTGCCCCGCTAAATATTTCTGCACTTATTTGCTGGAAAATATCTGATCCATGACGAGCATCTCGACCGATTACAACGGAAGTGAGGGAGTGTGCATTCATATACTGAACCAATCCAGCAGCGGTTCGCCCGACTACGGCTTGGTTCATGCACGATGGACCTGGTCCAAGTGGACCTCGCAAGCCAGCAGTTCCAAATTGCAGAAATCCAGAAAAATACTTACGAAGTGTTAATTCGTTATTAGATGCGATGAGTTTTTTCAATTCGGCGGCAGTAATTGGATCAGGATCATCTTCAATCCATGCGTTTACTTCAGCTAATAGTCCTGAATCCATAAACCTAGAGTAACTTCGGAATTACTTCCTTGAGAAGCTTTCCCATACGAGTTGCCGCCGCTTTTCCAGCCGCTATAACTTCTTCATGATTAAGTTTTTCTCCAGTGACACCTGCTGCAGCATTTGTTACTAAGGAAATTCCAAGAACTTCGGCACCAAGGGCGTGAGCTGCAATTGCTTCTGGAACTGTAGACATTCCAACTAAATCAGCACCCATTGCCCGCATCATTAAAATTTCTGCAGGAGTTTCATACGTTGGCCCACGCCAGTGCACATAAACACCCTCGGCCAGAGAAGAATCGGCTGATTTCACAATTGCTCTAATTCTTTTGCTGTATAAATCAGTGAGATCAACAAAATGCGCACCGATTAAAGGTGATGTCGCGGTTAAGGAAATATGGTCGCGAATCAATACAGGTTGCCCGACTGAATAATTTGTGTTTATTCCACCGCACGCATTTGTCAGAATAATTACTTTGCAACCAGCTTTCACCGCGGTTCTAGCACCGTGTACCACTGGCTCAATACCTTTACCTTCATACAGATGTGTACGTCCTAGGAAAACTAGCGCGCGCAGTGTTTTATCGCCGCTCTTAATTGAGTATGAACGAATTTTTCCAGAGTGACCTTCCACTGCTGGCGGTAGAAAACCAGTAATTTCATCAGCGTCACATTCAAAATCTGGAGAGCCAAGTGCAGAAACGGCATCAACCCACCCTGAACCCATAACTAATGCGATGTCATGTGAGAGCACTCCAGTGCGCTTTGCTATTTCAGATGCGGCCTGGTCTGCAGCTTTGAGTGGATCGCTATAAAGCAGTTGGTCACTTGTCATGCGTCAATAATGTCACAAAGTGTGCTGCCACTTGAAACAGTTTCTCCAATATTCGCATTCAGATTAGCAATTATGCCCGCTCTATGTGCGCTCAATGGTTGCTCCATTTTCATGGCTTCAAGTACAACTATTAACTCACCGACTTCCACTTGCTGGCCATCTTCTACGGCTATTTTTACGACCGTACCCTGCATCGGACTGGTAAGTGCTGTTCCAGTTGACACACCACTCGCACCTTGTTTTGCACGGTGTCGCTTATGAACAGGTTCAGGTGCATGAACATAAATTTCAAATCGTTTACCGTTAATTTCAGTGACCAAGTGCTCAGCCGCCGCATGTGTTTGTGAATCAAGGGCATTTTGGGAAAATGGTGGGATTTCATTTATAAATTCATTTTCTATATAACTTGTGTAGACATTGAATTTCTCTGTAAAAGCAGGGTCGTCCATGATTGCACGATGAAATGGCAATGCCGTTGCTAAACCGCCGACAACAAATTCTGATAACGCGCGTCTGGCTCTTTGCACTGCTTCTTCACGACTCGAACCTGTAACAATTAATTTTGCTAAGAGTGAGTCAAAGTTTCCGCCGATGGTGTCGCCATTTCGAAATCCTGCATCCACTCGAACTCCAGGGCCCGTGGGAATCTGCCATTGAGTAATTCGACCAGGAGCTGGCAAGAATGAGCGCCCAGGATCTTCGCCATTGATTCGAAATTCAAAAGAGTGCGCACGAATTTCTGGATCGTCAAAGCCAAGATTTTCACCCATCGCTATTCTAAATTGTTGGCGCACCAGGTCGATCCCGGTAACTTCTTCACTGACGGGATGCTCTACCTGCAGACGAGTATTCACTTCTAGAAATGAAATTGTTCCATCTTGTCCAATAAGAAATTCACACGTACCGGCACCGACATATCCAGCTTCTTTCATGATTGCTTTACTTGATCGATAAAGCTCTTCAATTTGCTTATCACTTAAGAATGGTGCGGGTGCTTCTTCAACTAATTTTTGGTGGCGACGTTGTAATGAGCAATCACGGGTACTAACAACGACAGCGTGTCCGCTCTTATCGACAAGTACTTGTGTTTCTACGTGCCGAGGTTTTTCTAAATATCGCTCGACGAAGCATTCACCGCGACCGAAACCCGCAATTGCTTCACGAACAGCAGAGGCAAATGCCTCTGGGATTTCCTCAATAGTGTGTGCAATTTTTAATCCACGTCCGCCGCCCCCATGGGCTGCTTTAATTGCAACAGGCAAGCCATGTTCTTTTGCAAAGGCAATAATTTCATCTGCGTTATCTACAGGATCTGCTGTTCCGGCAACGAGTGGAGCCCCAGCCTTTGCTGCAATTTTGCGAGCAGATACTTTGTCTCCCAGTGCTTTGATTGCAGATGGTGGAGGACCAATCCAAATTAAACCCGCATCAATGACACTCTGTGCGAACTGAGCGTTTTCAGATAAGAATCCATATCCAGGGTGTACTGCATCGGCACCAGATTGTTTTGCAACCTCAATAATTTTCGGAATGTTTAAATAAGTTGAAGCAGCTGTTATTCCACCCAACGAGAATGCATGTGTTGCCATTTGAGCATGTAAGGAATTTCGATCTTCATCAGAATAGATTGCAACACTTTCAAGACCATGGTCTTGGCAAGCTCTAATAACTCGAACAGCTATTTCTCCACGGTTTGCAATTAGTACCCGTTTCATTTCATTAACTTCACTTCTGGCCATGAATAACCAAGTTGATTCATTGCACTTCGCAGAAATGGCATTGAAATTCCAACTACGTTTGTGTAATCGCCTTCAATGGATGGAATAAACGGTGAGCTAAAGCCATCGAGAGTGAAACCACCGGCTACGTGCAATGGCTCACCTGATTCGACGTAGTCATCAATTTCAGCATCAGACATATCTGTAAAAGTAACCTTTGTTGTAATGCGATCACTAATTTCGCGACCTTGGCTTGTATCAATAACGCAGTGACCAGTGTGAAGGTATCCAGATTTTCCACGAACTCGTTGTGCTCTTTCTTTTGCGATATGAGCTAAGCCAGGTTTTCCAAGCGGCTCACCCTCAAATTCAAATGTAGAGTCACAGCCAATAACGATTGCAGGATAATTGAGTTGCTCACATACTGTATGAGCTTTAGTAATTGCCAATGCGATAACCATATCTTCAGGCGTCATTGAATTGAAAAAGTCAGTTTCTTCATCGACATCACTGACAATAATTGTGGGTTTGAGCCCTGCCGATTCCAAGAGACGGCGTCTAGAAGTAGAACGTGAAGCAAGAACGAGCGTTGGCATTTAGTTCTTTCGCCCTGACCCAAATTTAATATGTTGAGGTAGAGCAGAGCGCAAAATTGGTTTAGACCAGACACTTTTCTTTACGACAGGCTTAAGAATTTCATGCTTATGGTGTGACATAGCAAATTCAATCGCTGCAACTTCATCTGCTGTTGGGTTTCCAAGAACAATGTCATATCTAATTTTGCTGATTGTCATAGTGGAATATTCCCGTGCTTGCGCGCAGGCAAAATGTCCCTTTTGGTTTTTAATGTTCTAAAAGCTTTTGTGATGTATTCACGACTTTGATTTGGTTCAATAACTGCATCAATAAATCCACGTTCTGCCGCTAAATATGGATTGGCTAAAGTTTCGTTGTATTCTGTAATCAATTCTGCACGTGCCTTTTCGGGATCTTTTGCTTCACCAATTTCTTTTCTGTACAAAATATTGACGGCACCTTGGGCGCCCATTACGGCAATTTCAGCTGACGGCCAGGCTAAATTTATATCTGCCCCAATATATTTTGAACCCATAACTATGTAAGCGCCGCCATATGCCTTGCGAGTAATTAAAGTAACCATGGGCACTGAAGCTTCCGCGTAGGCATACAAGAGTTTTGCGCCACGCCTAATGATTCCGTTCCATTCTTGTTCTATGCCGGGCAAGAAGCCAGGGACATCTACAAGGGTCAGAATCGGAATATTAAATGCATCGCAGAAGCGCACGAATCGTGCGGCTTTCTCACTTGAATCAATATCCAAAGTACCCGCTAATTGATTTGGTTGGTTTGCAATTATTCCTACGGTTTCACCCTCAATTCGTCCAAAACCAACAACAATATTTGGCGCGAAGAGTGCTTGAACTTCTAGGAATTCAGCTTCATCCAGAATCGCTGTAACTAAACTCTTCATGTCATAAGGTTGATTTGGACTATCTGGAATCAGTACATCGAGGGCAGTATCTGAGGGTTTTTTACCTAATGTTTCTGTTGGTGGTAAATGCGGAGCACCGTCCATGTTGTTACTAGGAAGATAAGAAAGTAAAGCTTTGACATAATCAATAGCATCATCTTCATTTTGAGCTAAGTAGTGCGCATTTCCACTCTTTGTGTTGTGTGTGTGTGCACCACCAAGATCTTCCATGCCAACATCTTCTCCGGTAACAGTTTTAATTACTTCTGGACCAGTGATAAACATATGAGATGTTTCATTTACCATTACGGTGAAATCTGTAAGAGCAGGTGAATAAGCAGCGCCACCAGCACACGGTCCTAGAATGAGCGAGATCTGTGGAATTACGCCAGAAGAACGAGTGTTTAATCTGAAAATCCGTCCATAACCGCTAAGAGAAGCAACACCTTCTTGAATGCGTGCGCCACCGGAATCGCTGATTCCAATTAGTGGAATTCCATTCTTTAATGCGAACTCGGCAATTTTGACCATCTTCTCGGCAAAGACTTCTCCGAGACTTCCTCCCATTACTGCAAAGTCTTGTGAAAATAGAGCAATTGAACGACCATCAACTGTGGCAAAGCCAATGACAACACCATCACCGTATGGTCGATTTTCCTGCATTCCAAAATTAGTCGAACGGTGGCGTGCGAACTCATCAAGTTCTGTGAATGAATCAGAATCTACAAGTTTTTCAATTCGCTCACGCGCTGTCATCTTTCCTTTAGCGTGCTGTTTTTCGATCGCTCGGGCAGAGCCGGCATGAACAGCTTCCTCCAGGCGGTGACGAAGATCCTGAATTTTTCCAGCGGTTGTATGCAGATCACGGTCCATACCCCTACGGTACTAGTCGTGGGCAATGAATTGCATAGTGCGGCACTACGTGAATCAGAACTGCACGCAGAACTTTCTCCTTACTGGCGAGTAAGCGTGGTTGATGTCACTGGATCCACTCAAGTTGATTTGGCAGAGAGTATTCATGCGCACACTGCAGTTGATGGGGATGTGTTGGTTGCGAATTTCCAAAGTGCAGGCAAAGGAAGACTTGATCGTGAGTTTATTGCGGCACCTTCGACTGCACTCTTATTTTCCTTCTATAAAAGAGTTGTACGCCCTCGTGCTGAATGGAATTTCATTGCATTACTGACTGCACTATCTATCACTGAAGCGCTCGCAGATTTGGACAGTAGAGTAAATCTGAGAATTAAATGGCCAAATGATATTTTAATAAATGAGAAAAAAATAGCTGGACTCTTATGCCAGGCTGATAAGGATGGTGTAATTGTTGGTGTTGGATTAAACGTGTCGATGCAAGAAAATGAACTTCCAGTTGCGACAGCAACTTCCCTATATTTAGAAAGTTTTTTAGAACTCGACCGAAATGATATTTTGAAAAGAATCCTTAAATCCTTTGAAGAAAATTTTCAGATTTGGAACAACAAGGGAAGCGCCCCATTTATTTCAAAATTCGAAGATTTATGCTCTTCGCTTAACCGAGACATTCAGATCATTGGGCCATCGGGTGAATCTAGGGCTGCCATAGCAACTGGAATCTCCATACTCGGTGAGTTAATACTGAGCGATGGAAAGCACGTGAACTCAGCAGATGTGCTTCATCTAAGATAACTTCTGTGAAATCTGAATTCCCGGTCGTCGGTGTAATAGGCGCAGGCCAACTTGCACGAATGATGATTGCCCCTGCAACAGCTCTTGGAGTTAAGTTATTACCATTCGCATCAAGTGCTAGCGATAGTGCGGCTCAAATTACGCCGCACGTGATCGGTGATTACAAAGACATTGAAGCGGTAATGAAATTTGCAAAATTATGTGATGTTGTTACCTTCGAACATGAACTCATACCTTTGCCAGTTATAAAAGCTTTGGAAGCCGCAGGGGTAGTCGTTCGGCCAACCTCAGAATCTTTTGAGTATTCCCAAGATAAAGAAGCAATGCGCAAGAAGCTTTCGCGCTTTCATTCACCCAAGAACCAAGTTGTGTCAACAAATGCTCAAATTAAGGAATATCCAGCGATAGCAAAATCAATCTCTGGTGGCTACGACGGTCGGGGAGTATGGAAAGTAGAAACCGCCGCAGAATTAGATAATCTCTTAAAGAGTCACCCTAAATTACTTGTGGAAGAACTAATTGACTTTGATTATGAAATCGCAGTTATGGTCGCTCGTTCACCACATGCACAAGCCACCTCCTGGTCTCCTACGCAAACTATTCAAAAAGATGGAATCTGTACGATCACTATTTCTCCAGCACCACTGATGAGTGCAGAATTGAGTGAAAAGGCACAGAAAATTGCTCTAGATATCGCAGCTGAAGTAAAGCTAATTGGTGTGATGGCAGTGGAAATGTTCATCAAAGGTGATGATGTTCTAATAAATGAGTTAGCAATGCGTCCACACAATTCAGGGCACTGGACTATTGAAGGTTCAAGAACAAGTCAATTTGAGCAACACCTTCGAGCTATCCTGGACTTACCTCTTGGAGATCCGACCATGACTGATGAAGTCGCCGTTATGGGAAATATTCTGGGTAAAAACAAATCTGATATGTATCGGCCATTTTTACATCTCATGGCACGAAATCCATCACTTAAGTTTCATATGTACGCAAAAGAAGTCCGACCTGGGCGCAAAATTGGCCACGTTAACATTATTGGAAAAGATCTCGTAGAATTGCGTACAGAAATCGAACATGCAATTGATTACATGAGCGGAGAAATTGATGAGTGATGTGGCAATCATCATGGGTTCTGACTCTGATTGGCCAATCATGGAAGAAGCAGCCAAAGTCCTTGATAAGTTTTCAATTAGTTATTCAGCGCAAGTTTTATCTGCACACCGAATGCCTCTTGAGATGGTTGAGTTCGCAAAAAATGCGCAATCTGCTGGCTATAAAGTAATAATCGCAGGTGCAGGTGGCGCCGCACATTTGCCTGGAATGGTCGCATCGCTGACGACACTGCCTGTCATCGGTGTTCCAATCTCTCTTAAGAATTTAGATGGGATGGATTCACTTCTATCAATTGTTCAAATGCCTGCTGGAATTCCAGTAGCGACTGTGGCAATTGATAACGCAGCAAATGCAGCGATTCTTGCTGCAAGAATTCTAGGAATTAGTGATACCTCAATTTCAGAAAAAGTCACATCAGAACTTGAAGCGCTTAACGAATCTGCTAAACAAAAAGGTGCAACGCTACAAAGTAAGAGAAATCAGAAAACTGGTTTTTAGTTAGCGCTTTCCATATTCAATCGCAGGGCATCTATCCATAATTGCAACCAAACCCGCACCTTCTGCTCTGTCCACTGATTGCTGATCAATAACTCCCAGCTGAAGCCAAATTGCCTTGGCACTAATTGCGATTGCCCGATCAACATTTCGACTGACTAGCTCTGAATTAATAAAAAAATCTACTACGTCCACCGCAACTGGAATCTCTTCAAGAGTTGCGTAGCCCTTCTCACCATGAACAGTTTCAGCTTTTGGATGTACAGGAATAATTATGTGACCTTTTTGCTGTAAGAGTGCGGCAACTCCATAAGCTGCACGATCGGGATTATTGCTTAACCCAAGAATCGCCCACGTTTTATACTGCAGTACCTGCGCAATCTCTGCTTCAGTATTAATCGGTGCGTCCCAACGCATGAAATTGCCAACCAGCTTCCCGCCATTTATCGCGGTCTAATGCATTTCTGCCATCGATAATAATTTTTCTCTTCACAAGCGATGCCAGCGAATTCGGATCCAATTCTCTGTATTCGCGCCATTCAGTTAGGTGCAAGATTAAATCGGCATTTTTTACGCATTCTTGAACGCTTCCCGCGAATCCCAACTTTGGAAAACGCTTACGAGCATTTTCAATAGCTTTTGGATCGTGAACAACAACGGAAGCACCTGCGGCTTGTAACTGTGCAGCAATGTCTAAGGCTGGAGAATCACGAACATCATCGCTATCTGGCTTAAATGCTGCACCAAGAACCGCAATCGTGTATTTAGTCAGATCATCTGTAAGTTCAGTGCGGACTACGTCAATGACACGTTGACGTGCACGCAAGTTAATGGCATCAATTTCTCGCAAGAATTCGAGCGCTTGTTTTGCACCTAACTCTTCTGCGCGTGCCATGAAGGCACGAATATCTTTAGGAAGGCAGCCTCCACCAAATCCAATTCCGGCTTGTAAAAAACGATTACCAATTCGTGGGTCGTAGCCAATTGCTTTTGCCAGCACAGTTACATCGCCACCAGCTGCTTCACATACTTCAGCCATTGCGTTGATGAAAGAAATTTTGGTGGCGAGAAAGGAATTTGCAGCTACTTTTACTAATTCTGAAGTCGGAAGGTCTGCTCTAATCCAAGGCGTGCCTAGATCAATGATTGGTTTATAAACTTCTTTTAGAATATTTTCTGCACGATCATTAGTAACGCCTACTACTAAACGATTCGGTGTAAGAGTGTCTTCTACAGCAAAACCTTCACGCAAGAACTCCGGATTCCATGCTAAATCGGATTCAGGAGAACTCTTAGCTAATTGATCACGCAAACCTTGCGCAGTACCTACTGGAACAGTTGATTTTCCAACGACTAGTGAACCACTCTTTAAGTGAGGTGCAATTGCTGCAACAGCAGATTTCACATATGTCAGATCTGCAGCGAGTCCATCTTTGCTTTGGGGTGTTCCAACGCAGATGAAGTGCACATCGGCATCAGCGACAGCGGAGAAATCAGTTGTAAATGTAAGTCGACCAGTCTTAATTTCTGCTGCGAGCAGTGTGTCGAGTCCTGGTTCGTAAAAAGGAAGCTCACCCTTAGAAAGCATCGCAATTTTATCAGGATCTGTATCAACGCCAATTACTTCAAATCCAAGGGATGACATGCAAGCGGCGTGAGTGGCACCCAAGTAGCCACATCCGATGACAGAAAGTTTGAGCGACATGAAGGTAATCCTATTTCAGTTCTCCGCACGGATTTTCATCAGCCGTACGTGTCTTAAATTTATCAATCAATGTTGTCTTTGGTTTTTCCGTACTTGAAGCGCTAGGTGATGGAGTTACTTCATCAACTATTGGTAGATCATCACGCAATCGCTGGAAAAGTTCAGGTGCAAGCACGGAATCCCACGTTACAACTGAACCAACTCCTGGTTCATATCCGTTTGCATTTCCAAGAGGAACGGTCAATGTTCGAACTTTGCTGGCAGAAAGATTTCGTAATTGCTTAGCTAAAGTGATGAGATCTGATTCATTTAAGCCCGAGTCCATCTTTACAGTAGCAATTGCGGCATTGAAAAAGTTAACGAGTTTGATTGGATTGAGTAAAACTCCAGTACTTGTCGCTTTTCTGAGAACAGAACTCATGAATTGTTGCTGACGTTGCATTCGTCCTATATCTCCAAGACCATCAAAGTCTCGCGTGCGCACGTATTTTAGAGATTCGATTCCATTGAGTGTATGCACTCCTGCTGCCAGAACAAGGTGACTCTTGGGATCATCAATATCTTTCTTTGTACACACTTGAATTCCACCCAGAGCGTCAACGATTCCGGCAAAACCAGCAAAATTGATTTCGACATAGTGATCAATCCGTAAATTAGTCGCCAACTCAACGGTTTCAATTAAGAGTGGCGCCCCACCCCAAGCGAAGGCTGCATTAATTTTGGATTTGCTGATACCGATATCTTTTGTTCCATCTGTGCTTCTATGAGCTGGAATTGTTACGAGTGAATCTCGGGGAAGAGAAATAATCATTGCTTTATCGCGAGCTTTACTAATATGAACAAGTAACATCGTGTCAGATCTACCACCTGCTGCAGTTTTCGTACTGCCTACACGAAGTACCTTCATTTGCTCTCTGGTGAGACCTTCGCGTGTATCGGATCCGACCAATAAATAGTTCAGTGCTGTTGAAGATTTTTCTGGACGCGAATCTAATTTTCCAAATACGTCGATACGCTTGATGGATCCACTAACTTGGCCAAGGCCTAGCCACGAAAATGCAGATACGAGAACAACGCTGACTGATAAAACAGTGAGCGTTCGAATTCCTCGCGTAGTATTCACGGGTAGAGCGTACTTGGACGATAGCGTGTAGGGGTTATGGCGACATCAGGAATTGAGTTATCTCTCTCACCGGGATCACAGTTGCCCGCAGTTTCTGTCGTACTTCCAGTTCTCAACGAAGAGTTGTATTTATCGAATGCAGTCCAATCGATACTTGCTCAAGATTATGCTGGCTCTCTCGAAATTATTGTGGCGCTAGGCCCTTCAAAAGATAAAACAGATGAAATTGCCCAAAAATTAGCTTCTTCAGATACACGAATTTTGTTGGTAAAAAACCCAAGTGGCAGAACTGCAGCAGGATTAAATTTAGCAATAAACAAATCATCAAATCCTGTAATAGTCAGAGTGGATGCACACGCAGAGTTGCAACGAAATTATATTTCGCAAGCCATCGAAGTTATGAAATCAAGTGGCGCCGTAAACGTTGGTGGAGTTATGGGCGCACAGGGGGTTTCATATTTTGAAAAAGCTGTTGCCAGGGCGATGCGTAGCGCACTGGGCGTAGGTGCATCAAGATTTCATACAGGTGGTGATGCTGGATATGTCGACACAGTTTACCTTGGAGTTTTCATTCGCTCGGCAGTAATTGCCGTAGGAGGTTTTGATGAAAGGTTTATTCGTGCACAAGACTGGGAATTAAATTATCGCCTGCGACAAGCTGGTGGAAAAATATTTTTTGATCCCCGATTGCACGTTACGTACCGTCCAAGATCAACAGTCAAAGCCCTGGCAAAACAGTATTTTGAATATGGTAGATGGCGCAGAGTTGTATCGCGTCGACACCAAGGAACAATTAATTATCGGTACTTAGCCCCGCCCTTTTCTCTAATTGGAACAGTACTTTCAATTGCTCTGGCAGCAACTCTTCATGTGATTTTTATAGTACCTGCAGCAATCTATGCAATTTTTTTAATTCTTGCCTCATTTGTTATTGGAAAAGGATTTATAGAAAAAATTCTGATGCCATTCGTTTTATTCACAATGCAGATGTCATGGGGCGTTGGATTTCTCACATCACCCAAGACTCTTGCTCCTTTAGAACGCTAAGAAAGTAAGGGCTGATGTAGCCTGTACTCCATGAGCACGCCATTGCAGGTCTACGAACCATTTAGAGCTGGCCTGCCACCACTTCGTAAGTATTGGCGATCACTATGGTCTCGCAGAACTTTTATTTCCGAATACTCTCGTTCTGAATTACGCGAGCAACACTTTGATTCTATTTTTGGGCAACTCTGGCTAATTCTAAATCCATTAATGCTTTCAGCTGTGTACTTCTTGTTAATCGTCATCATTGGTGGCTCTGGTGGTGCAATTCGTTATGGTCATCTGACAGCAAGCTTGTTTCTCTTTTATTTGGTGAGTAACAGCCTTACTGGAGGAGTTAAATCAGTAACCGCTGGTCAACGCCTCATTCTGAATACAGCGTTTCCAAGAATGATGTTGCCAATCTCTGCAACAGTCATCGCTTTCTTTAAGTTCATGCCAACTTTGTTGGTCTTCATGATTATGCGCACGGTGCTGGGTTTGCCATTTGGCTGGGAAATGTTGTGGTCGATTCCGATTATTTTAATTGCACTAATTTTTTCGTTAGGTGTGGCAATTCTTATTTCAACTATCAACGTATATTTTCGAGATATCGCCAGCTTCTTGCCGTACCTCACGAGAACTTTCCTCTATTTATCTCCAATTCTCTATGAGGCCTCAGCACTAAAACCGCAGCTGAGAACATTCGAACACTTCAACCCATTGTTTTCTATTCTCGAATCTTGGTCTTTGTCTATTGTCCATGCAGAAACTCCCCATTTATCCAGCATGCTCACAGCACTCGCGTGGGCGCTAGGCGTATTACTAATTGGAACTTACTTTTTCTTATCTAGGGAGCGTGAGTTCGCTGTCCGCCTCTAATACATCCCATAAAACAGGAGATCTTGCGGTTTCCGTACAGGATCTCAGCCTGACTTACACAACTGCGATTGATCGCAGACCAACACTTAAAGCACGCGCAAAATCTTTAGGCCGTGGAACAAAACAAACTCGTGTTGTACAAGCATTAGAAAATGTAAATCTAGATGTTGCATACGGCCAAGTGCTCGGTGTGATTGGTACAAATGGTGCAGGAAAGTCTTCTCTGATGCGCACTATTGCAGGGATAATTCCTCCATCAAAAGGTCGCATTGAAGTTTTTGGAAGCGTTAGTACATTGTTGGCACTTGGAGTTGGTTTTAACCCTGCCATGTCAGGTCGAGCTAATGTCCACCTAGGTGGGTTGGCAGCCGGAATGACTCGAAAAGAGATTGAAGAACACTTCGATGAAATCGCAGAATTCTCTGAATTAGGAGATGCAATTGACGCCCCTATGCGCACATATTCATCTGGAATGTATGCGCGACTTGGGTTTTCTGTTGCGGCGACAGTTCAACCAGATATTTTGATTGTTGATGAAGCCCTAAGCACAGGTGATGCACACTTCAAAGAAAAAAGTTTTAACAAAATAAAGGAATTAAGAAGTGAAGATCGAGCATTGATTCTTGTGAGCCATGCAATGGCCACTCTGCGCGAAATTTGTAATGATGTGGCATGGCTGCATAAAGGTAAGCTTGTAAATCGCGGCAATCCTAATGAAATTATCGATGCGTATCAGGAATTCTTGCATCTAGGAAAGAGCTCTGTCATTGATGAGGATCTCTAGAACTTTTCTAGTAATTTTTTCACTTCTGCTTACTATTGCTCCGGCTCATGCCCTGGAAATTCCAGAGACCTTCAATTTTCAGGGTACGGGGTATGGACATGGCGTTGGATTGAGCCAAATTGGGGCACGTGGCAAAGCACTCAACGGCGAAGATGCCAATTCAATACTTTCGTATTATTACGGTGGAACTCAGATCGTTTCACTTGAGGATAATCAAAATATCCGCGTGAATGTTGGGCACGCACTGACCCAAGCAACTCTAAAATCTGGAACCCAAGGTTCGGTTCTTAATTTATATATTGGTGATGTTGGCGAAGATCTTGCAGCAATTCCTGTTGCAGCTTTAACTTGGAAATCTGGTATTTCATTTATTCAGCAAGGGCCCAAAATTTCGGCGTACATGGTAACTGGTAAGAATTCACAATTAATCGGTACGAATTTAATGTGGAGTGCACGTTGGTCAGGTACACGTTACTTAAATGGCGAACCATCAACTGTTTCGCTAAAAGTAAATACAAAGAGTGTTAAGTATCGTTATGGACAAATTCAAGTGAAATCTGTAAAGGCACCAATAATTGGGCACAGAATGGAAGTCACAAATTTGGTGCGAATTCACGATGAATATTTATTTGGGATTGGCGAAGTTCCATCATCGTGGCCTATGCAAGCTCTTATTGCACAAGGTATTGCCTCGCGCTCATATGCTCTAAGCAAGCTTGGAGTGCCAAAGAGAGCATGTGATTGCAATGTGTATAACAATATTTCGGATCAATCATTTGTGGGCTTTTCGAAAGAAACCGAAGCTTTTTACGGACCCTTATGGAAAGCTGCTGTTCAAGCTAGTTCAACATCTGAAAGTACAGGTGAAACTCTCACACTCAATAACTTGCCGATTACAGCTTTTTTTACTTCATCTAGCGGCGGCCAAACAGAGACCAGTGTGAATGCATGGGGTCAAGAAAGAAGTTTTACCTCTAGCGTTGCCGATCCTTACAGCCAAGATGCAACCCTCAATCCTCGATACTTTACGTGGATCCGTTCGTTAACTCAGCCAGTTCTTGCAAAAGCTTTTCTGCTAGCAGATGTTGTTGGATTGGTGATTAATTCTCGGAATTCAACCGGCACTGTCGCAAGCATCACGGCAACATCAAGTGATGGAAAAATATCTACATTGCGTGGAGAAACTTTTAGAAGCAGAACGCAATTACCTTCTGCGTGGTTTAACTTAATTTAATTTGAGTGTAAAACTGAGTTCAAGCCGCCCCACGAACCAGTTCGCATTATTGCTTCTAAACATCCATCGAGTGAGTTACGTCTGAACAACAAATTATTAGCACCAGATAAAGTCGAAGCTTTAACGATTTCGCCATCTGGCAAGCGCACTTTCGCTGCCGCGGTTATATAAGTTCCAGCTTCGATGACGCAGTTATTGCCAAGGGATATACCGAGTCCGGAATTTGCACCGAGTAGACACTTTTCTCCCACGGAGATAATTTCTTTTCCGCCACCGCTGAGGGTGCCCATAATTGAGGCACCGCCTCCAACATCGGTTCCATCGCCAACGATTACGCCAGCTGAAATTCTTCCTTCGACCATAGATGTACCGAGCGTTCCAGCATTGAAGTTCACGAAGCCTTCATGCATAACAGTTGTTCCGGACGCTAAGTGGGCGCCAAGTCGAACTCGATCGGCATCAGCAATACGAACACCGGAAGGGATAACGTAATCGACCATTCGAGGGAATTTATCGACTGACAAAACAGTAATTGCACCAAATTTTTGCTTAAGATTCGCGCGAGTAATTTCAAAATTTTCAACGGGACAAGGACCAACTGAAGTCCACACAACATTATTTAGAATTCCAAAAATTCCTTCAACATTTGCTCCATGAGGTTTTATCAATCTATGAGAGAGTAAATGGAGTCGAAGGTATGCATCACTAACAGATTCAGGAGCCTTGCTTAAATCTATTTCGAGTGAAACCACCTCGCGCTTAACCCCACGAATTTCATCTACACCAGCTAATGCAGAGAGAAATGGTAAAACTGGAGTAGATAGATTTCCCAAAGTAGGTTCTGGGAACCAGGTATCCAAAATAGCTCCACTGAGTGAAACCGTCGCAAGCCCGTGACCGGAAGCTATCTGTTGTGACATGGACTAAGGGTAACGCCTATTCTTACGTCCATGCCGTTACGTATATCTGTGTATTGCTCATCTTCTCCGACAATAGATAAGAAGTATCAAGATTTAGCTTTTGAACTTGGAGAAGCAATCGGCGCACGATCATGGAATCTAGTTTCAGGCGGCGGTCATATTTCAATGATGGGCGCGGTAGCGCGCGGTGTCAGAAAAACTGGCGGCCACACAATTGGAGTAATTCCACAATTATTGGTTGATATTGAATTTGCTGACAAAGAGAGCCATGAATTACAGATTGTGGGATCGATGCGGGAGCGCAAAGGAAGAATTGAAGAGTTAGCAGATGCATTTATCGCACTACCTGGGGGACTTGGAACTCTCGAAGAGCTCTTTGAAATTTGGGTCGGGCGCTTTCTAAATTTTCATCAAAAACCTGTGGTTGTTTTGGATCCATTTGGTTTGTATGACCCACTTAAGGTTTTAATAGATCATTTAGAGGTAGAAGGATTCGTTAAGCCTGGCCAACGAGAATTACTTCATTGGTGCACAACAATTGATCAAGCATTGGATATCTGCGGTGGCTGATAATCACATTGCGCTTTCACTCAAATTACCATGTAGTGCACAACGTGCGTGGAATGAAATTACCAACTGGAATAACCAAGGCGAATGGATGTTACAAACTTCCGTATGGCTTACTTCTGAAATAGAAAGTGGTCCTGGAACCGAAATTGCTGCTTTCACCGGTCCTTTTCATAAATTATTTCCACGGTTAAAATTTCTTGGAATTTTAGACACAATGGTCGTAACGAATTGGCAACCACCACACATATGCGATGTATTGCACACTGGCAGAATTATTAAAGGCACAGGAAGATTTGAAGTCATTGCAATAAGTGATCAGCGGTCTCAATTTAATTGGTCGGAAATAATCTGGGCACCACGTGCAATATTTTTGATACTCAAACCCGCTCTCTACGTTGGAGTCTGGATCTCTCTGCGTAGATTCTCTCGATCTCTAAGATAACTCCCACAATAAATTGGGTATGTGCGAAGGATTAGCGCCCATCAGCACAGTAAACTTGTCGTATGAGTGAACCCAAAACTTTGGCAGAGGTTTTGGCTGCACTCCCGGAGGAAGAAAAAATAATTTTAATGATGCATTATTTGAGATCAATGAGTGCGATTGAGATTGCTCAAAAATTGGGCGTTCCCGAGCGTTCCGTCACCGCTGTAATCGCCACCGGAAAGGCTCGCCTGAGCAAAACCTTGGGTTTATAAGCCCATTTTCTCGATTTCATATATTTGCACTAAATGCGAGATACTTCTCCTCTTATAGAACGCTCTTCGATTTATTTCCCTAAGGAGTCTCCAGATGGCAGCTATGAAACCCCGCACTGGTGATGGTCCGATGG
>CANHNH010000018.1 GCA_947461995.1 Candidatus Nanopelagicaceae bacterium
ACAAGAATTTTGATGCCAGATGATTGGCAAGGACACCCACAACGTAAAGATTATGCATTGGGTGGAATTCCCGTTGAATACAAAGGCGCAACAATTCCGGCGCCTGATGATCGCAGGTCATACCGATGACAACTTTTACTGATCCATATTCATCGTCACGCGAAACAACTGAAGGCACAGTTTTTTCCGTAACTGGCGGCGACTGGAACGAACTTGTTACAGAAATTGGTGCAACTAAAGAAGAGCGCATCGTTGTCAATATGGGTCCACAACACCCATCAACTCACGGAGTTCTACGTTTAGTCCTAGAACTCGAAGGCGAAACAGTTACTGAAGTTCGTTGCGGAATTGGTTACTTACACACTGGTATCGAAAAGAATATTGAATACCGCAGCTGGACACAGGGCGTCACTTTCGTAACTCGTATGGATTACTTGTCCCCGCTATTTAATGAAACGGCATATTGTTTAGCAACTGAAAAATTACTTGGAATCACAAATGATGTTCCAGAGCGCGCATCTGCAATTCGTGTACTCATGATGGAACTCAATCGAATTTCCTCGCACATGGTTGCACTAGGCACTGGTGCTCTCGAACTCGGTGCGATTACTCCGATGTTCTTTGCATTCCGTGAACGTGAACGAGTTCTAGACATCTTCGAAATGATCTCTGGATTACGTATGAATATGGCGTATATCCGTCCAGGTGGAGTTCAACAGGATTTGCCAGAGGGTGCCACACAAAAGATTCGCGAAACTGTTAAAGAAATGCGTAAAGCATTTAAAGACAACTCGACTCTTTTAATCGGTAACTCAATCTGGATGAAGCGCACTGAAGGCATCGGTTACTTGGATCTCGCAGGATGTACAACACTTGGAATTACAGGTCCAGTGTTGCGTTCAACTGGCTTGCCTTGGGATTTGCGCAAAACTCAACCATATTGCGGCTACGAAAATTATGATTTTGATGTTGTTACAACGGATACATGCGATGTATATGGTCGCTTCTTAATTCGTATGAACGAATTAGAACAATCACTTCGCCTCATCGAACAAGCATGTGACAAGCTGGACAAGCTCTCTGGTGCACCAGTAATGGTTGCGGATAAGAAAATTGCATGGCCTGCTCAATTAGCAATGGGTGGTGACGGTCTCGGCAACTCACTTAATCACATCCGCGAAATTATGGGCACATCGATGGAGTCACTTATTCATCACTTTAAATTAGTGACTGAAGGATTCCGTGTTCCTGCCGGTCAGGTTTATGCAGCAGTTGAATCACCTCGCGGCGAACTCGGCGCACACATTGTTTCTGACGGTGGCACACGTCCATATCGCATGCACTTTCGTGAACCATCTTTTAATAACTTGCAATCAACTTCTGCAATGTGTGAAGGCAGCATGGTTGCCGACATCATCGGCGCAGTTGCCTCCATTGATCCTGTTATGGGAGGTGTTGATCGCTAATGTTTTCTGATCAAGATCTGCAAGTAATGGATTCAATTATTAAGCGCTACCCACGTAGCCGCTCTGCGATCATGCCCTTGCTTCACTATGTGCAGTCAAAAGCAGGTTATGTAACAAGTGAAGGTATTGAATTAGTTGCGAAACTACTTACGATTGAAACTGCAGAAGTTTCAGCAGTTGCAACTTTCTATACCCAGTACAAGCGCAAGCCAGTCGGCGAATATCACGTAGGCGTATGCACCAATACCTTATGTGCAGTAATGGGTGGCGATGAAATTTTTGCAGGGCTTAAAGATCATCTCGGAATTGAAAATGATGGCGTTACAGCAGATGGAAAAGTTTCGTTAGAGCACATTGAATGCAACGCAGCATGTGACTACGCACCAGTTGTTATGGCTAACTGGGAGTTTTACGACAACCAGACTGTGCAATCGTCAAAAGATTTAGTTGATTCAATGCGCCAGGGCAATCCACCAGCACCAACACGTGGACCAAACTCTCTTCCAACATGGAAAGAAAATTCAGCAGTGCTTGCTGGAATTAATGACGGCCGTGCAAACGAAGGTGTGCAAGCAGGGCAACCAACACTTCTCGGTTTGAAATTATCTAAGGAGGGTAAGTAAGCAATGACAAAGCTCGTACCTATCCTTTCAGCACATTGGGATGAAAAAGATTCATTCACTATTGAGGCTTACACGCGTAATGGTGGATATAAAGCATCAGCCAAAGCGCTTTCAATGGATCCTGATGCAGTTATTCAATTAGTTAAAGACTCTGGATTACGTGGCCGTGGTGGTGCAGGATTTCCCACAGGAATGAAGTGGGGATTTATTCCACAAGGCGATAACAAAGACCACTACTTAGTTGTTAACGCAGACGAATCCGAACCAGGCACATGTAAGGACACACCATTAATGATGGCTAATCCACACGTACTTATCGAAGGTTGCATCATTGCCTCACATGCAATTCGCGCAAAGTACGCCTTCATTTATATTCGCGGCGAAGTAACGCACGTTGTTCGTCGACTTAACCAAGCAATTGAAGATGCGTACAAAGCCGGTCATCTTGGTAAAGGAATTGAGTTAGTTCTTCACGTTGGAGCAGGTGCTTATATTTGCGGTGAAGAAACCGCCCTTCTTGATTCACTCGAGGGCTTCCGCGGACAACCACGTTTGCGTCCACCATTTCCAGCAATCGCGGGTTTATATGCACGCCCAACAGTTGTTAATAACGTTGAATCCATTGCATCAGTTCCTGCAATTATCACTAACGGTGCAGAGTGGTATCAAAAGTACGGCACCGAAAAGAGCAAGGGAATGACTCTTTATTCTCTTTCTGGTCACGTAGTTAACCCCGGACAATTTGAAGCACCACTTGGCATAACTCTTCGCGAAATTCTCGAAATAGCAGGTGGTGTTCGTTCTGGTCACAAACTTAAATTCTGGACACCAGGAGGATCTTCAACTCCATTATTTACTGATGCACATTTAGATATTGCACTTGATTACGAAGGTGTTGCTGCGGCTGGTTCAATGCTTGGCACAAAAGCACTTCAAATTTTTGATGAAACAACATGTGTTGTTCGAGCTGTACTGCGATGGACCGAGTTCTATAAGCACGAATCATGCGGAAAGTGCACACCTTGTCGTGAAGGTACGTGGTGGTTAGTACAAATTCTTCGTGATCTTGAAAATGGATCGGGCACAGAAGAAGATCTTGCAAAACTTCTAGATCTCTGTGACAACATCATGGGCCGATCATTTTGCGCACTCGGCGATGGAGCAACTAGCCCGATTACTTCTTCTATTAAGTATTTCCGCGACGAATACATTGCGCACGTAACAGGCAAGGGATGCCCATTTGATCCCGTTGCTTCCACAATCTTTTCAACTACGGGTGCACGATGACAACAACACAATCACAGGCAACTGAAGTTGTAGACATGATCACTCTTGTCATTGATGGATTCGAAGTCAGCGTTCCAAAGGGAACGCTTGTTATTCGAGCAGCAGAGAAACTTGGTATTCAAATTCCTCGATTCTGCGATCATCCATTGTTGGATCCAGTCGGTGCTTGCCGCCAATGTTTAGTCGACATCGAAATTAATGGTCGCGCATTTCCAAAACCACAAGCTTCGTGCACGATCCCGGTTGAACCAGGAATGATTGTTAAAACACAACTCACATCAGATGTTGCTGAAAAAGCGCAACGCGGTGTTATGGAATTACTTCTTATCAATCACCCACTGGATTGCCCAGTTTGTGACAAGGGTGGCGAGTGTCCATTGCAAAATCAAGCGATGAGTAATGGTCAAGCTGAGTCACGTTTTGAAGGAAAAAAGCGAACATTTGAAAAACCAATTAATTTGTCATCGCAGGTTTTACTAGATCGCGAACGCTGTGTTCTCTGTGCACGCTGTACACGATTCTCTGAACAAATTGCCAGTGACCCATTTATTACTCTCAACGAACGTGGCGCACTGCAACAAGTTGGAATTTATGAAGAACAACCATTCGAATCTTATTTCTCAGGTAACACTATTCAGATTTGTCCGGTTGGCGCTCTCACAAGTGCAACATATAGATTCCGTGCGCGTCCCTTCGATTTAGTTTCAACACCATCTGCTTGCGAACACTGCGCATCTGGTTGCGATATGCGCACAGATGTTCGTCGTGGAAAAACTCTTCGCCGTCTAGCCGGTGATGATCCAACAATTAATGAAGAGTGGAACTGCGATAAAGGTCGTTGGGCATTTAAATACATCACAGCGCTTGATCGTCTTTCACAACCAATGGTGCGAAACGCCGATGGCGAATTAGTTGTTACTTCTTGGCCAGAAGCAATTGCCGCTGCCGCTGCAGGATTATCTGGTGCAAAAGCTGCAGTTCTAGTCGGTGGACGTGCAACATATGAAGATGCATACGGCTATAGCAAGTTTGCACGTGTAGCACTTGGCACAAATGACATAGATTTTCGTGCACGTCCAACATCTGATGAAGAACGCGATTTCCTTGCCGCACACGTAGTTGGATCAAGTGCAACGTATAAAGATATCGATAAAGCAGATCACGTACTTCTAGTTGGATTCGAACCAGAAGAAGAGTCACCAATTGTTTTCTTGCGACTAAATAAGCAAGTTAAGAAACGCGCTCTCAAAGTCACATCTATTGGAACGAAGCTCTCAATCGGCGTCGAAAAACTTGGAGCAACATTTGTAAAAGTCGCACCGGGATCAGAAGCGGCTGCGATTGCTTCACAATCATTGACAGCACAATCAATTATTTTGGTTGGAGAACGTGCTTCTGAAAGCGCTGGTGCACTCTCAGCGGTTGCAGCTCTGGCATCACAATCTGGCGCAAAGTTTGCGTGGATTCCACGTCGCGCCGGAGAACGTGGTGCACTCGAAGCTGGCGCAATTGGAAATCTACTTCCAGGCGGACGTCCTGTAACGGACGCGGCTGCCCGTGTAGATCTAGCGAGTGCGTGGTCTGTTGAATCCGTTCCAACACACCTTGGTCGTTCAACTAAGGAAATTATTTCCGCTGTAAATTCTGGCGAACTCAGTGCGCTAGTAGTTGGTGGCGTAGATCCACTCGATTTAGATAGCTCTGCAGAAACAATGTCAGCACTGAAAAAAGCTTTCGTTGTTTCATTAGAAATTGCACCGAGTGCGGTCACCGAACGTGCTGATGTTGTATTGCCAGTTGCAGCTGTTACTGAGAAGAGTGGCTCGTTCCTTAATTGGACTGGAAGTGCACGTGCTTTTGATTCAGCAGTTGCTGATTCCCTTAATCGAAGCGATGTCCGAATTCTTTCAATGATTGCTGATGCACTAGGAAAAACAATTTCACTCGGAACGGTTTCAGCAGCCGCTCGCGAAATTGCATCCCTAGGATTGTGGGACGGTGCGCGTGCATCATTTACTGCAACACCAGCGCGAAGTGCAGCTCCACTTGCTGCAGATGAAGCTCTCATCACTTCTTGGCGCCGCTTGCTAGATCTTGGCACTTTGCAAAAAGGCGAAGAAAACCTAGCAGGAACCGCTCGTCAAACAATTGCAGTTATCTCACCAAAGCGCGCAACATCTATTGGCGTTATTACTGGAGATCGAATTTCAATTTCAAACGCACAAGGTTCAGTAGTTTTGCCTGTACTTGTTGAAGATATTCATGATGACGCTGTTTGGGCACCACGTAATTCACGAGGGTCAGAACTACTTTCTAAACTTGGTAATGCACACGGTGGCGTTGTAAAGGTGGTGAAGGCATGACAAATGCAGAGATCCTCGCAACAGATCCAGGTTGGATCATCGCTGTAAAAGGACTTCTAGTTTTTGCGGCGTGTGTAGTTCTTACACTTCTTGCAATTTGGGCAGAGCGTCGAATTGTTGCTCGCATGCAAGAGCGACCAGGACCAAACAGAGTTGGCCCACTTGGATTACTTCAATCATTATCAGATGGAGTTAAGTTAGCTCTAAAGGAAGATTTAATTCCAGCGGCTGCAGATAAGATAATTTTCGTAATTGCGCCAATTATTAGCGCAACCACTTGCTTTATGGCATTTGCAGTTATCCCAGTTACTGGTCAAGTTACTTTATTTGGGCATAAAACTGTTATGCAGATGACAGATATTCCAGTTGGCGTTCTCTATGTATTGGCAATCGCATCCGTTGGTGTTTACGGAATTGTGCTTGCAGGTTGGTCATCTGGTTCTACATATCCGCTACTTGGTGGATTGCGATCGAGCGCACAAGTTATTTCATATGAAGTTGCAATGGGCCTCTCGCTCGTATCAGTATTTATTTATTCAGGTTCAATGTCTACTTCTGACATTGTCGCTGCGCAAGATAAGTGGTGGTATGCAGTTGTTCTGTTCCCATCATTCGTAATTTATGCAATTTCTATGGTCGGCGAAACAAACCGTGCACCTTTTGATTTAGCAGAAGCAGAAGGCGAACTCGTTGGTGGATTCCATACCGAGTACTCATCACTTAAATTCGCGCTCTTCTTCTTGGCTGAGTACGTAAATATTGTTGGTGTGTCAGCACTTGCAACAACACTTTTCCTCGGCGGATATCACGCACCTCCAGGACTTGGATTTACGGAAAGCTGGCTAGGTGGCTGGTTTACCGCTATTTGGTTCTTTATAAAAGTGGCTGGATTCTTTTTCATATTTGTTTGGCTGCGCGGAACTCTCCCACGTATGCGCTATGACCAATTCATGCAATTTGGTTGGAAAGTGTTGATTCCAGTCTCACTCTTCTGGATTTTGGTAGTCGCAACTCTTCGAGTTCTTTCACAACAGGGAACATCTCGTACAGGAGTTTTAATTTTCTCTGGAATCGTGGTTGCGATAGTTATGTTTGTAAATGTGGCTTTTGATAATGTGAAGCAGAAAAAGAAGAACTCTCCACGTCCCGAACTATCTAAACCTGATTTTGCGGTGCCAGCGTTACCAAATAAGGAGAGCGATCATGTCTGAGCAAATAGAGCCAAGAGCTTCTAAAGATGTTGACGTTAACAACGTTGAGTTCGTGCCAGTAGTAAGTGAAGGACCCGCTTCTCTCTTCGCGCAACTCAAAGGTTTTTGGCTCACCTTTCGCACCATGTTTAAGAAAACACTTACTGTCGAATATCCAGAAGTTAAGGCTCCAACCCAAGAACGTTTTCATGGCCGCCACCAACTTAATCGCCACCCAGATGGTTTAGAAAAATGCATTGGTTGTGAGCTCTGTGCGTGGGCATGTCCAGCGGATGCTATTTATGTAGAAGGAGCTGATAACACCGATGAAAACCGAATGTCTCCAGGAGAGCGTTACGGCAAGGTGTATCAAATTAATTACTTGCGATGCGTTTTCTGTGGTCTGTGTATAGAAGCATGCCCAACTCGCGCACTTACAATGACAAATGAATATGAACTTGCAGATGACTCTCGTTCAAATTTAATCTTCGAAAAAGAAGATTTATTAGCACCTCTTCGTTCCGGGATGTTGATGCCACCACATCCAATGTATCCAGAAGCAGATCATCACACTTATTACCGAGGAGAAGTTCCAGAAGCTCACCCATCGCAAGAGGTGAAAAAGTAATGCCAGAGTCAATTCTATTTTGGATTATGGCGCCGCTGGCAGTGCTAGCAGCCCTTGGAATGCTTCTTGTTAAGAAAGCAGTTCACTCTGCACTCTTACTTGCTTGGGTAATGATCACTCTTGCATTTTTCTATATTGCTCAGGGTGCACTTTTCTTGGGAATTGTTCAGGTTGTTGTTTACACCGGCGCAGTAATGATGCTCTTCCTGTTTATTTTAATGCTCGTTGGTGTTGATGCATCTGACTCACTCACAGAAACAATTCGCGGATTACGCCCTATTGCGATTACTGCAGCCCTTGGTTTTGGTGGATTAATGGTTTCTCTCATCGGTCGAGCATCACTTGGCCGCGAGCCAATCGGATTAGAAACAGCAAACGCTGCTGGAAATGTTCAAGGATTAGCGCAACTTCTTTTTTCAACATATGTCTGGCCATTTGAAGTTGTATCTGCACTCTTAATTACTGCAGCTCTAGGAGCAATGGTTCTTGCGCATCATCAACGTGAAGTCGCCAGACCAACACAACGCGAACTCTCTGAACAACGTTTTCGTTCAGGTTCACTAGCAACAGCTGCCGGTTTACCTGGCCCAGGAGTTTTTGCTCGACACAACGCTGTGGATGTTCCTGCACTTTTGCCTGATGGAAGCCCTGCACCGGCATCTATTTCAGAAACTCTTCGTACTCGTGGCGACATGATCGATTCTTCGCAATTTCAACTCGATCAGATCAATACAGAAGTTGTGGAGGAGAAGTAGTGAATCCAACAAACTATCTGTACGTATCAGCACTGCTTTTTACTATCGGTGCAATCGGTGTTGTCATGCGTCGAAACGCGATTGTGGTCTTCATGTGCATCGAATTAATGCTTAACGCAGCCAATCTGTCATTCGTAACTTTTGCCCGCATTAATGGCAATCTTGACGGTCAAGTTGTTGCATTCTTTACGATGGTTGTGGCTGCGTGCGAAGTTGTGGTTGGACTTGCAATTATCGTGACTATCTATCGTTCTCGCCGATCAGCATCAGTTGATGATGCTAGTTTGTTAAAGAGATAGATATGTTGGTTAATAACGGATTGGTTTACCTCATCGCACTTCCACTATTTGGTGCCGCAGTGTTGCTTCTTGCAGGTCGTCGCGCTGATCGCTGGGGCCACTTATTAGCTACTGCGTTCTCAGGAATGTCATTTGTATTAGGCGCTGTGCAGTTCTATCAAATGCTCGGTCGGAGCCCAGAAAATCGTTCTGTTTCACAAAAACTATTTAACTGGATTTCTGTTGGTTCCTTCAACGTTGATGCCGGCTTATTGGTTGATCAATTATCAATCTGTTTTGTACTACTTATTACTGGCGTTGGAACACTTATTCATATCTATTCCATCGCATATATGGATCACGACAAAGATCGCCGCAGATTTTTTGCCTACCTCAATTTTTTTATTGCAGCGATGTTGTTACTGGTCATGGGCGATTCATACCTCAACCTTTATGTTGGTTGGGAAGGCGTAGGTCTTGCCTCCTACCTACTTATTGGTTTCTGGAATCAAAAGCCTGCGTACGCAACAGCATCAAAGAAGGCATTTATTGCAAACCGTGTTGGTGACATGGGCCTTTCATTTGCAATCATGATTGCATTTGCAACGATGGGAACCGTTTCATTTAGCGGTGTTAAAGAAGCAGCAGAGGGCACATCGCAGGGTGCACTGACTGCAATTGGAATAATGCTTTTATTGGCCGCAACAGGTAAATCTGCTCAATTCCCATTGCAAGCATGGCTAGGTGATGCGATGGCAGGCCCAACGCCTGTATCAGCGCTAATCCACGCAGCGACAATGGTTACAGCTGGTGTTTACTTAATTACTCGCTCTAACTTTATTTTCGATGCCGCACCAACTGCGCAATTACTAGTCGTAATCATCGGCGCAATCACACTTCTATTTGGTGCGATTATCGGTACAGCTAAAGATGACATTAAAAAAGCTCTCGCGGCATCAACAATGTCCCAAATTGGTTACATGGTGCTAGCTACTGGTTTAGGCCCAGTTGGTTATGCATTTGCAATCATGCATTTACTTACACATGGATTCTTTAAAGCAGGAATGTTCCTTGGAGCAGGTTCTGTTATGCACGGAACCGGCGATGAAGTAAATATGCGAAAGTTCGGTGGCATCAGACACTTTATGCCAGTTACATTTGCAACATTTGGCCTGGGTTATCTTGCAATTCTAGGTGTTCCACCATTTGCGGGTTTTTATTCCAAAGACAAAATTATCGAAACAGCGTTTTACTCAGGTGGCATTAAGGGAATTATCATTGGTTCTGTGGCACTTTTCGGCGCAGCACTTACAGCGTTTTATATGTCTCGCTTGATGATCCTTACATTTGCCGGAACTCCACGTTATGACATAAACCATCCACCTCATGAATCATCATTTTTAATGTTGCTGCCAATGGGAATCCTTGCAATCGGTTCTGTTACTTCAGGATTCTTACTCGCGCGGGGTGATGCACTTGTTCACTGGCTATCTCCACTTTTCGAAGCACACGAAGGTCATGGTGAAGAAATTTTGCCACCAGTTGTTATTTCACTGATGGCACTTGGGGTTGTAATTCTGGGCGCAGCATTTGCTTGGTTTAAGTACGGTCGCAACCCTGTCTCAGATACCGCGCCAACAGAGGTTTCAGTATTTACTCGAATTGCACGTCGCGATTTATTGCAAGATGACTTCAACGAAAGCGTATTCATGCGCCCAGGACAAGCGCTTACTCGTTTACTTGTTAAGACTGACGAGGTTGTTGTCGACGGAACTGTGCGGGGTGTGGCATCTGCAACTCTTGAATCTGGAGCAGCACTTCGTTCTACACAAACAGGTTTTGTTCGTAGCTACGCAGCACTCATTGTTATCGGCGCGATTGCATTAATTGCAGCTATTTGGGCGGTGACACTATGAACTACTTAACGTTGATTATGGCAATTCCACTTTTCGGTGCGGGCTTTATTGCTACTTTGCCACAGACTAAATCTTTGTTAGCAAAGCAATTAGCACTTGCAACAACTCTTATTGCAGCAGTAGCAACTATCTTGATGACCATTAAATTTGAACGTTCCAATACAGCGCTTCAATTTATTGAAAGCTATGACTGGATCAAGGCGTTTGGTATTAAATACGCAGTGGGCGTAGATGGCATCGCACTCGTTCTGATTCTTATGACGGCGTTATTGGCACCGATTGTGGTTCTGGCTGGGTGGAATGAATCAGAGGGTGGTCGTTGGAGCACCAAAACTTTCTATATTTTAATTTTGATTTTGCAGACAATGTCATTTGGAGTATTTGCAGCAACTGATGTCTTCCTTTTCTATGTCTTCTTTGAAGCAATGTTGGTGCCGGTGTACTTCCTTATTGGTGGTTACGGAAGCGGAGAACGATCAGCTGCAGCAGTGAAGTTCTTGCTCTACTCACTCTTTGGTGGATTATTGATGCTTGCATCCATCATTGCCTTGTATGTGATCTCTGGCGAACAAGGTGGACATACATTTAATATCGCTGCTCTCTCTGAACTTGAAATGAGTTCGACAACTCAGAACCTCTTATTCCTTGGCTTCTTTATAGCCTTTGCAATCAAAGCTCCATTGTTCCCATTTCACACTTGGTTGCCAGATGCAGCAAAATCTGCAACTCCTGGAACATCAGTATTGCTCTTAGGTGTTCTCGACAAAGTTGGAACATTTGGAATGATTCGCTATTGCTTGGCCCTATTTCCTGAAGCAACTAAAACTTTTACGCCATTAATCATTACATTGTCTTTGATTTCTATTGTGTACGGTGCATTCCTAGCAATTGGTGCAAAAGACATCAAAAGATTGATTGCATACACATCAATTTCTCACTTCGGATTCATCACACTCGGAATTTTCGCAATGACAACACAAGGTCATAGCGGTGCGACTCTGTACATGTTTAACCACGGATTTTCTACCGCAGCCCTCTTCTTGGTTGCTGGTTGGATGATTTCTCGTCGTGGGTCATCAACAATTGCTGACTTTGGCGGTCTTCAAAGAGTTACTCCAATCATGGCGTGGACATTCTTTATTGCAGGGCTTTCAAGTTTGGCGCTACCGGGACTTTCAAGTTTCGTCAGCGAATTTTTGGTACTCGTTGGAACATTTACGAGATATCCAGTAGCGGCAGTAATTGCCACATTTGGAATTGTTCTTGCAGCGTTATACATTCTTATTCCTGTTCAACGTGCATTGCACGGACCAACAACTCCCGGAAATGAAAATCTTGCAGATCTTAATCTGCGTGAAAAGGTTGCAATTGCACCGGTTATTGCCGTGATTGTTCTCTTAGGCTTCTATCCTGCGCCTGCACTTAACATAATTAATCCAGCCGCGGCTCACGTTATTACGCAAATGGGATTTATTGATCCCGCACCTACACATGGAGGCAAGTAAATGAGTGAATTTATTTCACCAGTACTTTCATACTCGCTTCTCTCACCAATTTTGGTTGTCTTTGCAGGAGCAATAGTCGGTGTATTAATCGAAGCCTTCGCTTCTAAATCAATACGTCCAATCGCACAAATAAGTGTGGCCATTGGAACTCTCGTGCTCTCACTCGTTCAGGTCTGGCGAATTAGAAATTCAGGCTCAACAACTGCTGCAATGGGTTCTGTCATCATTGATGGACCAGGTGTATTACTTCAAGCATCTATTTTGATTATTGCAATCCTTGCTGTTTTTCTTATTGCTGATACGGAAAATTTTGCTGCTGCAGCCGCTGCTATTCCTGGATCACCAGAGGAGCGCGAATCTATTGCTCGCGGCCAGCAAGTCACAGAAGTTTTCCCACTGACTCTCTTTGCAGTTGCTGGAATGCTCTTGTTCCCAGTCGCATCAGATCTAATTACCCTCTTTGTCGCACTCGAAGTGCTTTCTTTGCCACTGTATTTAATGGCAGGTCTTTCACGCCGTCGCAGATTACTTTCACAAGAATCTGCACTTAAATACTTTTTACTCGGTGCATTCTCATCAGCATTCTTCTTATTTGGTGCAGCGTATCTTTACGGTTATTCAGGTTCAGTATCTTTCGATGGAATTCGCAACGCAGTAATCGGTGGTACCGGCAATGATGTCTTTTTATTAATAGGAATTGCATTTTTATCCATTGGGCTTTTGTTTAAAGTTGGCGCAGTTCCCTTCCATGCCTGGTCACCAGATGTGTATCAAGGTGCACCAACACCGGTAACTGCCTTTATGGCTGCGGCAACCAAGGTTGCAGCATTTGGTGCAATGCTCCGTATTTACTACACGTCATTTGCAAATGCCGAATGGTCATGGCGTCCATTGCTTGTTGGTATCGCAATCATCACGATGGTTTTTGGCTCACTCGTTGCAATTGCGCAACGCGATGTAAAACGTATGCTTGCCTACTCATCTATTGCTCACGCAGGTTTCTTGCTCACAGGAGTTATTGCCCTTAATAAAGCTGGACTTGATGCAAGCATTTACTACTTATTTGCTTATGGTGTCGCCACAGTAGGTGCCTTTGCCGTCGTGACACTTGTTCGAGATAGCGCCGGAGAAGTCACCGATCTCAATCGTTGGGCTGGCCTTGGAAAACGTTCGCCATGGGTAGCAACATCGTTTGCAACGTTCTTGCTCGCATTTGCTGGAATTCCACTGACAAGCGGATTTATCGGAAAATTTTCAATCTTTTCTGCAGCTTATGAAAGTGGTTCGACAGCAGTTGTTATTGCTGGTGTTCTATCAAGTGCAATCGCGGCGTTCTTCTATATTCGCGTAATCGTTCTGATGTTCTTCTCTGATCCACTTGAAGATGCAACAAGCGTTGTGATTCCTTCAGCACTCACACGCATCACTGTTTTATTCTCCGTTGCAATTACAATTTTCTTAGGTGTTTTCCCATCACCACTGCTTGATTTCATAAGCAATATCGCGATATTTATTCGCTAATGGCGTCGCTCGGAATTCCTGAGATTTCGCCAGAGTTTGAGGCGCAACTCTCCGATGGACTAACACTTGTTGAGTCTCGGTTACGCGAACAAATTGTTGGTAAGTATCCTCTAGTAATTGAAACATCACGCCACTTAGTTGATGCAGGTGGAAAGCGCCTGCGCCCGTTATTAACTCTCATTGCATCTCATTACGGAGATCCAAGTCGAGCTCAAGTGATTGATGCGGCAGTTGTATGCGAATTAACTCACCTTGGAACTTTGTATCACGATGATGTAATGGATGAAGCACCTCTTCGTCGCGGTGTAATGAGTGCGAATACGCGCTGGACAAATTCAGTCGCAATTTTGACCGGAGATTATCTCTTCGCAAAAGTTTCAGATTTACTTGCAGACATGGGCCCAGAAGCAGTTCGCTTACAAGCACGCACTTTTGAACGCTTAGTCATTGGTCAAATAATGGAGACTCAAGGTCCAAGTGCTGGTATCGATCCTCTCGAGCACTATCTCAATGTTGTTGCAGATAAAACTGGTTCACTTATTGCCACTAGCGCACGCTTTGGTGCATTGCTTTCTGGTGCTCCACGTGATGTCATGGAAACACTTACGACATTTGGTGAAAAAATGGGCGTTGCATTTCAACTTGCCGATGATGTTATTGATATTTCCAGTGATTCATTTGAATCAGGAAAAACACCTGGAACGGACCTACGCGAAGGTGTTCCAACACTTGTGACACTAAATGTTATGAAATCTTTCGACTCAGCCGATAGCGAACTTCGTCATTTATTGAGCGGACCAATTGAAGATGAAGCAACTGTTGCTCAGGTTTTGAGAGAACTGCGCTCACATAAAGCACTTGATGAATCACGTTCACAGTTGATGTCAATTGCCAAGGAAGCGCGTAGCGCATTAGGTCCCCTGCCAGTGGGTGAAGCAACTGGTGCGCTTTTATCCTTGTGCGATGCTGTTATTGACCGTACGTCCTGATTTAATTAAATCTATTCCTAGCGTAATAAGTGCGGCCCAAATAATTATGAATCCAAACCAACGCCCCGTTGACATTGCTTCATGACGCACCCACACACCGATTGCAAATTGCAATGTTGGTGTGATGTATTGAAGTAAACCTAGAATCGTAAAGGGCAAACGTGATGTAGCCCCATTAAATAGCAAGAGTGGTACTGCAGTAATTATTCCCGCACCTACAAGCAGAATTGATAGCCCAGGTGAAGTTCCAAGTTTTCCCGTTCCGTTTACAGCGAGATAGATCAAATAACCCCCGAAAAAAGGAAAGAAAAGCAGAGATTCAAGTGCTAGTCCTTCAAGAGCACCAAGGTTGAGTTCTTTCTTAACAAGGCCGTATGTACCCCAAGAAAAGGCAATAGTAAGTGCAACCCATGGCAGTCGACCGTAATCAATGGTTAAAACCAGCACACCGAGTGCACCAAAACCAACTGCAGTCCACTGAAGTTTGCGCATTCTTTCGCGCAATCTCAAAACGCCAAATGCAATTATTATGAGTGGGTTGATGTAGTACCCAAGTGCACACTCAACAACACCACCATTGTTCACGCCCCAGATATAGACAATCCAGTTAAGTGAAATAAGTCCAGCTGCAAGCGATAAGCGAAAAAAGATACGTGGGTTTTTTAGTAGAACGTATGTATTCTTTATTTGCTTACTAAATCCAAGTGCAACCAAACAGAAGAAGAGTGACCAAACTGCGCGATGTGCAGCTATTTCTAAAGGGACTGCTGGTTGCAACAAAGGCCAATACAAAGGGAAGGCTCCCCAGCATGTATAGGCAGCTACACCAAAGAGTAAGCCCGTTTTGTATCTAGACAATTAGCGGAAATTCGTAAATTGAACTGCGAAGTCCCATGCACCGTCTTTAACGAGTGCCATAGCTGCCTGTAAATCATCGCGACTCTTACTTGTCACACGAAGTTCATCACCTTGAATCTGAGTTTTCAATGACTTAGGACCATCATCGCGTAAGAATTTTGCAACCTTCTTTGCATTTTCAGTTGAAATGCCTTCTTTGAGAGGCGCAGCAATTTTGTAAATCTTTCCGCTGAGTTGTGGTGCACCGGCATCTAAATGCTTAAGAGAAACTCCGCGCTTGATCATCTTGTCCTTAACGACATCAAGTGCAGCCTTTGCACGCTCTTCGGTATCGGCCTCAATGTTTATTACTTCGCCTTTGAGTTCGATTGAAGAACCTGTGTTCTTAAAATCAAATCTGGTATCAATCTCGCGGATTGCTTGATTTATTGCATTATCTAATTCCATACGATCAATTTTGGAAGTGATGTCAAAACTGCTATCAGCCATTTGCTCATCTTATCTTCTCACCCGAAAAGTTATGAAATTCTTCCGCGACTAGACTAGATTTTCACCATGTTTCGGGCACGGATTACCCTTTTAGTTTTATTGTTGAGCATTATCCCGATTCCACCATCGCACGCCGCAGAAGTGGCGTATCCGGGAGATCGACCATTCACATTAATTCTACCGAATAATTACCAACCTAATACTCCCGCTCCGCTGATTATTGGGTTACATGGATATACAGCCGAATCTCCATATGCGCAGAGTTATTTCGAACTCGGCAAAGTCGCAGATCAAAAAGGGATTTTGACGGTCTATCCAACTGGGATCAAAGATTCCAATGGTTTTCTGTTTTGGAATGCAACTCCGGCTTGTTGCAACTTTGATTCAAACACCGTCGATGACGAGGCTTATTTACTGAGCATTATCGATTCAGTTTCTAAAGATTATGTCGTTGATCCTGCGAGGATTTATATTGTTGGACATTCCAATGGCGGATTTATGGCTCACCGGATGGCGTGCAATCAATCAGATCGAATTGCAGCAATAGTTAGTCTTTCAGGAATGACGTTTTCAAATCCAAAGAGCTGTAAACCAACTTCACCAGTTAGCGTTCTACAAATTAACGGAACAAATGACGCTGTCATCACATACACGGGTGGGTATTTATTTGGAAACGCTTATCCATCGGCGCGCAAAACAATCGATCTCTGGGGCAAAATAAATGAGTGTGGGAAAAAACCATACCGAGTACTTCCACGACTTGATCTGGATCGAAAATTAGCTGGAGCAGAAACGACGGTACTGAGATACAAAGGTTGCAAAACACGTGCGACTTCTGAATTATGGACCATCAATAAAGGTAAACACGCTCCTGAGCTCTCTGCTAAGTTTGCTGAAAGCGTTGTTAGTTTCCTACTAAGCCACCCAAAGAAGAGTTCATGAAAAAAATACTAGTTATAACCCTTGTGACCCTATTCAGTTTTGTCATTCCGCCTGCTTTTGCCCACTCAGAACTAGTTACATCTAACCCAGGTGCTTCGGTAAACATTGAAAAATTACCTGAGCAGATTGAGCTCGAATTCAGTGAAGAATTAATGAATTTGGGCACTGGTAACTCAGTTTCGATTATGTCCCCTAGCGGTGAAGATATCGGCATGGGAGAAACAAACACAGAAGGCACAAAAATTACTCGGCTTCTCAACACAGCTTCTGAGACAGGACAATTTAAAGTTAAGTATCGCGTTGCATCTGCTGATGGACACGTCCTCAATGGAAGTTACACATTTAATTTAATTGAAGGCATAGTCGCAATTTCTGAAAATGTAGAAACTGTAGAACCAGAATCTGGATCTAATCTGCCAGTAACACTTGCCAAAATAATCGCTGGAATTGCAGTACTTCTTCTACTTGGGTTACTGCTTCGCTCAAGAAAACGACGAATTACCTCTACTGATTAATTTGAGGTAATCTTCACCCGCCGTAAAACGTTCGACCTTGGCGGGTTGCCCGAGCGGCCAATGGGAGGGGACTGTAAATCCCCCGGCTCT
>CANHNH010000019.1 GCA_947461995.1 Candidatus Nanopelagicaceae bacterium
GTGAGCCCTAAGTGTCCAAAGGGATACAAGCTAAAGAAGAAGTAATTTAAATCTCGACGCCAATGTATTTGGTTTCGAGGAACTCGTGGATTCCATCGAATCCACCTTCGCGTCCAAGGCCGCTCTGCTTCACGCCACCAAATGGTGCAGCCGGATCAGAGATAACGCCTTTATTGATTGCGACCATTCCTGATTCGAGTGATTCTGCGGCACGAATTGCGCGGGTTAAATCTTTAGAAAATACGTAACTTATTAATCCAAAATCAGTTGCGTTAGCTAGTTGGATTGCTTCGGCATCGGTTTCGAAAGTAACGATTGGCGCAACTGGACCAAAGACTTCGTGATTGAGAATGTCATTAGTTTTATCGACAGAGATAACTGTTGCTGGATAGAAAGCGCCATCACCATCTGGAGTTGTGCCGCCGGTGTGGAGTTTTCCGCCTGATTTAACTGCGGCGTCTACTAACTCTGCAATCTTGTTACGTTCTTTAATGGAGACACTTGCACCTAATTGCGTTCCTGCGTCTGTGCCTTTACCCATTTTTAGTTGTGACATTGCATGTGAGAACTCTTTTGTGAATTGCTCTGCGACGCCCTTTTGAACATAAATACGATTTGCTGAAGTACATGCAGCGCCACCGTTGCGCATTTTTGCAAGCATTAAGCCAGCAACTGCTGCTGGAATATCTGCATCATCGAAGACGATAAATGGTGCATTGCCTCCGAGTTCCATGGAACAACGAATTACACGATCAGCAGCTTCACGGATCAGAACGCGGCCAACTTCAGTCGAACCTGTGAATGAAAGATTTTTTACTCGTGGGTCGTGCAAAATCTTTGAAATTGATTCGCCAACTTTTTGAGGCAAGATTAAGTTGATAACACCCTTAGGTACTCCAGCGCGTTCCATGATGTCAACAATTGCGAGCGCAGTTAATGGCGTTTCAGATGCAGGTTTTAAAATCATTGTGCACCCTGCGGCAATTGCTGGGCCAATTTTGCGTGTGGCCATTGCTGCCGGAAAGTTCCAGGGAGTAATAAGTAGTGAGACACCTATTGGTTGGTGAGTAACGAGAATTCTTTTGTCACCACTTGGTGATTTACGGAAATCACCCGGTACGCGCACTGCCTCTTCTGCGAACCAACGAAAGAATTCGGCGGCGTACAAAACTTCACCTTTTGCATCGGTAAGTACTTTGCCATTTTCTTTAGAAACAATTGTTGCAATTTCATCTGCTTCGGCAACCATGATTTCAAAAGCCTTGCGCAAGATTTCAGAGCGAACACGCGGTGCAGTCTTTGCCCAATCGGCGGCGGCGCGATCTGCTGCTGCTACGGCAGCTTCGCATTGTTCTGGGCCCGCGACGGCTACTTCTGCGATAACGGAACCATCACTTGGATCGGTGACAGGCATTGTTGCAATGCCATCAACCCATTGACCATCGATATACATCTTTGTACGCATAAGATGAGTCTACTATGCCGAAGTCGTGGACAGATGGGGCACCGGAGCCGGTTGCCTTGCAAGATCATGCGCACCTAAAAGATCCGCTTTCCTACAAAATAAAGCGGCGTTTACTGGGTGGTGCACTAAACCGTCACACCTTGAGCCATCAGCGGTTAGATAAAAAATACGCGCTTGGCATTTTATCTTCTGACTGCATTTCATCTTCTGCGTATGGCAGTGAACAGATATTGATTGCGTTGTTGCCAGCTTTTGGTCTTGCTGCTTTTGCCATCTTGATGCCAATGACAGCAATAGTTTTAATCATTCTTCTTATTATTACTCTGTCGTATCGAAACGTAATTGACGTATATACAAAAACTGGTGGCGCGTACATAGTTTCTAGAGATAACTTCGGTCCAGTAGTTGCACAAATCGCTGGTGTTGCATTGATGCTTGATTACATTGTGACACTTGCAATTCAATCTGCAGCAGGTGTTGCCGCAATAATTTCTACTTTCCCAGAACTTGAACCGTGGAAGATGCCGATGATCTTGGGCGTCATCGCTTTATTAACCTATGGAAATCTACGCGGTGTGAAAGAAGCAGGAAAAGCATTTGCGTTGCCAACATATTTATTCGTTGGATCAATGTTTATTGTTTTTGCTATTGGTTTATATCGCTACTTCAGCGACACGTTGCCGATGCTTGAAACTAATTTGCCAGGTGCGGTTCCTCTTGGCCAACCTAGTGGATTGCTTACATTTGCTGCCATATTTATTCTGCTTCGAGCATTTGCAAATGGCGGATCATCTCTGACGGGTCTTGAGGCAATCTCCGATGGTGTTGCACTCTTTAAAGCACCTGAGCACGTCAATGCTCGTCGCACCTTAGTTGTGATGAGTTGCTTGCTCGGAAGTTTGGTTTTAGGTGTTTCGTGGTTTGCTCATCAAATTCATGCAATGCCATATGAAAGTGGAACGCCAACTGTTATTTCGCAGATTGTTAAAGCAGCGATGGGCGAAGGTGCATTCGGCAACGCGATGTTCATTTTCGTTCAGTTTGCAACGACTCTTATTTTGATTGCTGGCGCAAACACAACGTATAGCGCCTTCCCCTTACTCGTTAACTTTGTGGCATCCGATGGTTATTTGCCTCGTCAATTAACAAAACGCGGACACCGCTTGGCTTTTTCAAATGGAATTCTCTTGCTCGCAGGTGGTGGAATTGCCTTGGTATTACTGACTGCGGGATCAGTTGAACATCTTGTTGCGTTTTATGCACTTGGTGTATTTACAGGATTTACATTGGCTGGCTTTGGTATGACAAAACATGCATACACACACCGCTTGGGCGCGTGGCGTTGGAAAATGGCAATTAACGGATTATCCGGAGCTGTTTCTTTTATTGTTGTAATTATTTTCTCAATTGTTAAATTTAGTGAAGGTGCTTGGTTAGTTTTAGTTACGGCTCCAATTCTTGTATTCACTTTTTTACGTCTTCGTCGTCAGTACACAAAGGAACAGAGTGCACTAGATGTTAAGGTCGAACAAGAGCGAGCCACATCAATCGCTCGACATGATGTGACAGTCTTGGTTGACAGTGTTGACGTGGCAACAGTGGGTGCAATTCGTTATGCACGCTCTCTTAAACCACGCGAGCTCAAGGCTGTTCACTTCGTTATTGATGATTTGCGTGCAGACCAAATTGCTAAAGCATGGGCAAAATCAGATGCACTCGATGATGTAACGCTAGAACTAATAGATTGCCCAGATCGCCGTCTTGCAAATGCTGCTGTCGATTACGCAATTAAGATGACAGAAAAAGCTGAAATTGAATTAACTCTGCTCTTGCCTCGTCGTTCTTACTCTCGATTCTTGGGACGCTTGCTGCACGATAGAACTGCTGAAGCAATTGCAGCACCGATTTCGCAGCTACCACGAGTTGTAGCAACAATTGTTCCATTCGATGTTGAGCGAATTTTATCTGGAACGCCAATTACTATTGATAGAAAAGAAAAGAAGATTTCAACTGTTGCACCAGTTCAATCAAAACCAGTTGAGGCATCTGCAGGACCAATTAGTCATTACGCAGAAGATGTCACACCTATTGGTTCTGTGCAGTGGCGCAGACGTGCGCAAGTACAAGGAAAGGTTGCGTCAATTAAGACCGCACCAAGCGGTTCAGCGCCAGTACTTGAAATCGAATTATGGGATGAAAGTGGTGGAATCACACTTCAATTCTTAGGCCGCCGGGAAATCGCAGGCCTTGAAGTTGGTACCGAATTGCGTGCAGAAGGAATGGTTGGCGAAGAAAATGGTTCGCTAAAAATACTTAATCCTTCGTATGAACTATTGGCTTGAGCGGAAAAAATCACTCAACAAAGCAGCGCACTCTTTTTCTAGTATTCCTGATTCAACTTCAACGCGGTGAATTGCCCGCGGATCTCGTAATACATCCCAGACCGAACCTGCTGCACCGGCTTTTTCATCCCATGCGCCAAAAATCACTTTAGAAATGCGCGCTTGTGCAATTGCACCTGCACACATTGCACAGGGTTCGAGCGTGACAACAAGTGTGTGATTATCTAATCGCCATCCATTGGACGTGGCTTTTCGCATTGCAACAATTTCTGCATGAGCAGTTGGATCTGATTTTGCTTCACGTTCATTTGTTCCGGTAGCAATAATTTTTCCAGCGGGATCAATAATGAGTGCTCCTACTGGAACATCGTTCGATGCAAGGCTCTGTTGCGCAATAGCAATCGCTTCGCGCATTAATTCAACAGAAGTCACAGTTCCAATAACTGCGCAAACTGATCGCCAAAACCTAATCGGCTTGCAATTGCTTCGAGTTGTTCATCCGGAAATAATTCAGCATCGTCGCAGAGTGCAGCCATCTCCATGTGATTCATACCGAGGTCAGCAAAAATATCTAGATAGCCCACAGGAAATGGATCTTCATCTTCTTCTGGCGTATCTATTTCATTTATTTCTAAGAAATCTGACGCAACTTCATAGTCGAGCGCACAGGTAACATCACTTAAAAACATTGTGATGTGTGAACCAAGAACTCGAATCAGAATAAAAAACTCTTCATCAATTGCAATCAGTGCAATTGCTCCGCCATTAGTTTGTTGAGATTTAAGGCGATCGATTATTTGCGCAAGATCATGTGCATCGGGCAGAAGCGCCAACGTCCAGCGGCCATCTTCATGCCAGGCGGCAACGGCGATATCGATATCGTTAATGAGATTTGAGTTACTTATATGTTCCATATCTCACCTTTCCCGCTCTGAAAAGTACAGGAGCATCCTTACACTCATTTCAATAGAATAAAAGCCCTGTACACTCTGAAACATGAAAGTTCACGTTGCCAACCACCCGTTGATTTCACATAAATTGACCGTTTTGCGCGACGAAAAAACTGATTCACCAACATTTAGGCATCTTGTGGAAGAACTCGTAACACTTCTAGCGTATGAAGCTACTCGCGATGTTCAGACAGTTAAAGTAAAAATTAAAACTCCGGTTACGCATACCGAGGGTCTAAAGATGGCGTCTCCTCGCCCAATAGTTGTGCCAATTTTGCGCGCGGGTCTTGGAATGCTTGAAGGAATGTCTCGTCTTGTGCCAAATGCCGAAGTTGGATTCCTTGGAATGGTGCGAGATGAAAAAACTTTGCAAGCTAGCACTTACGCCAATCGACTTCCAGATGATCTTTCAGGTCGCCACTGCTTTGTTCTCGACCCAATGCTTGCAACGGGTGGAACATTAGTTGCAGCACTTAATTATTTAATTGAACGTGGGGCGACAGAGATTACGGCGATTTGTATTCTTGCTGCCCCTGAAGGAATCGCAGCAATGGAACGCGCCTTTGCCGATGCAAAAATTCCAATAACAATTGTTACTGGTGCACTTGATGAAAAACTAAATGAAAAGGGTTACATCGTTCCAGGTCTGGGCGATGCCGGCGATCGCTTATACGGAGTTGCATAAATGGCATCTACAAGTCCTGGCTACGGCATAACAATTCGTGTTGAAGGTTCACCTTCATTACAACCAGTTGCACTCATTACTGCTGCAATCACTGATGCTGGCGCAACAATCACCGCACTCGACGTTGTTGAATCATTCCTAGAAAAAGTTGTTATTGATGTTACGTGTGACACGGTTGATGCATCTCATGCCGATCAAATAACAAAAGCAATTAGTTCTCATAAGGGCTTAGTTGTTCATAAAGTTTCTGATCGCACATTCTTATTGCACTTAGGTGGAAAGCTTGAAGTTCAATCGAAAGTGCCTTTAAAGACTCGTGATGATCTATCTCGTGCATACACTCCAGGTGTTGCTCGTATCTGCCAAGCAATTGTTGATGATCCATCCGATGCTCGTCGCTTAACAATCAAGCGAAATACGGTTGCAGTTGTCACCGATGGCTCTGCTGTATTGGGCCTTGGAAATATTGGTCCAGCTGCGGCGCTTCCTGTTATGGAAGGCAAGGCTGCACTTTTCAAGCGTTTTGCAGATGTCGATGCGTGGCCAGTATGTCTTGACACACAAGATGTTGATGAAATTGTCCGCACCGTGCAATTGATTGCACCTGTGTACGGTGGAATTAACTTAGAAGATATTTCTGCACCACGTTGCTTCGAAGTTGAAGCGCGTCTGCGCGAATTACTTGATATCCCTGTCTTCCATGATGATCAACATGGAACAGCAATCGTTGTGCTTGCCGCACTTCGTAATTCACTTAAATTAGTGAAGAAGAATTTATCTGATGTAAAAATTATTCTCAGTGGTGTTGGAGCAGCAGGAAATGCCGTTGCTCGCTTACTCGTATTAGATGGAGCGAAAAACATCATTGGCTTTAACCACAGCGGTGTTATCCACCCTGCGATGAAGAGTGCTGATCCAATGCAGCAGTGGTTTATTGAACATAGCAATAAAGATAATTTCCAAGGCAGCATGTCAGAAGCTCTCGTTGGTGCAGATGTATTTATCGGAGTAAGTGCTCCAAATATTTTGGTTGAATCGGATATCGCCGCGATGGCTAAGGGCTCAATAGTCTTTGCTCTTGCCAATCCAGATCCCGAAATTGACCCTGTTATCGCTCGTAAGCATGCAACTGTTGTTGCAACTGGCCGAAGCGATCAACCAAATCAGATTAACAACGTCTTGGCTTTTCCAGGAATTTTCCGCGGTTTACTCGACGCAAATGCGCACAAAATTACTGATGAGTTACTTGTAGCCGCAGCTACCGCTATTGCGGATTGTGTTTCACCAGATCAACTAAACACATCATTTATTGTGCCGAGCGTCTTTGATGCAAATGTTGTCACCGCAGTTGCGGCGGCCGTAAGGAAATCTGTGTGATCGAGCTTGCGGCATCTTTTGATTCGCAACTTTCGTCTTTAGCCCCATTTCTTTTTTATATTATTGTCGGCGCAATTGTCTTTATTGAAACAGGCGTATTGCTTGGGTTTTTCTTACCAGGAGATTCAATACTCTTCAGTGCTGGACTCGTTGCTGCAGCTCATGGCAACATAAATATTGCAATCCTCGTAATAGTTATCTTTCTTGCTGCGTTTTTTGGTGACCAAGTCGGATTTGTTTTTGGTCGAGTGTATGGACGGCCTTACTTGGAAAAACGTAATTCAAAGCGCATCAAATCAATGATTGTTCGTGCCGATCGCTTTTATGAACAAACTGGTTGGTGGGCAGTTGTTGCCGCACGATTTTTTCCATGGATTCGTACCTTTGTTCCACCAATAGCTGGCGCATCGAGAATGAATTACTACCAATTTCTTTCAGCAAACGCACTCGGTGCGCTTTTGTGGGGTGTAGGAATAACGCTTGCAGGTTTTTACGCCGCTACGCTTCCGTGGGTAAAGAGTTCTAGTTATGCAATTGCAGCATTTTTTATTACTGCTTCTATCGTTTCAATGGTTTGGAACTATTTACGCCGCCAACAAGGACCCCTAGAAAAGTCATAATAATTCCAGTAACTAGGTAAGTTGAAACACTAACGCCTTTGGTTGGTGAGATTAAATCAATACATAGAGCACCTACTAATTGCCCTCCGGTACTAAAGAGCGTAAAAGTTAAAACTCCTAAGTGCTGAACTATTGTTGATGTAAATGCAATATAAATTACCCCAACTGTTCCGCCCATATAAATCCACCATGGGCCCGATGGAAGAGGCACAATTTCAACTTTACCGATCACAACTGCAATTAGGAAGACAGTCCCCAGCGTTGTTGTGCCCATAATGAAGTTAAGAAATGATGTCGTAAAACTCTGTTGTGAGTGCTCATTGATCAAACCATTCATCGCACGTTGGATGCCAACAAGTGCTCCTGCTACTCCTGCTATGAAAACTGCAATAAGTGATAAGTCTTTAGCTTCGATGCGATCAAGAACTGAAACAAAGACTGCAAGCACAGTGACAATTGCTGCTGCAATTCGACGGGGAGTAATTGCTTTCTTTCCGCCGCCAGTTAAGCCGATGCGATCAACGATTAATGAGGTCGCTCCTTGTCCTGCAATCGAGGCCACAGAATAGATCGCAATACCGAGCAGTGGAACAATCTGAGTTTGTACAGCTACAAATGTTCCTCCGAGTACGCCAGCAAATAATGTCCAAGGTGCTATTTCTTTAGAGGAAACTGCCTTACGTAAACTTTTTGCGCCTCTTCTTATTGCTGGATTGAAGAGTGAAATAATTGAAATTAGAAGTAAACCAGAGCTAAATGAAATAAGGGCAGCTTCTAAACCATTGTTTAACCGTAATGAAAGTTCACCATTTGCTCTGGCTTGCATGGAGATAAGAATCCCCGAGAGTGCTGCTAACAAATCCAGGCGCATTATGAATGCGTACCGCTGAACTCCCTTTTATCTGCAATCCAATCCATGAGTGCAAAGAGAACGCCAGATGCGACGAATGTCAGATGAATGATGATCCGCCAAATTGTGCCTTCTCCAACTTCTGGTTCACCAGATAATTCAATAAAGTCTTTGAGAAGTTCGATTACAGAGATTGCAACGAGTGAGCCAATCAATTTGATTTTAAGTCCACTAAAGTCAATTGTTCCCATCCAATGTGGACGGTCTGTTGAATCTGCAGCAGCATCGATTCGAGATACAAAGTTTTCATATCCTGCAAAAATAACCATAAGAATTAGATTTGCTAAGAGTGTGAGATCAAGAAGCGCGAGCAAATCTAAAGTAAATGTATGTGCGTCCGAATCACCAATATGTTGTGCAAGGTGAATGAATTCGATAACAAAGCGGTAGGCAAGCAAGACAAGTGCACCGACGAGGCCGATATAAAGCGGTGCCAATAACCAACGTGCGCGGAAAAGGATCAGTTCGATTGCGTGTACGACTTTATTCATGGGCGAAATTTTAACTCAATTCTCTAAAGCTGTTGTGGCATGAAGCCACTCTTCTTCTTTCGTGTTCTTATCGAGCCGCAACTCTTCTAGTTTTGCCGTGATTTCTAGGAGACGTTCGGCGTTAAATGCAGCCGTGTTCTGTTCTTCCAGAAGTGCATTCATTTGTTCATCTAATTTCACGAGTTGCTTTTCTAGGCGAGCCACATCTTTCTTTAACTGTCTCTGTTCGGCAGCACTTGATGTGCCCTTAGTCATAGAGCCAGATTTATTCTTACTTAATGCGTCCTGACGTTGTTCGAGATATTGATCGACACCACGAGGTAGATCGCGCAGCGCTCCGTCTCCAAGTAAGCCAACGAATCGATCGCAGACGCGTTCAAGGAAATATCTATCGTGTGACACAACAATGAGCGTGCCGCCGTAGCTATCCAATAAATCTTCAAGTTCGGTCAAGGTTTCGATGTCAAAATCATTTGTAGGTTCATCAAGCAACAAAACGTTGGGGCTATCCATCAACAAACGTGTTAGCTGTAATCGTCGCTTTTCTCCGCCAGATAAATCTCGAATTGGAGTCCACTGTAAATTTCTGTTAAATCCCAAACGTTCGCACAATTGCGATGCTGAGAGTGACTTTCCATTTCCGAGTTCCACATGGTTTGCAATTTTTTCTACTGCTTCGAGCACGCGCCATGTTGGATCTAACTCATGTAAGTGCTGTGTAAGAAAAGCTGCTTTAACGGTAACACCCGTAACAAATTTTCCTGCAGATGCTTGTAATTCGCCAACAAGCATTCGCATTAGAGTTGTTTTGCCAGCGCCGTTTATGCCAACTATTCCAATTCGATCTCCTGGTCCAACATTCCAATACAGATCATCGAGCAACAATTTATCTCCCGCACGAAGTTGTACGTGGTGAGATTCATAGACTGTATTACCTAATCTATTGCGTGCAAATTTCAGTAACTCACCTTGATCACGCGGTGCCGGCTCTGCAGAGATTAATTCATTAGCCGCGTCGACTCGAAACTTTGGTTTTGTTGTTCGAGCAGGTGCTCCACGACGAAGCCACGCCAACTCTTTACGAATTAAGTTATTGCGCCGCGCGTCCATTGCATTTGCTTGACGTGAACGTTCTGCCTTTGCTAAAACAAATGCAGAGTATCCCCCGTCATACTCTTCGACTTTGCCGCCAACAACTTCCCAGGTGCGTTCGGTGACGGCATCGAGAAACCAACGATCGTGGGTAATAACAGCGAGCGCCAAAGATTTGCGTGCAAGTAAATGATTTGCAAGCCATGCAACGCCTTCAACATCAAGGTGGTTAGTTGGCTCATCCAACAGAATTAAATCAAGTCCATCAATTAACAAACGGGCTAATCCAACTCGTCTGCGTTCTCCACCTGAAAGTGTTGCGAATTTTCTATCAAAAAGATGATCATCAAACCCACCAAATAAACCTGTAAACACTTCACGAATTCCAGAATCACTTGCCCATTCGTGTGTTGGTTTATTTCCAAGAACAACATCTCGTACAGTTGCATCAGCCGGTGCGTTGTCTACTTGAGAGAGCAAACCGATGCGGGTGTCATTTGATTTTGTAACGCGGCCTTCATCTGGCGTCTCGATACCAGACATAATTTTCATCAGCGTGCTTTTGCCGCTGCCATTTCTTCCAACAATCCCGATTCGATCGCCTTCGGAGATACCGAGTGAAACTCGTTCTAGGAGCGCGCGAATATCGAAAGCCTTTGAGACTTCCTCTAAATTAAGAAGATTGCGCGCCATGGAGACAGAGCGTACCTTTCAACCATGAACGTTACTGACCGCCAATACGCCCTGGATTTAGATAAAAACGATCCACTCGCGCACTTCAAATCAAAGTTTGTGGTTAGTGACCCAGCAATGTGTTATCTGGATGGAAATTCACTCGGTCGACTTCCACATGCAACAGTAGTTGCCGTCAATGATTTATTGACGAAGGAGTGGGGACCAGAAGTTGTAACTGGCTGGAGCCACTGGGTTGATGAAGCACAACCAGTTGGAGATCTCATCGGCGAGGCAACATTAGGCGCAGCTAAGGGGCAAGTCCTTGCGTGCGATACAACGTCAGTTAACTTTTACCAATTATGTATGGCTGCGATAAACGCTCGACCTGGACGTAAAACTATTATTACTGATGCAGCAAATTTTCCAACAGATCGTTACATTCTTGATGGAATTGCAGAACAATTCGGAATGACATTAGTTTTAATTGATAATGAATCCGCAGGGGCGATTAAGCACGAGCGAATTACTGCAGACGATCTGGCACCATATTTAAATGATGATGTTGCACTCGTCACTCTTGAAGTAATTCAATACCGATCAGGGGCGCGCACAGACATTAAATCCATCACTGATTTAGTTCGTTCTCATGGTGGATTAGTTGTGTGGGATGCCAGCCACGCAGTTGGTGCCATCGAGATGAACTTTGATGCCAATGGTGTCGACCTTGCAGTTGGGTGTACCTATAAGTATGGAAACTCTGGTCCAGGTGCACCTGCCTGGTTGTACGTAAGTAAGAAAATGCAGACAGAGTTGCAAGTTCCAATCCAAGGATGGTTCTCACAAGCAGATCAATTTGGAATGGGACCTGTTTTTGAAAAGGCCGAAGGTATTCGTGGTTTCCAAATTGCTAGTCCTTCATTAATTGGTCTGCGTTGCATAAAAACTTCCTTTGAAATAATTAAAGAAGCGGGTATTGCCGCAATTGCACATAAAGCAGCCGTTGGTACGCAAATGATGATTGATTTATATGACGCATGGCTGGCACCTCTTGGAATGCAGTTAAATACTTCACGTAATCCACAAGAACGTGGTGGACATATTTCATTGGTACATCCTGATGCTGCGCGTATATGTATTGCACTTCGCGAATTTGCCAATGTAATTCCGGATTACCGCACGCCAAATTCAATACGTCTGGCAATCTCTCCACTTCCAACTTCGTATGTAGAAGTGTGGGATGGATTCGAGCGAATAAGAGATTTAGTTTCTACGCGCCAATACGAGAAGGTTAAAGAAGGCGGATCACGAGTCACATGAGTGAATCCGAGAACTTCGATTCTGCGCTGACTTATACGTCATACCTTGCCGTTGATGAGCTACTAAAACTACAGCGCCCATTATCTGATGGACCAGAGCACGATGAAATGCTCTTCATCATTATTCATCAAACATACGAGCTGTGGTTTAAGCAATTGATACATGAGTTTCAACAAGCACAGCGAGTACTAGAAAATGGCGATACTCATTATGCGCTGGCAATCTTGGGGCGTATCCGCACGATTATGAAAGTCTGCGTTGCACAGATTGATATTTTAGAAACTATGACACCACTGCAATTTAATTCTTTTCGCGGATATTTGTCCTCATCTAGTGGCTTCCAATCTGCTCAATTTAGAAAAGTTGAAGCAATTCTGGGCCGGCGCGACAACAAAATGGCTGGGCACTTGCCACCAGACATACAGAGCGAGATAGCAGAAATTACATCAGGAAATTCAATTTGGGATTCCACTCTTATTTATTTAAATCAGGCTGGTCATTCGATGCCTGTAGCGATTTTAAATCGAAATAAATCAGAGCAATATATTCCTAATAAAGAAGTACAAGATGTTTTGTTAGCTGTTCATCAAGGCGATCCTGAGCGCGCAATGATCTGCGAGCGTTTAGTTGATATCGATGAGGGAATTCAAGAGTGGCGTTATCGCCACGTGAAAATGGTTGAAAGAACCATCGGGCACAAGATGGGTACAGGTGGTTCAAGCGGTGCGGAATATTTAAAGTCCACGCTATTTAATCCTGTATTTACAGATTTATGGGAGATTCGTTCTCGCTTCTAAGCAATAGAATCAATGTATGTCAGCTTGGATTCAAAGCACAGCAACGTGGTTGGTTGATAACAATCTACAGATTCCGCTATTCCTTCTTCTAATTACTCTTGCATTCGCAGAAGCTGCTGCATTTGTTGGTTTTGTTTTACCTGGCGAAACTTCACTGCTTATCGGCGGCGTACTTGCGCACGAAGGTGTGTGGCCACTCTGGTTATTTTGGTTATGCGCAATTCTTGGTGCAATTGCTGGTGATTCTGTTGGATATGAGGTTGGAAAACACTTCGGTCCACGAATCAAGATTGGGCGTTTTGGAAGCTTAGTTGGTGTTAAACGTTGGCGCATTGCTGAACATATATTTGAGAAATACCACGGCGGTGCAATTTTCTTCGGTCGTTCTCAAGCTTTATTGCGTGCACTTGTCCCGGCTCTTGCTGGCATGCATAGAGTGCCGTATCGAACATTCTTAAAGTGGAATGCTGCTGGTGGACTTGTATTCTCAACAATCGTTGTTTTATTGGGATATGCCTTCGCTAATACATTGCAGCAACTAGAAAAATACTTACGTTACTGGGCAATATTCGCATTCTTGGTTGCAATCACCGTGATAATTCTTGTAAAGCGCAAGGTTGAAAAGGCTTTTAAAGATTAAGGCTTGCGCTTTCTAATTGCAATTAGCGGTGGGTTATATGCAATATGTGCAATCTCTTGACGGCGCTTTTTGTATGAATCGGATGCGCCAACAATCATATGTTCGAATCTGACACTGCCTTTAATTAGGTCGCGTAACTCTGCAGATGCTGTGACCTGAGCAAATATTGGTGCCACTTTTGTCATCTTTGCAGCATCTGGGTGCGGTCTGAATTTACGATAGATCAATGCCAGTCGACGTAATCCGATGTAAGCAAGGTGGCGCATCCCACGGTTGATGTGATCTTGAAGCATTAAACGTTTGTAGGTCAGAGTTCCTGGTTTAATCGCTGCTTGTTCGGCAATTAGTTTTAAGAAAATTTGTGCAATTTCTGTACTTCCAGAAACTTGTGGGAGGTCTGCACACTTTGCAGCAAGCGATGCTCTTACTTGAGGATCTTGTAATTTCTTAACTGTGGCGGTTATATCTGCGAGATCTGCTTGATCAGCTCGAAGAGCAAAACCAAAGTCGTGACACCATTGTGCACGAGCTTCTTGATCATCGGTTCCGCGAATATTTGAAACAAAGACTGTTGGGATTTGTGCTGGTAACAATTCGTGCACACCGTTGTATCCGGTTGCACACACTGCTGCGTCAAAGGCGCCAAGTACTTGCGCTAATGGAAAATAGCGCGCAACTTTGAGATCGAGTCCTGCTGGCGCTAAAGAGTTTCCATCTTTATCAATAGGTTTCTTTGTAAGTACAACTTGCAAATCTTTCCAACCAATTAATCCAGATAGGGCAGCAGTCATTTTTTCGTTGACATCGCTTTCGCCTGTACCAAGTTGAACCAAGACTGCAGGACGATCAGGATCTAAACCTAAGATTTTGCGAGATTCACTGCGTGAAAGCGCCGTATCTTTTTGAAATAAAGAAACTGGCGAAGTTAACTGCGCGTCTTTTCGATTAGCCGTTGGGCCATGATCGTATGAACGTGCAATGTCCCCTGGCTCTACGATGAAATCCATCATGGCTGATTGCAATCCCAATACGAATCGTTGTGGTTTTTTCTGCCACAGACCACGGCGCACCCACACAAGAGATATGTGTGGTGCTTTAACTTTTGCAGCAATAACGCCTGGATAAGGAACCACGCCATCAAAGGAGATTAGTTTTGCATCCGTTTCTTCAACGAGTGCCACAAGTCGATCACGTAGGTATTGATCCCACGCATCGCGCGACATCCATTCGCGATCACGACCCGGAATATATTCAGTACGAATACCCATGTAGTCGGAGATATCAGCGATACCACCTGCCATAGAAACAATAATTGGATTGGCAACTGGTTTAAGAGCTAACGCGATTGCACTTGCTCGTGCAAGGTGACCCATTCCGACACCATTACTTGTTGCAAGAATGATTGTTGGCTTGTTCACAGAGGCACTTTACTTCACTTGCGATGCATCAGGCTTAAGCGCAGGACAGATTCCACCTGGAGCTATTAATGGTTCGAAGTGCCACCATTCGTTTTCATAGACACGGCAAAGCCCAAAAGTGGCTCCGTTGGCTTCTAACCACGATGCTCCAGATTTATCATGATGAAGATTTACATCGAGTGCGAGCCCCCATGGGTGCCTTGATAGATCTGAAGGTAAGACCCACTTCTTCGCTTCTTCTGCAGTTTTATGTTCTTTGATTGCTCGTTGAAACAAATAATTTTGTGTCTCCACTGTTCTAAACCCAGAATCAATACTCATTTCGATTCCTTCGGCATTTGCAGCCGCTTGCGCACTATGAAAACGTGCAAGCACTTGTGGATGTATTTCATTTGGTCGTTGGGTTCCTTCAACAATTTCACTTTCACCCATTGATTCATCTTCGCCAATTACACAACCAATAAATTCGGGACGAATGATAAATTTTTGTGTCGGTTTATTAAAACAATAAACAGGACTAAAATTAATTTCTTGAACCATTTTACTTTCTTTATGCATGACCGCATCCGCCGCCAGTCCAAAAAGGGACGCTGCGCCCATTAACAAAACGGCCATAAAAAACATAGAAAAACTGTAACACGCAGGAAATGTCCATTTTTTTACGCGTAAAAACATCTGTTGATTTAAAAAATAAAGCAGGTAAACTCTCTCTTTATAAAGCTGCTGAAAAGGAGCCCGCTTCGCTCATTTCTAGAAATCCTAGATCCAAAGCGAAACTAGATTGATAAATGAAAACACATGCGAATCATGCGCAAACGTTTAGAAATGTCCCTGCAACATCCACACCACTA
>CANHNH010000020.1 GCA_947461995.1 Candidatus Nanopelagicaceae bacterium
GACACAATCGTTCGTGCAATGTCACGTGGCGAAGATGTCATGATCAATGATTTTGGAAAGTTTAAGAAGGTTGATCGCAAGGCTCGTATGGGTCGTAACCCATTTACTGGCGAAACAATCAAAATCAAGGCTTCGAAGAAGGCTCGCTTCCTTCCTGCAAAGGGACTTAAGGAAGTTATTTCTGGCGATCGTAAACTTGGACCAGCTCCAAAGATTGAGCCAAAGGCAGTAGCGAAAGCTGCTCCAAAGAAAGCAGCTAAAAAAGCAACTAAGAAGTCAGCTAAGAAAGCTGCTCCGAAGAAGAAGGCTAAGAAGAGCGCTAAGCGCGTAGTGAAGAAGAGCGCTAAGAAGGCTACTAAGCGTCATTAATTCGCTTTTTATCAAAAGCGCGGGCTCACTTACATAGTGGGTCCGCGCTTTTGCTATTAGATTAGCGCCTATGCAAAGCGAACAGATTACCTACGCTGCGCCGACTGGCCGACCTCTTGGGACTAACCCAGCATTTAATTTCTGTGCACGTGTCTTAATCCCGATACTCAAAGCGATTACTAAGCGAACGTGGCAAGGCACTGAGAACATTCCACAAACAGGACCTGCAATCATTATCAGCAATCATCTGTCATATGCAGATGTTTTATTCTTTGCACAATTTTTATTTCAAAATGGTCGCGCACCGCGTTTTATTGGCAAGCGCTCTATTTTCAATGTGCCAGTTGTTGGTCGTATTTTAGTCGGCGCAGGGCAAATTCCGGTTGACCGAGAAAGTACTCACGCTAGCAAAGCGTTAGATCACGCAGTCGCAGCACTTAAAGCGGGTCATCTCATTGGAATTTATCCAGAAGGAACACTGACTAGAGATGAAAACTTGTGGCCAATGGTTGCAAAAACAGGAGCCGCACGACTGGCCATCATTACGCACTTACCTGTCATCCCCGTAGCTGCATGGGGAATTGGCGATGTGTTACCACCGTATAAAAAGATGCCACGACTATGGCCACGTTCAAAAATAACCCTTCGCGCAGGCAAGGCGATTGACATGTCCGCCTGGTACGGAAAGCAAGATGATCCAGAAGCTCTTGCGCAAGCAACAGCCCACATCATGGGAGAATTAACCACGATGCTTGAAGATATCCGCGGTGAAAAACGACCCGCACAAATTTTTGATCCACATACTTCAGGATTACCTCGTACCGGCAACTTTAAGAAAAAGCGCACATGAATAAAGTTGCAGTTTTAGGAGCTGGTGCATGGGGAACAACCATGGCGCAGGTACTTTCAGATTGTGGAAATGATGTACTACTTTGGGGACGTAATTCCGAGATTGTTGCAGAAATCAATACGTTGCATACCAATAAGAAGTACATAGGTGAACATGTTTTACCTCACGAACTATCAGCAACCGATGATTTAAGTTTGGCATTCGCGCACTCATCAATTCTAGTCTTAGCAATCCCGGCACAAAATTTAAGAGAAGCACTGACGGAATGGAAAAATTTGATTCCACCAGATGCTCTCATTGTGAGCACCTTAAAAGGAATCGAACTCTCATCTGAATTGCGAATGACCGAAGTTATTAATGAAGTTTTAGGCGCTCATAAATTTGCAATAATTACGGGGCCAAATTTGGCTGCTGAACTAATTCTGCGTCAACCTGCCGGTGCTGTCGCTGCGGCGCCAACGATTGAAATAGCAACGCAAGTACAGGAACTCTTCGCAACACCTTATTATCGCGTGTATACGTCTACAGATGTTGTCGGATGTGAATTAGCGGGGGCAATAAAAAGCATCATTGCATTGGCCGTAGGAATGTCGATTGGCATGGGATTTGGTGAAAACACCCAGGCAATGTTGATCACTCGAGGGCTCAATGAAGTTGCTCGAATCGGAGCAGCTCATGGAGCCGAACCACTCAGTGCAGCAGGATTAGCAGGAATGGGAGATTTGGTTGCAAGTTGCGGATCTGCCCTCTCGCGCAATAGATCATTTGGTGAAGTCTTAGGGCGAACAGGATCAATGATGAAGGCGCGTGAGCATCTTGTCAGCACGGTTGAAGGAGTAGCTTCTTCGAGTGCAGTAGTTGAAATAGCGCACAGAGTTGGCGTCGAAGTGCCAGTAATTGAAGCTGTTGCAGATGTTGTCGCAGGAACAATAACTCCAACTCAAGCCCTAGAGCGTCTGATGGAAATCACTACCAAAGCTGAAAACTTTATCCGATGAGCAAAAAAGTAGTTGCATTAATTTTTGGCGGTCGCTCTAGCGAACATGAAATATCCTGCGTTTCAGCAGGTGGGGTACTCGCCGCTCTCGATAAGTCGCTATACGAACCCGTACTTATCGGAATAACTCGTACTGGTAAATGGGTACAAGTTCCTAAGGATTTTGCATTAGAAATTCGTGGGGGAGTATTACCAGAAGTACCTGCAGATGCGCCCGAAGTTGTTGCTGATATACACGGACTAAGTGTTAATAATAAAAAATTGAATGTAGATGTAATTTTTCCACTTCTACACGGGCCGTACGGCGAAGATGGAACAATCCAAGGTTTTTGTGAAATGGCCAATATTGCTTATGTCGGCAGCGGAGTGCTTGCAAGTGCCGTAGCCATGGATAAGTCTTTTGCAAAGCCCATTTTTGCTTCGCATAATATGGCTGTCGTTCCAGGTTTTGTAGTTAAGAAGTGTGAGTGGAAATCTGATCGCGCACAATTTGAAAAGGGTGCAGCAGAATTGCAGTTTCCACTCTTTGTTAAGCCTGCCAGAGGCGGCTCTAGTCGCGGTACTACCAAAGTTAAATCGGCACAAGAATTCGCAATGGCAATTGAAGTGGCCCACAATTTCGACTCAAAAGCCTTAGTTGAAAAAGCTATACATGGTCTTGAAGTTGAGTGCGCCGTTCTTGAAATAAATGGTGCTCCTGAAGCCTCAATCGTTGGATCCATTTCAATTGACCCTAAATTTGAGTTCTATGATTTCCAAGCTAAGTACTTAGATGGTGCGACAAAAATTGAATTGCCGGCGCTAATTCCTAGTGATGTCGCTGAAGAAATACGCAAGAAGGCGATTCAAGCATTTAAGGCACTTGGTTGTTCAGGATTAGCTCGAGTAGATTTTTTCTACGCAACAACAGGTGAAGTTTTTATTAATGAACTCAACACGATGCCTGGATTCACGGCAACTTCTGTTTTTCCAAAGATGTGGGCGGCAACAGGAAAAAGTTACGAAAGTATTATAGAAGAGCTGATTAAAACAGCTTTTCTAAGAACTAATGGTGTTCTAGAAAATTAATAGGTAACTGGACAGGTTAATGTTCTTGTTATGCCCGGAACTCCCTGAACTTTTGAAAGTATCATTCGTCCGAAATCTTCCATGCTAGGTGCTTCAGCACGCATAATGACATCGTAAGGACCTGTCACTCCCTCAGCTAATGTCACTCCGGGAATTGCCGATACGGCGGTTGCAACACTGGATGCTTTTCCTACTTCAGTTTGAATCAAAATGTATGCCTGAACTGACATGAGCGACTCCTTTAGCGGTTAAGAGGTCAACTTATCTCATCGGAACCCAATGAAGCAACGAGTATTCTTTAGGCATGAATTTCAATGAGGGACTGGTAATTTCTGAGATCACCTCAATATTTTCGCAATCAAATAAGAGTAACCCGCAAGTAATTGTTGGTATTGGTGACGATGCGGCTGTAGTAACAACTGATCAGCATTCAGTAATAACTACAGATATGGCCATTGAAAATATACATTTTAAACGTCAATGGTCTACTGCTTACGAAATTGGTTCGAAAGTAACCGTTGCTAATCTTGCAGATATTTATGCGATGGGCGCCGATCCACGCTACTTAGTTGTTGCGCTAACTCTGACCGGCAATGAAGAACTTTCCTGGATAAAGCAGCTCGCTCAAGGAATAGCTGATACTGCGGCGAAATCAGGGGCTGTAGTTGTAGGTGGAGATTTATCTCGAGCCGAACAAATCATGATTTCAATCAGCGCTATTGGTTCTTCGCGATTACACATCACGCGAAGCGGTGCTCGAATTGGAGATTCAATTTATGTTTCTGCGCTTCCTGGTTGGTCGCGCGCAGGTTATGAAGTGCTTTCTCGGAATCTCACCGAATCAAAGGTATTTGATCGCGCCCTTACTCAATTCAAGTGTCCAGAGTTAGTACCTACTCTGATGCGAAGCTTTAAGAGCGCGCACTCACTGTGCGACATCAGTGATTCTTTTCTAGAACAGGCCGAGCAATTGAGTCAAGCATCTCAAGTTCGATTCGAAATCGATACAAAGATGTTTGAAAAGGCAGAGGGATTTGCAGACCTAGCATCCGTTGCGCACGCCATTGGTTGTGATGTGTGGGATCTCGTCTTGGCAGGTGGAGAAGATCACGTTCTCTTGGCAACGGGTATAAATCTTCCTGGAATATGCATTGGAAGAGTTCTTGAAGGTTCTGGACTAAATGTTTTAGATATGAAAAAAGCGCCAGATCCCTGGCGCCATTTCAATTAAATCCAAAACTATTAGCGAGTAACTTTTCCAGCCTTAAGGCATGAAGTACATACGTTTTGGCGCTTTGGTGTTCCGCCAACGAGTGTACGAACACGTTGAATATTTGGATTCCAGCGACGACGAGTCTTCACCTGTGAGTGAGAAACATTGTTACCAAAGCTTGGACCCTTTTTACAGACGTCACATGTTGCAGCCATTGCCGAACTCCCTCATACGTAATTACAGGGCGCAAGATTAGCGCGAGCCCATCCCTTCACGCCAATTGGCAAAAGTAGTAGTGCTGACCCTCAGATATTTGAGCGTAGAAAAGTGAAGGTGAGGGCTGCCACACGATTTTCCTACTTGTTGTTCTGCGCATCAGCGCAGAATTAGAAGTGAGTTGGTAGAGCAGCTCAGAAACGGAGAACGTGATCAAATGAATTCGTTAGATCTCGCCCGATGGCAATTCGCCATCACAACTGTTTACCACTTTATCTTTGTTCCGATAACAATCGGACTTGGATTTATGGTAGCGGGCTTGCAAACTGCTTGGTACAGAAATGGAAATTTAAAGTATCTACGAGCAACTAAATTTTTTGGAAAATTATTTTTAATTAACTTTGCAATCGGTGTAGTCACCGGAATTGTTCAGGAGTTCCAATTTGGAATGAACTGGTCTTCTTATTCACGATTCGTTGGAGACATTTTTGGCGCTCCACTTGCTATGGAAGGCTTACTCGCCTTCTTCCTCGAGAGCACATTCTTAGGATTATGGATTTTCGGCTGGGATAGATTGCCGAAGAAACTTCATTTGGCATCGATTTGGCTAGCATCTTTTGGCACTTTGTTATCTGCTTACTTTATTTTGGCAGCAAATGCCTGGATGCAACATCCAGTGGGTTACGTTTTGAACGAAATCAAGGGCCGCGCAGAGCTAACAGACATCGTTAAAGTACTGACTCAAAACACTGCACTGGCAACATTTACACACACAATTGCATTCGCAGCATTCACTTCAGCGGCGTTTATGGCTGGAATTTCAGCACTATTGATTGTGCGCAAGAAAGACATCGAAATGTCACGGACGACTCTTAAATTAGGATTAATCGTCACGATTATTTCATTTGTTGGCGTGGGCATAACGGGAGATATCAACGCTCGTATCATGACCGAACAACAACCAATGAAGATGGCAGCAGCGGAAGCTCTCTACAGCACAACTGACTCTGCTCCATTTTCACTTCTCACAGTTGGCAGCCTTGACGGATCACGATCTGTTTTCCAAATTGGATTGCCTTCGATGCTTTCATTCATGTCAACAGGAGACTTCAAGGGCGTCGTTGAGGGCGTCGATGATCTACAAGCAAAGTATGAAGTTCAATATGGCCCGGGGAATTACAAACCAAATATTCCGTTGGCTTATTGGTCATTTAGATTAATGATTGGTTTTGGCGCAATAGGCTTGTTCTTTGCTCTTATTGCCTTACGGCAAATGCGTAAAGGTGGTTTGCCTTCTGGCAATTGGTTTAAGCCAGCAATGCTTTCGCTGCCATTCTTGCCATTGCTTGCAAATTCATTCGGTTGGATCTTCACAGAGACCGCACGACAACCATGGGCGGTGTTTGGCTTAATACGAACCTCAGATGGTGTGAGCCAAGTTGTTTCTGCTGGCGCCGTTTTATTCACAATGATTGTTTTCACAATTTTGTACGGTGCATTGGCAGTCATCGAATTTGGACTTATACGTCGAGTGATCCACTTAGGACCATTCGATGAAGTCGATTATGCAGACCCACAACTCGGTGGATCTGACACTAAACAACTCGTAGCTTCTTACTAAGAGGGGAGATAAGAAAATGACATTTCAAACCGTATGGTTTCTCTTAATTGCCGTTTTATGGATTGGATATTTTGTTCTAGAAGGCTTCGATTTTGGAGTAGGAATGCTTCTTCCTACTGTCTCGAAGAATGAAGCAGATCGTCGAGCTGTTCTCACAACACTAGGGCCAGTGTGGGATGGCAATGAGGTGTGGTTGCTCGTAGCTGGTGGTGCGACTTTCGCCGCATTCCCAGAATGGTATGCAACGCTATTCAGCGGTTTCTATTTGCCGCTTTTCTTAATACTTGTTGCTCTCATCATTCGTGGAGTGGCATTTGAATACCGTAGCAAGTACGGAAAAGCTCAGTGGCGTCAACGCTGGGATGTAGCCATCGTGATCAGCAGCGCTCTTCCAGCACTGTTGTGGGGCGTTGCGTTTGCAAATATCGTGCGCGGAGTTCCACTAGAGAAAGCTTCATCAGGGTCCATTGAGTACGTTGGAGGTTTCTTCAATTTGCTCAATCCTTATGCTCTTCTTGGCGGAGTCGTCACACTCTCGGTTTTCTACACACATGGAGCTGTATTTCTTGCACTAAAAACTGCAGGAACCATTCGTGAACGTGCAAATGCGATAGCACTGAAAGCTGGTCTAGTTGCTGCAGTTGCTGCAGTTGCATTCTTGGTCTGGACAAATTTGATGCTTCCAGAGATAGATTCAATTGTTTTATTACTCTCAGTAGTTGTTGCGCTGTTGTGGGTTGCAGGGCTTGCAATGAATTTCAAAGGTCGCGAGGGCTGGGCATTCATTTTCTCAGCAGGGACCATCGCTACCTTTGTTTCAACGCTCTTCTTCGCCCTGTACCCACGAGTGATGCCAAGTTCACTGGGGTCGCAATTTGATCTCACAATTACAAATGCCTCAAGCACCGATTACACACTTAAGGTGATGACAGTTGTTGCTGTGGTTATGACCCCACTTGTGCTCTTATATCAAGGCTGGACTTATTGGGTTTTCCGAAAGCGCGTCAGTGCCTCGCAAATTGTTAACCCGGAACGCGGCATTCTCGATGAAGTAAGCCGCACGCTGCATCTGTGAAATCACTAGATCTGCGGCTATTGCTATCACGAAGCAGTAGCCGCACTCTTGTGTACGTAAGTTTTTTCGCAGCCTTTGTATGGGCGGCAATCGTGATTGCTAATGCGATATTACTTGCAACAATCATTGTTGGCATTATTGGTAATCAGCAAGGAATACCGACAAAGATCTTTGCTTTAGCTTGCCTATGGATTTTCCGAAGTGTGTTTCAATCTCGATTTGAATACTGGTGCAGCGTGAAGACAAGTGCCATAAAAGAGGAAATACGAAATGAGATAACAAGCGATATCGGTGCTTTTAATCAAACATCACCAACCAAACTCAGCACGCTTCTAATCAAGGGCTTAAATTCCCTAGACATTTATCTTGGCCGATTTATACCTCAAACTTTCTTTTCTATGGTTCTACCCCTTCTGGTTATCGTGACAATTGCTGTATTCGATCCACTTTCTGCGGTAATCGCGGTAGTGACACTTCCGCTCATCCCATTCTTTGGTGCCTTAATCGGAAAGTACACAGCTGATTCCGTTAACAAGAAATGGCAGTCATTGGGAACGTTATCCAATTACTTTGAAGACTCTTTGCGCGGATTCGTAACTCTTAAAATATTTGGTAGATCCAAAAATCAATCCCAACGTATTCAGAAGATGGGAGATGACTACACCAGCGAAACTATGAAAGTGCTGAGAATTTCATTTCTATCAGCCTTCGCTTTGGAGCTTTGCGCCACTATTTCCGTTGCGCTTATTTCAGTTGTTGTGGGCTTACGTTTAGTTGATGACACAATCGCATTTAAGAGTGCTTTGACTGTTTTAATCTTGGCCCCTGAGGTTTATTTCCCGCTAAGAAACGCCGCTGCGTTATTTCATGCATCAGCAGATGGTGCCGAAGCAGTTAAGGAAATCGATGTCATAAAAAAGCGTGAATCAATTCATGAGTCAGGCCTAATCGATGTAGGTGCTGATTTCATTCGTTGGCAAGAGTGGAATTGTGAAATTTCAAAGCATGTTCGAGCACGTCTTTCACCTACTGAGCTATTTCCAGGTTCCTCTCTGTTTATTGTGGGTGAATCTGGTTCTGGAAAAAGCACATTCGCTCTTAAAGTTGTTAATGCTCTACTTGAATCTACTAGTCATCCAACGATTGGTTACGTACCGCAAACACCTCACTTGGCTCCTGGAAATATCCGCGAACAGTTTGTTCTGCTCAAAAAAAACGCTGAGGATGCAGCAATAATTAACTTGCTCAGAGAAGTTGGCTTACACATGACCGATTTATCTGATGGGCTGGAAACATTAATAGGTGGGGCTGGCGAAAACACAAGCGAGTTATCTGGTGGGCAGATTCGTAAAATCGCCGTTGCGCGTGCTTTATTTCAAAGACCAGATTTCATCATCGCAGATGAACCAACCGCTGATTTAGATACTGAGAGCGCAAGGTTGGTTATGTCGGCTCTTCGTAAGCGAAGTGCAGAAGGAGCGATTGCTCTTTTCATCACTCATGAACTTTCTCTAGTTGAGAATCATGAAAGAACTCTTAAAATGATGCGAGTTGATCAATGAAGAAATTTTTGGCAACAATGACTATGCCCACGGCAATTCTGCTAGGTGCCTTTGCCTTCATAGGCGGCACAGGTTTGATGATTTCAAGTGGATGGTTGATCACGATGGCATCGGAGCATCCTCCAGTACTTACATTGACAGTGGCAATTGTCATGGTGCGCTTCTTTGGGATTTCACGCTCTGTAGCGCGGTATTTTGAAAGAGTAATTAGCCATGAAGCAGTGTTTGCAACTCTCACAAAGTTGAGAGTGGATCTATTTGAGAGAATTATTCAGAAACCAATTTCACTTGCTCGGGACTTAAATTCAGGAGCCATGGTCAAAGGTTTGGTTGATGATGTTGAACGCGCCCAAGAGTACAAGTTACGCATAACTCTTCCTTATGCTTCTGCTTGGATTGCACTGACTACTGGAGTATTACTTGGGTGGTGGGTGAATATCCGCAGTTTGCTAATCACTATTCCAGCCGCAGCAATTTTACTAGTTGCTATTCCATACGTATCACGCAGATTGTGTGAATCCGGAGCCCGCACTATTGAAGCGAATGAGTCGCTTTATTCAAGTAAAGTTTCAGAGTTATCTTTTGGCTATGCCGAAGCAAGAGTTTATGGATATGCAGATGAGTTACTGAGGCGGACTCATTTGATTGAGCAACAGATTTTTCTTGATGAAAAACGCTTAACGGCTCGAGTAAAAAACCTTCAGCTTGCAGCGACTATGACCGTAGCTGCAGTTTTGTATCTATTGTCCAGTTTGGCTTATCACCTAAAATTCGATCAAAATGCACCAAGTGTTTCTGTCACTATGTTGATATTTTTACCTTTAGTTATTTTTGAAGCAATCACGGTCTGGTATCCAAATTTATTTACTGCTGGAAAGATGCTTCGTGCTCAATCTTCAATCAATTCGATTTTGGACTCTCCAGTTATCCACTCGCGCAAGTTGGCAAAAAGCGTGGGCAGCAAACCTCGATTAGCCTTAAAAAATGCACGCGTTTCATGGGGTGCAGAATTCATGACACCTGTGACGTTGGATTTGGAGCATGGTGAAAAGATTCGAATAAGCGGTCGAAGCGGTAGCGGAAAATCAACACTTGCAATGGGATTAGTTGGTGCTTTGAAGTATTCGGGTTCAATTTCAATCGATGGTGCAGAGTTATATGAACTAGACGGACTTGAGAACTTGATTGTTGCTGATTTGCAAACGAACCATATTTTTAACACATCCATTCGAGAAAACCTGAGGATTGCAGATCAGAGCGCTACTGATGATCAAATCCTCGCAGTTTTAAACCTTGTAGAACTCAACTCTTTAGTCGCAGAGAGTTCGGATGGAATCGATACTGTCATCGGAGAGTTTGGTAGACATATTTCGGGCGGTGAAGCCAAACGTTTAAGTTTGGCTCGGGTTCTTTTGTCCAAGGCTCCAATCCTGATCCTTGATGAACCAACGGAGCACTTGGACGAGGAGTTAGCTCTTCGAATTGAAAAACGCATATTGGAATTCACATCACATAAAACGTTAGTTGTAATAACCCACTCAGGTTGGCATGAAATTGGCAGGACTCTAGAACTTTCTCGTTAGGTTTCCTGGCCCAATACATGCCCCACAGCTTTAAACAGTGGAGAATGTCGCCATGGCCTCCCTTGATAGCAAAGTAAGCAGCGTTCTAGGAGACCGCACATCGAAAGTTTTAGACACTACTTTTGGAATCAAGAGCGTCGGAGATTTATTGCGTCACTATCCCCGCCGTTATGCAGTCCGTGGTGAGTTAACAGATATTTCCACTTTGCAAGAAGGCGATGAAGTCACAATTCTTGCCGAAGTTTTTAGTGCTTCAAATCGTCCGCTTCATGGCCGAAAAGGAAGTATCTTCGAAGTCATTGTTACCGATGGGAAAGCAAAACTCTCGCTGACATTTTTTAATCAAGCATGGCGAGAGAAAGATTTGCGGGTGGGGCGGCAAGGCTTATTTGCGGGCAAAGTTGGTGTCTTTAAAGGCAAACGCCAATTAGCGCATCCAGATTATGAACTAATCCCAGATGGAAATGATGTTGAAAGCGCAGTTGATGAATTCGCTGGAAAGTTCTTAGCTGTTTATCCAGCTGCATCAAAGATGCCATCTTGGAAGATCGCACAATGTATTGATTTAGCTATTGAAGGCCTAGATGAAGTACCAGATTTATTACCTGATGAAATTCGCGAGAAACATGGCTATCCGACGTTGCACCAAGCTTTGGTTCAACTGCACAAGCCAGCTGATTTAGAACACGCTGAAATTGCTCGCGAACGCTTAACTTTTGATGAAGCATTTTTGCTACAACTACTTCTGGCCAAGAGAAAAGCCGCACTGAGATCCCTCGATGCAATTGCGCGACCTCGGGTCAATAGTGGATTGCTAGATGCATTCGATAAGTTGCTTCCGTTTGAATTAACAGCTGGACAGAAAGAAGTAAGCGCCGAAATTGAATCTGATTTAGCGCAATCTCACCCGATGCACCGATTACTTCAAGGCGAAGTAGGTTCGGGAAAAACAATCGTTGCATTGCGAGCAATGCTGACGGTGATTGATAACGGGGGACAGGCGGCACTTCTTGCTCCCACGGAAGTTTTGGCGGCACAGCACCTTCGAACAATTACAAAACTATTAGGAAATTTGGCACACGGCGGAATGTTGGGTGGCGATGAAAAAGCAACACAAGTAACTCTTGTTACAGGATCTCAGAGCGCTGCAGCTCGTAAAGAAGCACTTGCGCTAGCAGCCAGTGGTTCAGCTGGCATTGTCATCGGTACACATGCGTTATTAGGCGAGTCAATTGTTTTTAATGATTTGGGACTCATTGTTGTTGACGAACAACACAGATTTGGTGTTGAACAACGTGATGCACTCAAGAGCAAAGCGCATACACCTGCACATTTGTTAGTAATGACGGCTACACCAATTCCACGAACTGTGGCAATGACTGTATTTGGTGACTTAGATGTTTCAACACTGCGTGAGTTACCACTTGGTCGACAACCAATAACAACTCATGTGATTCCTGCGATCGAAAAGCCGGCACATCTAGAACGAGCGTGGCAACGAATTGCTGAAGAAGTAGCGAAAGGTCATCAGGCATACGTAGTCGCACCACGAATAAGTGCTACCAATAATGAAGATGCTGACATGGATTTCCTCTTCGGAACCGAATCGCAATCAATTGCTAGCGTAGAAGAGTTAGGACCAATGCTTCATAGCGGAGCCTTTTCAGGGCTGCGCGTAGCTCCTTTACATGGTCGCTTGTCTAGTGATGTTAAAGACTCCACAATGTCAGCGTTTTCAGCCGGCGAATTAGATGTACTTATTTCAACAACAGTCATTGAAGTAGGCGTAGATGTACCGAACGCAACCGTGATGGTCATCATGGATGCTGACCGATTTGGTGTTTCTCAGTTACATCAACTTCGAGGTCGTATTGGTCGTGGAACTTCTCCCGGCCTGTGTTTACTGGTGACTAATTCAATGCCTGAAACACCTGCGAGGTTTCGCTTAGACGCAGTGGCTTCAACACTGGATGGCTTTGAATTATCAAAAATTGATTTAGAACAACGAAGAGAGGGAGATGTTTTAGGTGCAAGTCAATCTGGAACTCGCTCTCATCTGCGCTTGTTACGAGTTTTACGAGATGAAGCGCTGATTGAAAGTGCTCGCGAAAGTGCGGAGAAACTAATCCAGGAAGATCAAGAACTCTCCGAATATAAGTTATTAAATGATGAATTAAAATTGCTCGAAACCGACACGGCAACTGACTTCATAGATAAGGGTTGATGCAATGAGAATTATCGCCGGCGTTGCAAAAGGACGCTCCTTATCTAGCGTTGCAGGAGCAACTAGACCAACATCTGATCGTGCTCGCGAAGCAATTTTTTCAACACTGACTTCTGAATTTGGTGACTTTCTTGGATTACACGTCTTGGATTTGTTTTCAGGATCAGGCGCCATGGGTCTAGAAGCACTTTCACGCGGGGCTTCATTAGTGCATTGTGTAGAAAAAGATGATTCTGCAGCAAAGGCAATCGCCACGAATTCTTCACTTGTACAAAAGGCTCAAACAGTCGGGGATTTTCATTTGTTTCATATGTCAGTACAAAAATTTGTTGAAGGCACACCCCAAAATCAATATCACTTTATTTATGTAGATCCGCCATATGATTTTGCAGATAACGAATTAACTCAAATTTTAGAAAAACTTCACGCAAATAATTTCTTTAAGGATGGCGCCGTAATCGCAATTGAACGAGCATCAAAGTCGCCACAACCCGTGTGGCCCCAGGGATATGAGCCTTCTCGTACGAAGGTATATGGGCAAGCGAGTATTTATTACGCTAATTACGCGAAGAATGGATAAGCAAAGAAATCGTTGCTAGCGTTTGACCTATGAGACGCGCTGTTTGTCCGGGATCTTTTGATCCGATTACATATGGGCACTTGGATATTATCGAGCGCGCTGGCCATCACTTCGACGAAGTAATTGTTGCTGTCTTGGTAAATCGCACTAAATCAAGTTTGTTCACTGTTGAAGAGCGTATAGCGATGATTACTGATGTAACAAAAAAGTTCCCAAATGTCCGAGTTGATTCTTGGAGTGGATTGCTCGTCGATTACTGCAAGTCAAACTCCATTCAGTCAATTGTTAAAGGTCTGCGTGCAGTGACAGATTTCGAATATGAATTACAGATGGCGCAGGTAAATCTTCAAGGTTCTGGTGTTGAAACTATGTTTATGGCAACTTCACCCATTCACTCCTTTTTATCATCCTCGCTTGTGAAAGAATTAGCTCATTACGGTGGCGATGTTTCCACTATGGTTCCGCCAAGTGTTAACGAAGCACTAAAACGTCGAGTAGCAGGGAAGTGATCCATGGATTCGATTGAGAAGTTAACAACGGCCATTGCTATGGTTGAAGAAGCACGTGGCGTTCCGTTATCAGCATCATGTGTTCTCCATCGTGGCGAAATGCTTGAAATTCTTGATGGCGCCCGCGCCGCTCTTCCAAATGATTTAGAAGCAGCTCGAAAAATAATCTCTTCACGAGATGCACTCATTGAAGAAGGTCGCACTAGTGCTGAAGCGCTAATCGCTAGTGCTCGTGAAGAAGTTTCGAGAATGATCGAACAAACTGCCATTGTTTCGGCAGCACGTGAAGAAGCACAACATATTTTGGATGATGCTCACCTTGAAGCCGATGCAGAGCGCGAAGAAGTTGAAAAATATATTGACTCACGACTTGCAACGTTGGAAGTAATTCTTAACAAAACATCTGATGCTGTGTCGCGTGGTCGCGAGAGACTTGCCGGTGCAGGCGATAAGGATGTTTTATCTCAACTAGCTGACGATAAGTAAAGTTTTAACGAGCATGACACGCGATCCTTCTCCCTTTCGGGTGAACACTCACGAATTACCCCGTCGTGCAGGTGAAATGAAAGAGTATTCAATCGATTTTGACTTAACAGAACCATTCGGCGTGGAGCTAATCAGTGTTCCTGAAGGTGAAGTTATTGAAGTTGATCTTAAATTGGAATCTGTCACTGAAGGAGTTTTAGCAACGGCAGATGTTTTTGCCACCGCTATGGGAGAGTGCATCCGTTGTCTTGATCCCATCGCCATTGATATTGATAGAAGTTTTCAAGAGTTATTTCGCTACGAAGTTCATCATGAAAAAGGTTCGAAGGGCTCAAAGAAGCGCCGACCAAGTCAAGAGGCAATTGATGATTTGGATGTTGATGATGAGTTACTCATGCAAGGTGATTACATTGATTTAGAAATCCCACTGCGTGATGCGATAGTTTTGGCACTTCCCATCAACCCACTGTGTTCAGAGCAGTGCTTAGGTTTATGCCAACAATGCGGCGAGAAGTGGGAAAACCTACCCGAGGGACATGCTCACGAACAGAGCGATCCACGATGGGCAGCCCTTGGATCTCTCAGTGATGGACTGGATAAATAGGTCAGTTATCCCCGATTTTAAGAATTCGTACTTTTAGGGGATACTTGCCCACATATCCGCACTCCATGCGAGCGCGGTATCTCAGATGAGATTTAAGAAGAGATTAAGGACGCCACCGTGCCAGTACCAAAGCGAAAGATGTCTCGCTCAAAGACTCGTTCTCGTCGTAGTCAGTGGAAAACAACTGCGGCAGCACTAGCGGCGTGCCCACAATGTCA
>CANHNH010000021.1 GCA_947461995.1 Candidatus Nanopelagicaceae bacterium
AATGTCACGTGCAGATAGAACTAAATACTCTTCATTGTTGTACTTAACTTCTGTTCCGCCGTACTTGCTATACAGAACAACGTCTCCAACTTTGACATCCATAGGAACGCGAACGCCATCATCAAAGCGACCTGGTCCGACAGCAATTACTGTGCCTTCTTGTGGCTTTTCTTTTGCTGTATCTGGAATAACAAGACCTGATGCAGTAGTTGTTTCGGCCTCGTTGGCCTTTACGACAATGCGATCTTCAAGCGGCTTAATGGCTACAGCCATGGGTATAACTCCTTCATATTTTCGATGTGTGGGCCTGGGGCCGCAATTAGCAGACTCGACCCTTGAGTGCTAACGCCAAGAGTACGCGTGGCCATTCCCCATGCGCAAATTAGGGATTACACGCTCACAGTTGTGACAGAAAGGTTAGAAGAAGCGCTCAGATCAATGGCTGAATGGGGGCGCCCAGCGCTACTCATGAGAGATCCTAAGGCTGCAACCATGGCTCCGTTATCTGTGCAGAGCAATGGTGATGGGATTCGCAACTGCACCCCAGCGTCCTGACATCTCTGTTCGGCTAATTCTCGTAATCGCGAATTTGCAGCAACTCCTCCTGCGATGACCAAGGATTGGATTCCAGTTGCAGCACATGCTGCAACTGATTTTTGTAAAAGCACGTCAACGATTGCTTCTTGAAATGAAGCGGCGACGTCGCCCTTTTTATAGTGCGGTGTTGATTCCAAATAACGTGCAACTGCTGTCTTAAGGCCAGAGAATGAAAAATCATATGGGCGAGTGCGCCAATCTTCGGCTTGTGTTAATCCTCGCGGAAAATTAATTGCACTGCTGTCTCCATTTTTTGATTCTAGGTCTATCGCTGGTCCACCAGGGAAACCGAGTCCCATGACTCGTGCAATCTTGTCGAATGCTTCACCTGCAGCATCATCCATTGTCGAACCTAATGAAGTAATTGATGATGTGATGTCGTTGATCTGCAAAATAGATGAGTGTCCACCACTGACAAGTAACGCAATTGTTGGCTCAATAGCTTTGTCGTGAGTTAGGTAATCAACACTGATATGAGCAGCCAAATGATTAACACCATAGAGCGGTTTATCAAGTGCCAGTGCAATTGCGGCAGCCGTTGATGTTCCTACTAATAATGCACCCACAAGTCCCGGACCTGCGGTCACAGCAATTGCATCGATATCACTGAGGGAAACTTTCGCGGCTTTAAGTGCGCGATTAAGAGATGGAATCATCGCTTCTAAGTGCGCTCTGCTTGCGATTTCTGGAACAACCCCGCCAAAGCGTGCATGTTCTTGCACACTTGATGCAATTTCATTTGCTAATAACACACGACCTTTAACAATTCCGATGGCGGTTTCATCGCACGATGTTTCGATTCCCAAGATCAGTGGTTGGCTCATGTCAGCTCTTTTCGCATAACGTGAGCATCGAGCCCAGGTCCGTAGTAATTCTTACGGGTATTAATTATTAAATAACCCAATGATTCATAGAGTGCTATGGCTGATGAATTAGTGACACCAACTTCGAGCATCATCGATGGTGCTACGCGCATCAGTGACCATTTTTCAAGTGAGTCCATAAAGTGACGAGCGATGCCACGTCTGCGCGCTTCTGGAAGTACGGCAACTGTTAAGACATCTGCGTCGACACCAGATGCAACAACCATGACGCCTGCATATCCCACAATCTGCTTATCTGAATCCAGGGCAACTAAAAAATAACGAGTCTTAGGAATCCCGGCAAACTCTTCTTTGAATTGGCCCATCGACCAAGGTGCATCTGCAAATAGCGTGCGCTCCATTGAGACCAATACTGGAAGATCAAGTGGCATAGCTTCACGATATGTAATGTCCATTATCGCTCCGAAGTTGGCACTGCGTCAGGGCGCCGTAAATACATTGGTTGATCAACTGCTGAGAGCAAATGAAATATAGATACATCTGGATACGTTGACGTAGAACACAAACCGTATTTATGTGCGCCTTCTCCAACAAATAATTCGCCCCGAACTTCAGTCGGTACATTTACGTGCGGTCCATCAACTCTCATGCCATCTTTGTAATGTGCCCAATAAATTTCTTTACGTCGTGCATCTGTTGCTGCGATGTACTCAGCTGCCGTGCATGCAATCGCATCAAGTGAGCACACACCACGAAGTTCTATATTTCGAGCCCACGCAAATGCTTGTGCAAAAGAAATTCCTGCTCTCAATCCTGTATATGGTCCTGGCCCCATTCCAACTATTACTTGAGAGATTTCATCATTAATTACTAGAGCTTTTTGAACCAAACGCGGAACTGCTTCGGCATGCGCCGTTACACCATCTTCGTACTCAGACCAAAGCACCGATTTATTTGAAATCAAGGCAACCGATGTGCGAGAGGTCGATGTATCGATGGCCAGGGTGATACTCATAATGAAAAACCTGCCCAACGTGTGCCTACGCAATTAAAAGTAACTTTTCTGACTTCTTGGTCGATATCAATTGTAATTTCTAAGCGTTGATCTGAAAGGCGTGCAGATTCAGTGCCACCCCATTCGATAACTGTGACAGCATTTTCTCGATCAGAGTCTAAATCGAGGTCATCTAAAAATAGTGCTGCTTTATTTGTTTCTAATAAGCGATAAACATCTACATGTATCAGCGGTATTGGCGCTTCATAAACTTTAGAGATAACAAAGGTTGGTGAAGTTACGCCAGAAATTCCGAGTGCTTGTGCAATGCCTTGCACTAAAACGGTTTTACCTGCGCCCAGAGCGCCATTGAGCAAGATTAAATCTCCGGGCTTTAACGCCGATCCAATTCTTGCACCGAGTTCGTGCATCTCTGCGGCACTTACAACTGTCTTCATAATTACCGAAAGTTTAGCGTCAAAAGCAAAGGGCCCCAGGTTAACTGGAGCCCTTTGCTTCTAAACGGTTAGTGCTTAGCGATCAGCAAACATCAATTCTGGCTTGAAGTCTGGATCGATAAACATATTTGGGTTCTTCTTAAATGCTGACTTAGCACTTGCCACTGAAGGCAACTTGCCAGTCTTGCCTGCTGTTGCAAGCATTTTTGCAATGATAAGAAGATCAGCGTTTGAATAAACAAGGTGGCTTGTGCCAGTTGTTTCAGGTGATGGTGTTATTCCTCTACCTGCCTTATCAAACTTCGTGTATGTATCAGGTGGCTTATTCCAAATATTAAGAAGTTGGCCTGCTTTAGCAGTACCAGCTTCAACATTTGCTTCGTACAACTCTTTAAACTTCTGAGTGAATCCAGCTGGAGTCACTTGATCAGCAGTCTGTGAAATTGTAATTGTAGGAATATTTACTGCACCTGTGTAATTTGCTTGATCATTCTTAATGCAATTAAGTGCTGCAGGTGTGCCCGTTACGCGAGGCGCCGCTGGGTTGTACTTACTTAAGTAAGCCAACATTCCAGCTATAGATGTTTTGCCACTAAGACCAGCAGCATATACATCGCCATTATCGCCTAGTCGTGCGGCGTAATCTGTAGAAGAGTTATCGAAAATTACTCCGCCGCATTTGACCTCAGCATCATAATTTCCAACGAGTGCGAGTGCAGCAGCGGTGAATCCATTTTCAAAGACACCAAGTGCTGGGTTGATTACTAATCCATATGATGTTTCAAGCGGACCCGCAGGACCTGATGATGCGTCATATGTATTTGATTGCACTGGTACACCAGAGAGCAAACCAAGTAATAGCACTGCGCTACGAACAGGAATTGCTTTCATCGCAGCAGGAACCGTAGAAGTCGCTGGCCACGCAGGTGCAAGTGGATCTGCTGCGATGGCAGCTTGAATTGCTCCAAAAGCGGTTAAGACTTTTGTGACATCGCCCAAGTACTCCATATACCCAGCTTTTCCTGGGGTATATCCATTGCCCTTAATCGTTGGATCAAAGAGCGTTTTGAACATCCACAAGAAGTCATTGGCATATGTGAATTGAGAATCTGCTGATCCCGCAATACTCAGATTTGCAGTTGCATCGATAACGTCATACTGCTCAGATAGTGATTCAGAAATAGCACCACCTAGTGAATGTCCCCACGAAACAATCTTGTTGATATTTGGAAATTGTGAGCGAGCTTCAACAATAAGTTCTAGGTTGGCATTGACTGCTTCTGGAACAGACCACCCTTGTGTTGGTGCACCAGTGCCTGCAACTGCATAGCCCTGCTTAAGAAGTGCACGAGCGATAGTTTCTTGATCCGCCGCTGTACGACCTGGTACAACTTCTGGTGCCATGTTGACCATGTAACCAGTTGGACTAATTACTGGAATCGCTGGCAAGTTGTGGTTTCCACGGAATCCGTGATTGTACAAATACATCATGCCGTTGAACTTAGATGGCATGCGAATTTCGTACTTCGCACCTTGCCAATCTGTTCCCGTACATTTTTGATAAGAAACGCTCTTACCTGATGATTTAAAGGATGCCTTTGTACAGGTTGTTGCTGCTGCTGCGTTAGCAGCGCTTGGAATTGCAACTGCCATAGTTGTTACAAGTGCTGTAACAACTAAGGCTGCAAGTGCCTTATGTGATTTTATATTTTTCATGAGTTTGTTGGTATCCCATTCTTAGGCATTGAAGGACGCTTAAATGTTGACGGTGTAATCGGTCCAGTAGTTGAGTCGGTTGTCACAATTGAGAGAGTTCCACCGTAAGGCTTCAATTCACCCTTTGCGTTGAGTTGACCCATCCAGTAACCGTTATAGCCGATGTGGCTAGTTGCTGAGTAATTAAGTGGAACAAGAGCTGCGCTAGCAAATGTTGATCCCTTATCTTCGATTGCCTTAATTAGTCCAGCACGTGTCAGATTCTTACCTGCTGCACGAAGTGATTGCACTGTAAGCATCGCTGAGTTCATGCCCTGTAGAACGATGTTGTCGAATGAGACACCAGGGTTGTACTTGGCATTGATCTTTGTAAATTCCTTAACATATTGATCTGTTGTGTTTTTAGCATCTGGGAAGAAGCTAGCGGCTACAACGCCATCAATTGTTGTTGGCTTTACACCGAGTGCTAGAAGTGTGTTGGAGTCTCCACCAACAGAACCGGCAATCCAAGTGAACTTGCTAGTCAAGCTCAGTGATTCAGCAGCTTTAAAAATAAGTGCTGTCACATCTGTTGTTCCAAATAGGATTACAACTGGCTTGCCAGGAATTGCACTGAGTCCCGTTACAAGAGCCTTCGCACGAGCATCATTCATATAACCCTGTGGGTATAAAGTCTTTGAAGCTATAGAAAGTGAACCTGCAGCAAAACCATTGACTCCGTCAACACCAAATTCATCATCTTGGGCAACGAGTGCAACAGCTTGACCAGGGAACTTATCCTTGACGAACTTTGAAATAATTTTTGCTTCCATCGCGTAGCTTGGAAGAACTGTAAATGTTGTTGGGTACTTGGTGCGATTACCAAAACCACTAAAACCTGTATTTACAAATAGATCAGGAACCTTCTTTGTCGCAAGTGATGCTGCTGCATACGCCTTTGAGTGTGTTGCAGTTCCGAGAGCTGCAACGAGGGCGAAAACACCATCTTTAAGAACGAGGTTAGTTGTCTGAGTAGCCGCCAATGTTGGAAGGTACTTATCGTCGCGAACTACAAGTTTGATCTTGCGACCGTACACTCCGCCATTTGCATTGATAAAATCAAAATAAGCTTTCATCGCTCCCGGAACTTTGCCGTATGAAAGGGCAGCTGTTCCTGTGAGTGGGGTTGAAATTCCTAGCTTTATCTCTTTTGATGTCAGACCTGGTTCGGCAGCTTGTGCAGGAAGAGCGGTAAATACCATTGCTCCGAGTGCGACTACCGCTGAAACGACAGAGAAACGTTTCATGCGAGTATTTCTGATCATGTATTTCCTTCCGTGTGCTTTCTGAGGGTTCTTACTTAACCGTGCTTTTTAAAACTATGTAAGAGCTTTCCTGGTCCATTAGGTGCAAATATCACTGCCAAGATCAGCAGTGCGCTCACCAAGAAACCAGGCAAGGTTGCAGTGAATCCTTCAGATCCTCCGATTCGGGTAACGAGTGAATCGGCGATTTCAGGGATTGCCACCAAAACCAACCCCCCTAGCATCACACCTTTGAGGCTATATACGCCAGTAACTACAGCGCCTGTCAGCAAGGAAAATGAAAGACTTAAGGGGAAAGCGCTGGGTGAAACCCCGCTAATGAGCATGACGAGCAGGCCTCCAGCCAATCCGGCCATGCCTGAACTGATGGAAAAGGCCAGGACCTTCAGGCGCCCAGTATTGAGGCCCGAGAGTGCTGCCGCTGTTTCGTTGTCGCGAATGGCACGAAAAGTGCGCCCATATCGCGAGGAAACCACATTAGAAATCAGCCAAAGCATAACTAAAACCGCAAGGCAAGAGATCCAAAAGAACCACTTGTACTGGGAAAAGTTTTCACCGAAACGTGCAGGTGGTAACCCAACATCAAATACCACACCTTGTTCACCACCGAGAATTGGGAATTGATTAGCCAGTGTTGGTAATGAAACAGCGAGTGCAAGTGTTGTGCCAGCTAAATAAGGACCCGATAATCGCGCAACACCAAATCCAAGTAGTAGCCCAAATAATCCCGCGACAAAAGTTGCTATGACAAGTGCAATAACCGGATGTAAATGCAAATTATTAATTGAAAGAGCGCCAGCGTATGCACCCACTGCCATCAATGCACTGTGACCCAAAGAGAGCTGTCCAGAATAACCGGTCAGTAAAATTATTGAACCAATTGCCAAGGCATACATCGCAACGAAAGAACCTTGATACTGCCGCAATTCACCTATGCGATCGCCAATTAACAACAAAGCCCAACCCATTGCCACAAAGAAAAGGGTGCGCTTCTTGGAAGGAGTCAATGTCAACATCAATCTCTCCGACTCTTCTTGCTTGAAAAAATTCCAGCAGGTTTAATGAGCAAAACAACGATGAGCAAGATGAACGCCATTGGGAAAAAAAGTTTTTCACTTATATAACTCGTTGAAAAACTAATTGCGAATCCCAGAATCATCGCTCCGGCTACGGCACCAAACAAACTCTCAAGCCCACCGATTACTGCGGCAACGAAACCAAATACAAGAAGTACATCCATCGCATTTGGATAGAGGTATGAGGATGGTATGTACAACATTCCTGCTAATCCTCCGGCGGCACCTGCTAACGCCCAACCAAGAGTTCTGGTGAGATCAACTTTAATTCCAGATAATCTGGCGATCTCAGGTGAGTGAGCCGATGCTCGTAGTGCAAGACCGATATTTGTTTTTTGAAAGAGCAGAGTTAAAAGCAGCATACTTACTGTGGCAAACACAACTACCAAGAGATTAAAAGGACTAAATGCAATAACTCGATTAAATAAGTTGTAACCATCTGTAGAAACAGGAGCGGCTAGTGATTGATAAGTCAATCCCCACTTAAAGCCAATAATAGATTGAATGATTCCGAGCAAACCTAAGGTTGCAACAACTGGTGCAATCATCAGAATTGGTCCACTTTTGATTCGCTTAAAAATAGGACGCATAAAGAATCTGTCGATGACGGCTCCAAGTAATGCGCCGAAAATCATGGCTGCCAGTACACCCACCCAAAATGATCCGCTGCGCACAGTGATTTCATATCCGACATACGTAGAAAGAACTGCCTGACCAGCTTGTGCAAAGTTAATGATTCGAGTTGATCGCCAGACAAGAACCAGGGCCGTAGACATCAACGCATAAATTGCACCCGTTGTAAGAGCCGTAAGAATTGTTGTGATGAGTTTTATCATTTAGTACCCCAAATATGCAGCGCGAACTGCTGGATCTTTAAGTAAATTCTCTGCAGAATCAACAGCAACGACTCTTCCTAAATTCAGAACTACTCCTTCATCGGCAATGGCAAGTGCTCCCATTGCATTTTGTTCAACAAGTACAACAGTGAGATTCATGGTGGTTACAAATTTTTTAATTGTGTTAAATATTTGATCAATAATGAGAGGCGCAAGCCCAAGAGAAGGTTCATCTAATAAAAGTAATTTCGGACGGGCAACGAGAGCCCGCCCGATTGCCAACATCTGACGTTCACCGCCTGAAAGTGATCCACCCGATTGCGACATGCGTTCACCCAAAATAGGAAAGAGTGAAACCACTTCTTCAGTTGCCGCAGCAACATCTTTTTTGTCTTTACGCCAAAGTCCTGTGAGCGCCAAGTTTTCTTTAACAGTGAGTTCGGCAATGACAGATTTTCCATCTGATACATGCATGATTCCGGCGCGTGCTAAGTTTTCAGCTTTTTTACCAACAATGGAATCACCATTCCACGTTGCTTTTCCAGATTTAATCTCTTTTAATCCAGATAAGCCGCGAAGCAAAGTTGTTTTTCCTGCACCATTTGCACCAATAACCGCTGTTAATTTACCTGTTGGAACACTAAATGAGACCGCGTTAATTGCACGAATCGCGCCGTGATCAATTATGAGATTTTCTACGACAAGGCTCATGCGTGTGCTCCGAGATAGGCTGCAACTACTTCTGGATTTCGTCTAACAGATTCAACATCGCCTGATGCGATTACTTCTCCAAAGTTTAAAACATAGAGACGATCACACACAGACATAACAACATCCATATGGTGTTCAACTAAAACAACTGAACATTGCGATGACAGATTATGAATAAGTGAGTTCATCCATTCAATATCTTGCGAACCTAAACCACCGGCAGGTTCATCCAAGAGCAAAATCTGAGGTTCGCTAATGAGTGCGCGCGCGATAGCAACTCTTTTGGTCACTGGATAATCGAGAGTGTCTGCACGGCGATCTGCTAAGCCCGTTGCATACACACGTTCCAGCGCAGTCATAGCGCGTGCTTTTAATTTTGATTCATCTTTAGAACTGAGCCCCAGCGCAGCAGAGATTAATCCGCTGCGAGCAAAGTTAGAACCACCAATCATCACATTTTCTACAACACTTAATTCGGGAAACAATCCAACGCCTTGTAATGTGCGAGAAATACCTAACGAGATTAGGTCGTGAGGCTTTGGCCAGCGTTGTTGCATTCCTTGAATTTCTAACGCGCCACTATCTACTTCTACAAGACCTGAAAGTGCATTAAAAAGTGTTGTCTTACCGGCACCGTTTGGACCGATCAATCCGATTACTTCATTCTTGTTTAATTCCAGGCAAACTTTGTTAAGGGCTTTAAGACCTCCGAAGGAAACCGAGAGGTCTTTAATACTTAACATGTGCGAATTAGTACTCATGAGATTGGTAGATTCTAGGCACACGTGGGCCGATTCGGGTGACAATCTCATAATTTATGCTCGAACTTGCGCGACCCCAATCATCTGCGGTGTATTCACCATGCGAACCATCACCAAAAACAATTACCCAATCGCCTGTTTGTGCAGTGCTATCCGAACCGAGATCCACGACAAATTGATCCATAGAAACTCGACCAATAATTGGAGCTTTCTTTCCTTTAACAAATACTCCTGCGCCTTGTGCAATACGAGGAATTCCATCGGCGTATCCCATAGCAACTACACCGAGTTTTGTATCTGATTGTGTCATTGCGCTTGCGCCATAACCAACAGGTGAGTGTGCCGGAACGATTTTTACAAGATGAAGTTTTGCTCGTAGTTGTCCGATTGGACGCAAGCCCAAATCTTTGCTCGTTCCAAGGTGTGCAACATCTGGAGACAATCCATACATTGCGATTCCTACGCGAACCATCGTGAAAAAAGAGTCTTTATCCTTAATCGTTGCGGCCGAATTAGCTAAGTGTTTAATTGCCGGATCAATTCCAATACTCTGTAACTCTTTAACCATCTGCTTGAATCTTTCAAGCTGCTCGATATTCTGTTTTTCACCTGGTTCATCTGCACGAGCAAAGTGTGAAAAAATTCCAACAACATCAAATTCTGCGAAATCTTCTCTCAGTAACTGGTTCCATTCATCCAAGAATCCACCACGAGTCATTCCTGTATCGACTTCAATGTGAATTCGAGCTTTCTTTCCAACTCTCTTTGCTGATTCACTAATCTCTTGCAAACCTTTAAGACTTGAAACTCCAAGATCAATATTGTGCGAAATTGCAGAATCAAAATCTGAACCAGGCGATACAAGCCACGCCAGAATTGGTGCGTCAACTCCGTTTTCTCGAAGAGTAATTGCTTCTTCTAGTAGCGCCACTCCCAGCCATGTTGCACCAGATTTGAGTGCAGCTTGTGCAACACGAATGAGCCCGTGCCCATAAGCATCTGCTTTGACAACTGCTAAAACTTCTACTGCGCACTCTTTTTTTAACCGTGAAACATTTGTAGTTAATGCACTTAGATCTACAAGAAACTCTGCGCGATCGCTCATAGTTTTTCCTCGATAACCACTATTGCCGAAGCGATTCCACCATCATGGGAGAGTGAAAGATGCACGCGTGAGCCACTAATTAATTCTGCAATCTCGCCGCGGAATAGAAATTCTGGTTTTCCATTTTCTAGATTTATCACTTCAGCTTCGTGCCATTGCAATCCGTGTCCTACGCTGAGCGCCTTTGCCAGCGCTTCTTTGGCTGCAAAACGAGCGGCGAGTGATTGGAGCGTTTTTGTCCGTTCGGATTCTGTAAATAGTTTTTCTCTTAAGCCAGGTGTTCGTTCGAGGGATTGCCTAAAACGATCGATATTTACTACATCGATTCCTATGCCCTCAATCATTTGGCAATACTAATAAGAACTACGAGAGTTGGCTATTGGATGCAACAAAACGATCAACTGCAATGACCATAACCAGTAAGGCTGCGCCAATAAATAAACCACCGACTAAGTCCGAGAGCCAATGAGTATTTCTAAAGAGTGAAATTACGCATACGCTCAGTGAAACTAGTACTACCCCGGCACTTGCCAGACGTCCGCGGTAACGATCTACATGGGCGTACCGATAAATTAAATAAGCCAAGACGCCCCATGTAAGAAGCGCATTTGATGCGTGTCCACTTGGGTAGGAAAGTCCACCTGCATAAATAAGATCCACATTAAGTTGTGGTTTAGTGCGACCAATTAATAATTTAGCCAATCCAACAGTTAGATTAAGAGCAATCAGTGAAAGCATTGCCAAGTTCAGTGGTCTCCACGTTTTAAAACGTCGTGCGATGTAAATAGCCGCAATCATTAAGGCAGTTGCAGTAAGCCCGCGTAATCCCAAATTATCGATTCGCATGAAAACAAAATCGATCCACGTTGGAAAATCAACTCTGTCTGCGTTTGCAATTTTCGCGTCGAGTGCAATGAGTGGCCCATTTGTTATGACCTGCTGGGTAACAACGATAAATCCTAGGAAAAATAGTGTGGACCATTTAACCGCACGAAACATTTGTTTTCTGCGTATTGAAGGCACTTATTCCACCGTTACAGATTTAGCCAAATTGCGTGGCTGATCTACATCGCTTCCACGGGCGACTGCGATTTCATAGGCAAAGACTTGTAATGGCACTGTTGCAAGAATTGGTTGAAATAGTGGATTCGTCACAGGAACACGAATGACATATTCGGCTCCGACAACGTTGGCACCTTCTTCAGCAATGACGATAACTCGTGCGCCACGTGCTTTAACTTCTTGGATATTGCTCGCCATTTTTTCATCCAAGGAATGCTCGTGACCAGCAGGCAAAATAGCAATAACTGGTGTTGCAGATTGTGCGTCAATGAGTGCAATGGGACCATGCTTGAGTTCGCCGCCTGCAAAACCTTCTGCGTGGATATAAGCCAACTCTTTTAACTTCAGGGCACCTTCTAGTGCAACTGGGTACCCGATGTTTCTTCCTAAAAACAGAATTGTGTTTGCATCAGCAAATTTGCGGGTTAGCTCTCGCAGCGGTTCTACTGTCTCAAGAATTTGTTCGATTTTTCCTGGAAGTTCAAGCATTTCGTTATATAAATCAGCAACTTGATTATCTGTCAGCTCAGATCGAACTTGAGCTAAATGCAAACCAATGAGATAAACAGCGACGATTTGTGTGAGCAGCGCTTTGGTTGAAGCAACTGCGATTTCTGGTCCCGCGTGAGTATAAATAACTGCATCTGATTCACGTGGAATAGTTGAGCTGTTTGTATTACAAATTGCCAACACACGAGCACCGGCAGCTTTTGCATGTCGCAGTGCCATCAATGTGTCCATGGTTTCACCAGATTGTGAAATAGCGATGACCAGAGTGTTCGCATTGATTATCGGATCTCTGTAGCGATACTCACTTGCAATCTCGACTTCAACCGAAATTTTGGCCCACTTTTCAATTGCATACTTTGCAATCATTCCTGCGTGGTAAGCAGTACCGCATGCAATCACAACAATTTTTTCGAGAGATTTAATTTCTGCAGGAGTTAAATGAATTTCATCGAGCAATATCTGCTTGTTATCACTCAAACGAGCCATCAAAGTATCGGCTACCGCTTTAGGTTGTTCAAAGATTTCTTTGAGCATGAAGTGTGCAAAGCCACCCTTTTGTGCAGCACTTGCATCCCATGTAATTTCATACTCTTTTGGATTAACACTTTTCCCATCTAAATCTGTTATTGAAACCGCACTTGGTGTCAGAGTGACAACTTGATCTTGCCCTAATTCAATAGCGCGTTTTGTGTAATCAATAAAAGCTGCGACATCGGATGCCATAAAGTTTTCGTTTTTTCCTATGCCAACGACTAAAGGTGAATTACGTCTAACTCCAACAATGACGTCGGGGGTATCGGCGTGAATTGCTACGAGAGTAAAAGATCCGCGTAAGGACTTAACAGCTTCTCTCATAGCCACTGACAAATCGCCGCCATGTTTTTTTCTCAAATCACTGAGCAAATGTGCAACAGATTCAGTATCTGTGTCAGATGAAAACGTATGACCTTTGCTTTCAAGTTCAGCTTTCAACTCTGCGTAATTTTCAATGATTCCATTATGAATAACAGCTAATTTTCCATCGTTATCAACATGAGGGTGTGCGTTGCGATCTGTTGGTCCACCATGGGTTGCCCAACGAGTATGACCGATTCCAGAATGAGCAGTTGGAATAGATGAAAGCGATTGTTCTAAATTAGATAACTTGCCTGCACGCTTTTCAATAAATAATTTGTCAGGAGTGCCGAGCGCAATTCCGGCAGAGTCATAGCCGCGATATTCAAGGCGACGTAATCCTTCGATTAAGGGCGTGATTGCAGATTGCGGCCCTGTGTAACCCACAATTCCGCACACGTGCCTACCTCAATTCTTCTTCAACAACCTTGGCAAGTTTTTCTGCAATTTCTTTGGCGATGCTATCACTTTGAGCTTCTACCATGACTCGAACAAGAGGTTCCGTTCCAGATGCGCGCAGAAGTATTCGTCCTGCATCACCAAGTTCTGCTTCAAATTTCGCAACTGCGGCATTTATTACAGTTGATGAATCAAGTTTTTCTTTTGCAACTCCGGATACATTTATTAACACCTGCGGAAAGCGCTGCATGATTTTTGCTAAATCTTTTAGCGACTTCTTTGAACGTGCCATCTCTGCAATAAGCTGAAGTGCGGTTAGTAGCCCGTCTCCGGTGCCAGCGAATTCGCGCATAATAATGTGACCTGATTGTTCGCCACCAAGCGTGTAATTATTTTCAAGTAGATTTTCAAGCACATATCGATCACCGACTGCGGTTTTAACTACATTAATCCCAATATCTTTCATGGCAATCAAAAAACCAAGATTGCTCATCACCGTGGCTACAACAGTTGAGTTTTTGAGTTTTCCGCGAGATTTAAAACCTTGTGCCAATATTGCCAGAATGAAGTCTCCATCGATGTCATTGCCTTCTGAATCAATTGCAAGACAACGGTCAGCATCTCCATCGTGGGCAATGCCAATATCTGCCTTATTTTTTAATACAGCTGCACGCAGAAAATCTAAATGAGTTGAG
>CANHNH010000022.1 GCA_947461995.1 Candidatus Nanopelagicaceae bacterium
CCCTGTAAACCAACGGGTGCTTCACCAATTCCGATGGCAGTTAGAAGCCCAGCACTTCCATGTAGCGATGCGGTTACGGGTGGTACGGAAGCAAAGAATCTAGATGTGTGTGATGCCTTAATGCGTGCTCGTGTGATTGCTGCAATTTTTCCATCGGTGGAAATATTTCCCTTTATTTCAAATGGTTTGCGCTTGCTCCATTTTCCGTGAGAAGAAATTGGATCAAGCAGAATTCGATATTCATTAGTACTGATTTTTCGCCATTTATTAACAATGCTTGATTGATCAAGGAGAGCCAATTGATCTTCATCTATGACCACCAAGAATCCCCAACGATGAATGTCGGCATCCCGTGGAGTAAATGTTTCGCCTTTTCCGGCACCCAACATCTTTGCAAAGCTGACACCTTTAAATCTGCGCAAACGTCCACGATCAATGGCCATTGCCCAAATTGCCATGGGAAGTGATCGAGTTGGGGTTGTGAAAAAATAAAGCGCAGTAACCATTAGCGAGATTGAGTTGTTTCGAGAATATGACGCGTAACAGTAGTTGGGTGATCCCACATAGGTGCATGCCCACAGTTTTCAATAACAAACCATTTGCTATGGGATGGAACAACTGAACGTTCCTGACAATTTGATGCTGGCAACGTGTTATCGGTATCACCAAAAATAATTGTTATTGGAATTGAATGCGGAATTGGTGAATCAAAACGTTTTTTGAGCATGCCATCCCAGGCTGGAAAATAACCTGACGCACTGCCCATTGCAAGAGAAGCATCAAGACAAGTTTCATAACTCAAATCGCGCCAAAGGGGACTTACATCTGCGAATCCAAGTTTTTTCCCCCATTCAAATCGCAACATGTAAGGTGTTAGCGGACGAGTTGTTTTTGCAATTGCGCGTAGCAATGCAGTGCCGGGATAACGCGCTGTATACGGAGCTAGCCACAAACCAGCAGGTGCCAAACCAGTTAAAGATAAGACGCGAGCACTATGTTTCGCTGAAGCCTCGAGTGCAGCCCAACCACCAAGAGAGTTGCCGCATAAGTGAAATTTTTCTACGCCAAGATGTGTCATCGTTTCGCACACTGCATCACCAAGTGATCGCGGATCCATTGCTTGCGAGATAGACATTGGGGATTTACCGTGTCCTGGTAAATCAAGAGTGATGACGGTCAGATGTTTAGTGAGTTCAGGAATGATGAGTTTCCATGCAGTGGCAGCAGATCCCATTCCGTGAATGAGAACAACGACATCACTTCCTGCTGGACCATCAAATTTTTCATTACTTAAAATCATCGCGTTATTCTCCTACGACCATCGGCGTCGCACCAGTGGAAGTGATGAGTTCAGCATATGTTGTTGGAAATACTGAGTGTGGATGACCGGCTGCTGCCCAAACCACGTCGTAATCACCCAGAGCTTGATCAATCACAATTGTTGCTTGCGAAATCCAACCAATCGGTGAAACGCCACCAATTGAAAATCCAGATTTTTCTTTCACATAATCGGCATCAACTCTATGCAACTTACTTTGACCTAAATTCTTTGCCACAAGTTCAGTATCAACTTTGTGGCGGCCACTAGTTATAACAAGCAGAGGAGATTCATCATCTAATTTGAAAACAATCGACGATGCAACTTGGCCAACTTCGATTCCTAATGCGTCAGCTGCTTCTTTCGCTGTGCGTGCGCTATCGGTTAGCGTCGTGATTTCACCATTCATGCCGAGTTCTTTCATCAGCGCCTGAACGCGCTGTACGGAGGCGTTTTCAAATATCGCAGACATGTCGCAACATTAGAGCATCCGGTTATTGGTTAGCGAAAACTTTGACCGAACCCTTGTAGCAAGCAACCCACGTACGCGCGGTTGGGGCGTCATATGAAATTCCAATTGGTTCCGAGCACACCTTGATAGTTTGCAAAACCCTTAAATCTGATGTTCGAACTTTTGACACAGTTCCGCTTTTGAAGTTAGTGGCAAAGAGCGCCGTGCCATCGGATGAAATATCCAGGCTTCGAGCCGCTTGCCCAATCTTGGCTTTGCCTAATGATTTATTGGCAACTAAATCCCACGCAGCGATTTGCCCAGAAAGATTCATGGTTGCATATAAAACTTTATTATCCGGTGAGAGCACAAGTGCACGGGGATTTGATCCGATGGGGATGTAAGTATGTTCAAAGTTTGCAAGATTTATGCGGTGCAATCTGTTGCCGCCCATTTCGGCAACAAATGCAAATGCACTGTCCTTGGTGATGACGATGCCGCGAGGGTAGCGACCAATTTTTATACTTTTGATAACTTTTTGTTCAGCAACAGAAATAACTGAGAGCGTGTACGAGCACCAGTTAGAGACCAAGATGTATTTGTTATCTGGCGTTACTTGCACAACCTTAGGAACGGAACCAACCGGATAGACCGCATCAATTGTGTAAGTACTCAAATTTATGCGAGAGAGAAAACTGGAGTCATATCCTGATGACGGAGAGCATGTGTCATGGCCTTCTTTATTAAATCCTTTGCCATACATCGCATAGTTTGTGAAGTACAAATACTTGCCATCTGGTGAGAACGCACCTTCAACAGGTGCCCCGCGATAGGTTCCGCTGTATTTTGAAAATCCAAAAGATTTGAGATCCACACTATCTTTAACGGTTGAAACAAGTTCCATTGTTTTAGAGTCATAGATGGTGACAGTGTGGTTGTACATCATGTTATGTGCACTGACTAAACCAGCACCTGATGAAAGAACTGATTTGGGACTGAGATTTCCCGAAAAAGTCTTCACTAATTTCATACGAGTATCTTGCGATAGGGGTTCTGAACTGTGAGCTAGGGGAGCCGATGCGATTGTTACCGCACACAGCGCAATTAATACTTTTGGTTTAAGCACAGTCAATAGAGTAACTGATTTACTTAACTTCAATTCTCTGATTAGTTTTTGCACTTTCATAGGCGGCTAAAGCAACTTTAAGTGCTTGCAAACCTTCTTCCCCGCTCATCTCAGATTGTGTGCCATCTAAAATAACCGAAGTGAAGTGTTCGATTTCGGCGTACCAACCCCACGTTCTAGCTTCTTCGTGTGAAATTTTTAACCAACCTTTATTAACTTCGACTTTCTCAGCAGAGTAACCTGCATTATTGAGTGAATAAACATCCATAGTTTGCCCACGTGCAAGATCTGCACGAACATAGCCGTCTTTACCAAGAATTTCTAGAACATCATCTACGCCACCAGGTGAAACCCAACTGGCATCCACTGTTGCAAGTACTCCATTATCGAATTCAAGAGTCATCAAACAATGATCATCAACTTGACTCGATTTATCGATTTTTAAAATTCGAGCATAGACATGTGTAACTTTTGCCGGCTTGAGAAGCCATTGAATTAAACCAATTCCATGAATTCCCATATCCATTGTTACACCACCACCGCTCATTGCAGGATCTCGGAACCATTTGGCGTGCGGACCGCCGTGACGTTCTCGATGGCTAATGTGCACTAATGGTCCAAAAGTGTTTTCTGTAACCAGTTCTTTGATTTTCTGATAGCGCGGAGCAAAAACCAATTGCTCGGCATAAAACAAATGAACCTTAGATTTCCTTGCTGCGGCAACCATTTCGGCTGCTTGCTCAAGATTCATGGCAAGAGGTTTCTCACAGACAACATGAATCCCTTTACTAATGGCGAGTAAAGATAATTCATAGTGATAGACATTTGGTAGAGTCAGAGAAATTACATCTAACTCTTCATTTTCAATCATTTCTGACGCGCTTGAATAAGTTTTGCAGTTAAATTTACTTTGAAAACTTTCTTGAGTTGATTTCGTTGGAGATGCAACTGAGACTATTTGTGCACGCCCAGTTTTGATCCAACCTTCTGCGTGCAAGGTACCCGCAAAAGATCCACCAACGATTCCAACTCGAAGCATCTTCATCACCCTTCAAATCTGTTCAGTTACCAAGAAGGAGCATCAATTTTTGCAACTTCTGAAGCTAGTTCAGAAATCTTAGCAATGGATTGAAGAACTGAGTTGGCATCTTCGTGTGAACCCATAAGAACTGCTGTGTTAAACCAGAGGGTGTTCGCAGCTAAGTGATCAGTTACAGGAAAACTTTGCTCGTTGTATCGGATTTTAGTTACCTCGCCACGAAGGCGCGGAGCCAGGCCACTTGGGTCTTTAAACATCTCTAATTTATGCAATGGAGGATAGGAAGTTGTCAGAGGGATTCCTTCTGCTAAAAGCGCGTGTCGTATTTGATCTCGAGTGGCACCAGATAAAAGTGTTGAATCAACTTCAACGACGTAGCAATAATTTCCTTGTTCTGTACATCCTTCGTAACGACCTTGTGGTTTAAATCCTGGAATTTTTGCAATTTCAGAATTTAACCAATTCGCATTCTTTGCTCGGTTTTCTTGTTGCTTTGGGAAACGATCTAATTGCGCACGCAGAATTGCACCCTGCCATTCACTTAATCTGTAATTTCCGCCAAGACGTAAATGTCTGTAATACCAAATTCCTTCGCCACGTCCACAATTTATATACGATTTAAAGAGTGGAATTAAATCCTCTCTTTTTGTGGTTATTACTCCGCCTTCACCAGATGTCATTAACTTTGAAGCTTGAAATGAAAAAGACGCGGCATCTCCTATGGTTCCGGCATGCTTGCCATTCCACCTAGAGCCATGCGCGTGGGCACTATCTTCGATAAGTGCGATGTTGTATTTCTCGCATAATGCCGTCAAGGAATCCATGTCGGACATAGAACCAGCAACATGAACACAGACAATGGCTCGAGTTTTAGGTCCGATTGCAGCTTCGGCTTGGGCGACATCGATGGTTCCAGTGAGCGGATCCACATCAACAATTTTTGGAATGGCGTTTACAGTTAATATTGCACTAATGGTTGCCAAAAAAGACCAATCAGCAACAATTACTTCATCGCCGTCTCCGATATCCAATGCTAGAAAAATTACTTCCAGGGTATGAGTTCCATTGGTAACAGCAAAGGAACTTTTTGCGCCCGTATAGCTACTCCACTCTTTTTCAAATTGCTTGACTTCAACACCGGCATTAGCCCACCAGTTGCCAGAATCTAAAACTCTGTTAACCGCTTCACGTTCCGTGTCATCGAAATGTGGCCAGGCAGGAAAAGTTTGTGCACGAACTTTTCCTCCACCCAACGCTGCCAGTTGTGACTTCATGTTCATTTATCCATTCTCTCGAAGTGTCATTCTTTCACTGCGCCACTTGATAATCCTGCTACCAAGTACTTTTGAATAAAAATTGTAAAAATAACAATTGGAACCAGCGAAATTGTCGCAGCCGCCGCCATAGGGCCCCAGTCAAGAGTTCTATTTGAAATGAAGCCTGCTACGAAAACTGGAAGCGTTTTCGAATTTTCTCCGGCCATGATGACCGGAATCAAAAATTCATTCCATGAAAGCAAGGCAATGAAAACACCAGTGGCAACGATTCCGGGCATCGCTAAAGGAAGCAAAATTTTGACAAACATTCGCGTGTTTGAGGCTCCATCTACACGAGCGGCTTCCTCAAGTTCTATTGGAATTTGCCTGAAAAAAGAAGTGAGAAGCCATATAGCAAAGGGCAAGTTAAAGCCAGCATAAATAAGTATCAGAGCCCACAATGAATCGTAGAGTCCAAAAAACGAACTCAATTTATACAAAGGAAGGAGTAATACAATTCCAGGAAGTGCTCGAACTGCAATCATAAGAGCTTCTAATGATGATCGTCCTTTAAAACTAGGACGGCGAGCGATTGCGTAGGCACTTAAAGCTCCAAGAACTAGAACAATCAGAGTGCTCATTGCGGTTACAAAAATGGTATTTAAATATATCTTTGGGAAAGCGTCGATACTAAATAGCGATGTGTAATTTTTCAAAGTAGGAGTGAAATTAAAAAACTTTGGTGGAAGTGTGTAGGTATCTACTCTGTCTTTGATAGATGTGCTGAAGGCCCAGAAGAGCGGGAAGAGTGCTAGAAATGAAGCAAAGATCAAAACAAAGTAGGAGGAAAATTTCTCTTTTTTGGTCACTTTCATTTGTTTTCCTTGGTTGAACGTCGCCACAAGAAGTAAACCGGTGCAGTAATGATCATGATCAATACACCTAATGCCGCAGCCCGAGAAAATTCTAGGAATACAAATCCAGTTTTATACGTCCATAATCCCAATGTGGTGGTTTCATTTCCCGGACCGCCACGTGTTAACATAAAAAGAGTGTCAAATAGTTTTAGGAAGTCCATAATTTTTATCATCACTACAACTAGAAGCGTTGGAGTGATTAGTGGCAAGGTAATTTTCAAAAATGTTTGTCGCGCGGTCGCTCCATCGATACTGGCTGCTTCATAAAGTTGTGGAGAGATAGATCCCAGGGCTGCCACGAGTAATAACATGACAAATGGAACGGATTGCCACGAGTCGACCAAAATTATTGCGAAAATTCCCGTGCTTTGCTGTCCAAGCCAATTAATGTTTTCGACTCCTACGAATCCTAAAACCCAGTTAATGATTCCTAAATCAGTATCAAACATAAATCTAAAAGTTAAACCAACTGCCACGGGGGTCAGAAGCATGGGAGTGATCAGAATTGAACTAAAAATTTTGCTACCTTTTAGATTTCGATGCAGGACTAGTGCCAGTGCCATCCCAAGGGGAATTTGAACCAACATTCCCACCACCATCATTATTAATGTGATCTTTAATGTTGCCCATGTTTCGGGAGCCTTAAAGGCAGCTACATAATTATCGAAACCGACAAATTGTGGTGGTAAAAAAGAAGAGAGTTTTATATCAAGAAATGAAATGTATATGCCGTAAAAAATTGGGATTAGCACTGTGACAGCCAGGAGCACCCAAGCTCCAACAGTAAATTGACCTATTGGCCTAGTTAGTTTCATGCGTTTGGGCATTTAAGAACTTTCTAACTAGGCCAATAGGTTTATTAATTTATTTCTTACTTAGGTTCTTTTGCGAGAATTGGTTTCAACTTCTCGTTAAGAGCATTTAGCGCTTTTGTCGAATCACTCTTGCCGTTGAGAACTTGTGTTACTGCATCAATTGCAGCAACTTCAAACTCTGGCCATACAGCGATTTGAGGGTAACGCTCAATGCGTGAACTTGAAGGGATTTCAAGTTGTGCCAAGTAAGGGAACTTCGCAAGAAGATCGGCATCGGTTGTAATAGATCTACGTCCAATTGCAGCAGCACCTGATTCGAGGTACTTCTTCGCATTAGTCTTTCCTAGAACGTATTCAAGGAATTTCCATGCCGCATCTGGATTCTTAGCATCCTTTGGAACACCAATGTTCCACCCAGCTAAGTGCGTAATATCAACAGCTCCGACAGGCATTGGAGCAGTACCAATTTTGCCTTCATTCTTGTTAATGGTCTTGTCAAGAACGCTTCCGTAGTAACCAGAGTAATTGATCATGGCGCCAATATCTTCACCAAGGAATTTACTTGTTACTTCATCAGAGTTTGCAGTTGCTGCTCCCTTAGGTGAAACTGTCATCAGTTTCTTTAGGAAATCAGTTGCTGCAATTGCTTCTTTGCTGTTTACAGTTGGATTGAGTGCATCGTCATAAAGCTTTCCGCCAAATGACCACACCATTGTCATCCACCACCACGATACGTTTGGACCAAAACCAATTATTTGTCCACCGTGACCGTCAGCTTGAACTTTCTTAGCATTGTTGAAGTACTCATCCCATGTTGTAGCTGGCTTGAGTCCTAATTTTTCATAGATATCTGTTCGATACCATTGAATCATTGGTTCAGTGCTCAGAGTGAGACCTAGCGTTTCACCATTGCACTTGCCGTAATCTTGTTGGCTCTGACCGAAGTCAGCGATGTCGTATTCAGAAGAGTCAGCTAAATATCCATCGAGTGGCAACATTGCTTGAGCTTGGCAAAATGGCATCAAGTATGTGTTATCAAATTGAGCCACATCGTAGGCACCAGCTTTTTGTTGGTATGAAAGTAGTTGCTTCTGATGTGCTTCTCCGTATGGAGTTTCAGAAACATTTACCTTGATACCTGTCTCTTTTTCAAAGTCAGGAATAAAACTTTGAATAGATGTTGAAGATGGACTTGGAATTAAAAATACGTTGATTTCACCAGAAGCCTCAGTGTCAGTTCCCCCGCTAGAGCACGCAGCAAGAAGTAATGAAACTGATGCTAATCCAGCAAAACGACGAATAGTTTTGGAATTGAGCACCGCGGATCCTTTCCTTTCGATGTGAGGGTTTCCTCACGTAGGCAGAAGGATGCTACTTGCAATGTTAAAAAATTGGTAGTATTTTCATCAAATCTGTGAGAAATTATCTCCCTGGTTTCACTTCTTTTGGAGGGGTTTACGTGTCCGTTTCATCGCCATATCGCCTCAACGTGAACGAGCAGGCAGAAAAACTCGCGCAATTCATGGTTCGAGCCGATGAAATGCACGCCTTGGGCCGCGACCTTGGTATTTCCAATCGGAGCCGAATTGTTTTTGCGGGGATGGGAAGTAGCCACTTTGGATCCTATGAAATCTGGGAAAGCTTTTCACGTTTGGGATTGCCCGCATGGTGGATGCCAGCATCTGAGCTCATCGATGTCGGCGCAGGACTGCTCACACCAGGGACCTTGCTATGCCTGACTTCGCAATCAGGTGAGAGCGCCGAAGTTACTCAAGTATTAAAGCAATGCGATCTCTCAAAAATTGAAATCCTTGGAATTACAAATGATCCCAACAGTAATCTCGCAAAGCATTCAAATTACTTGGTTGACTTAAAGGCTGGTCCAGAAGCGACAGTGAGTACGAAAACATATTTAAATACTCTTGCAGCTATGAGATTGGTCTTTTCAGAAGTTACAAATAGTTATGAGAGCGTGCGTACTTCATTGCTACGAACTGTTGACGCCATTGAAACATATGTTTCAGATCTCGATTCACATATTGAATCTGCTGAAGAACTTTTCCCTTACAAGAAGAACTACGTATGTGTTGGCCGGGGAGTAGCAGGTGCTTCTTCGCAAACAGCAGGGCTAATTCTAAAAGAGGCCGCAAAGATGTCGATTGAAGGAACTACAGCAGCATCTTTTAGACATGGCCCAATAGAAATAGCTGGTCCAGATTTAAGCATCACATTCTTCGACCATGGGACTGAACCTCACAATGCACTCAATGTTAAATTGGCATCAGATGTAATTGCTTCAGGATCTTCAGTAACGTGGATTGGCGATAAAGGTATTGGAACAAAGCTTCCTTCTCCTGATCGCAACGGAAGTGATCAGCGAATATGTGACACATTGAGTTTTCAAACATTAAGTTTTGCTCTGGCTGCTCGTACCGGAGTTCAAGCCGGCAGTTTTGCTTATGCTTCAAAAGTAACAGACACACTGTAAAAACAACTAGAAAGAGGGAAAAATGCAATTATTTGATGTTGCCTACGGACGAGAGTTGTACGCAGAGTTACCAAAAATCATTAATCCTCCCTTCTTAGTTGTCTCAAACAAGGACCTGTGGCCACAGTTTTCCCATCACTTCGATAGCAAAGAAACTTTTGTGCATTTAGTAGATTCATTAGAGGTCAAAGATCTAGAAAAAACTTTGAGAGAACTCCCAGAGGTCAAAGCAATTGTTGGTATCGGTGGCGGTGTTGCAATCGATGTTGCAAAGTACTTTGCATGGCGTAAAAATTTGCCGCTGTTTCAATGCCCAACATCTATGTCCGTAAATGCACCATTTGGACATCGATCTGCGGTGCGTGACAATGGAATTTTAAAGTATGTCGGCTATGCAGTTCCTGAAATGATTTACGTGGATTTTGATGTTATTCAAAGTGCGCCTGCGTACATAAATCGATCTGGTGTCGGCGACATTGTCTGTTATTACACAGCAAAATGGGATTGGGAATACGCAACAAAAATGGGAAAGTGTGAAAAGAAGTGGCCATACGATCAATTCTGGGTCGACCAGGCTTCGCAAGTTTTGGATTCAGTTCTTAATGCAACTGCTGACATACATGCTGTTAATGATCGCGGTGTTCAAACTTTAATGAATGCCTTGCGATGGGGAGGTCCAGCATTTAATAATGCTGGTTGGAATCCACGCCCTATTGAAGGTTCAGAGCACACCCTCTTTTATTCACTCGAGCACTTGATTCATAAACCATTTTTACATGGTCAAATCGTTTCTCTTGGCGTAGTAATCATGAGCTATCTACAAAACAATAACCCTCAATTCATCAAGAGTAAGTTAGATGAAATGGGCGTGGCATATCAGCCTGAAGATATGGACATCACGTGGACTGATGTACGCAATGGTTTAAAGCACATGGTTGATTACTCTAAAGAGTCAAAAAACTTGTGGTACACAATTGCAACAGAGACAGAAATCTCCGATAAACAATTAGATGACATTGAAGCGTGGGTAAAGGGTTAGAATCACTTCGCCTTTACTTTAAGTACTTTAAGGAAATAAATGAAACCCGATGATCGACTTCAAGAAATCTTGAATATCGTCAATGATGAAGCACGGGTTCTAATTTCTGATCTCACAAAAGTTCTTAAAGTCTCAGAAATGACAATTCGTCGTGACATCGAACATTTATCCAGACTTGGTTTGCTTAGACGTGAAAAGGGTTATGCCATTAAAGGCGTTAGTGGATCATTTGAACCCGCTTTCGCAATCCGAAGTGAAATTGCATCGAAAGCTAAAAATGAGATTGCAAAATATGTTGCCACTCTTGTAAGTGATAGAGAAACTATCGTTTTAGATGGAGGATCAACAGGTGTCGCAATTGCCAAGCAATTAGTTGAGCGCGAATTAACTGTCTGTGCGCTAAGTTTTCGAGTTGCCGATATTTTACGTGCCGCTCCTAATATTCAATTGATGGTCATCGGTGGTTTTGTCCGAAAAGGAGAAGAGTCCTTGATTGGACCTGCTGCCTTAGAAACTTTAAAGAATTACCACTTTGATCAGATGATTATGACGGCATCTGGTTTAGAGCCAACGTACGGGCTCACTGAATGGAATTCAGATGATGCCATGATTAAACGAGCTGCTCTTCACGCTTCAACTAGAACAATTGTTGCTGCCGACTCATCCAAATTCGGAGTAAAAGCCTTCGGCAAAGTCTGTGAATTAAAGGAAATTTCAATCTTGGTGACAGATTCTGGAATAGATAAAACTTATAGAGAACATTTTCGCAAAGCTGGCATAGATTTAAGGGTTACTAAGTGAATAGAGCGACTATGAAACTTTTAAAACTTAAAGTTCCTAAAACCAAAAACAGAGTTGCACTCGTTTCAGTGGCCCATGCCGATGATGTGCTGCTTTTTTGCGGTGGAGCTATTACTACTCTCATAAAAGCTGGCTGGAAAGTCACAGTAGTCAGGGCAACGAATGATCGTTGGGATAGCTTTAACTTAGATGAAAGTTCATCGATTGTGGCAAATACTCAGGAATTTAACTCTGCTATGGCAACTCTTGGCGTGAGCAAGGTTATCGATTTGAATTTGGATACAGACCGATTGGGCGATTTCTCTGAAGTAACTTTACGATCAAAATACATAGATTTAATTCGAGATGTAAAACCATATTTAGTGATTACTTTTGATCCTGATTCATACCTTTATGAAGATAATGAAGATCATAGAAAAGTCGCAGTATCTATGGCAGAGGCGATGTGGACTTCCGGATTTGATAAACATCCAGGGGAGAGGCCAGGAAAAATAGAACCATTCTTGCCTGTGGCACGTTGGTATTTTGGTAGAGAAGTTGCCATGCCAACTCATATTTTAGATGTCACTTTACAAATTGATGAATTAGTTGCCGCAACGTCTCTGCACGAAACCATGCTTGTAAATATGGCTAGGCAGTTGTGGCTCAAAGGTCAAACAGCCGGCATTTCTCTAGATAAGTTCTTCACTAATGTAAGTACAGATGTCTCCTTCTTTTCAGCGATGATTGTTAAGAAGAGTCGTCAGAAGAAAGCGAAATCCAAGAATTTCTTTGAGATCTACAGAGTAATTGACGACATCAACGTGCTTACCGTTTTGAGCGAATTAGAGGAGAAATAAATGTTTAAGGCCAACGGTTCAAATGTTAAATATGGCTCAAATATTTGTGCTGATTATTTAAACAATCTGGGTGAATACATTTTGATCACTCATAAAGAGCCTTGGGATTTGATTAAAGCCGATGTCAGTAATCAACCAAAGTTGATTGTCGAAGCTAAAGAATTATCAAAAAAATATCTTGATGATTTAGCACACGATGTTCCAGGAGTTCATGTAGTAGGTCTTGGTGGCGGATCAGCGATGGATACAGCTAAATGGGTGCATTGGCGCCGAGATCTGCCGTTAACGTTAATTCCATCTATTCCTTCTGTGGATGCGTGCTTCACACGCATGAGTGCATTGCGTGAACAAGGTGGAGTTATCTATGACGGTGATGCAATCCCAGATCTAGTTTTAGTGGATTTTGAATTGTTCAGATCAGCGCCGACATCGATGGTGACAAGCGGAATTGGAGATGTACTCGCATGCCACACAGCGTGGTTTGATTGGCAATTTGCACATCAACAAGGAAAAGATGAGTTTGGATGGACACCAGAAGATCCGCAAATTTCACATCGATACCTTGCCGAACTCGCAGATTGTGCACCTGGAGTAAAAGCGCAGACTGATGATGGATTACGAAGATTAATGGAGTTGCACAGAGATATTGGATGGCGCTGCCACGAAATGAAGCACGCACGATTTGAGGAAGGAAGCGAACATTTCTTCGCCTATACATTCGAAGAAGTAACAGGTCGCACAATTGCCCATGGAGAGCTAGTCACTCTCGGTGTTTTGTTAATGTCTAAGTTCCAAGGCAATAATTTTGAAGACGTGCAAGAGATAGTCAAAAATGCTGGAACAAGGCACAGGCTTGAAGATTTGAAGGTTTCTGTACAGGAATTTCTTGCTTCGGTTCGCCGTACGCAGTCATTTTCAATCGAGCAAAATCATTGGTTTTCTTATGCTCAAACAATTGATTTTTCAAAGGTTTCAGATGAAGCAATTTTAGAGTGTGTTAATTGGTAAAAAGTTATATATAAAACAAAAGCCCCCAGCATCTGCTGAGGGCTTTTGTTATTAAGACTTACTTATTGAAGATGCTGATGTTTCCTACGTGTGGACCAAATTCTGCTCCAGAAATTGCACCGCTTGCGATAAGTGCGAACAGGATTAGTGCTGCTCCACCAAGTGCGAGATCTTTATTAAATGCAATTTGCTCATTCATCTTTGCTGTTGCATCGGTTTCTTTCCAGTAAGCGTGGAAGATTATGCCTGCAAGAATTACTGTGATGGCAATTAATAGCGCACCAAGATCAGCCCATAGAC
>CANHNH010000023.1 GCA_947461995.1 Candidatus Nanopelagicaceae bacterium
AGTTGAGATTTAGTGTTCTCTCTTATTCGTGAGGTGAAAGTAAAGCGAATTAACTCCGTAAGCAAACACCGCCACGAATTTATTTTGGATTTATTTATTACTTAACAATTGGTGCATGGGGTGCAGAAACATCAATTGTTGAAATGTTTTTATTTTCTTCAAGTGCCACAAGTGCTTTGAATACTTTGATTTTTAGTTCTATCTCATCAGCACTGCCAAATCGAAGTATGAGCTTTCGATCTGCTTCTTGAATCTCCATGGTGAAATCTCCTGAACTTCGAGCCGTCAAAGAGGTTACGTTCTGACGAAAATCCAGGGGCAGGGATGCAAAGAGCTCTACAGCTGCCAGCCCAATCGCGGGATTTGGTGCACTTACTGCCGGCACGTCGACTTTGAGTCCAATGGCGTCAAAAATGACACCTGTTGAATCTATGTATCGCGATCCAAAACTGCCAATTGGAATCCTTGGTTGAACTGAAATGCTCACTGAACTCTTCAACCAATTTCGAGAAACATCAGCATCTGCAACCCATGAAATATCTTTAATCGAATTAACAATTTGGCGGGGTTCAATGCGGGCAAGTTTCGTTCCAGTCAAATCTCCTACTCTTTTTTCTACCACTGAAATCTGAAGCAAATCTGTAATTCCGTTGTATTCAACTCTCTTTACCGTAAAAACAGATGACCAGCCCAACAAGTATGCCAAGGCTCCAATAAGGGCAGTTGCAATAAAAATTTTGACAAGGCGAGGCATGTGAAATTTAGTTGTTCGCAAAGCGTTTTGTTAATCCATCAATAATGATCAGGCCGAGTGCGGAAACGTCGCCAGCTCCAAGAGTTATGATCACATCTCCTGGTTTAACCATTTCAATAATTGCATCCGTGGCTTCGGCAAAGTTTGGAATGTAGGTTCCATTGTGCATTGATTGTGCTATTACTTCTGAGCTCACTCCTGAAATTGGTTTTTCACTCGCAGCATAAATTTCCAGCAAGATGACCGTGTCTGCCAACGAAAGCGAGGAAGCAAATTCGGCCATGAATGCTTGTGTGCGCGAATATCTATGTGGTTGAAAAATAACTAAGAGACGGCCATCTCCTGCATAACGTCGTGCTGCATCCAGTGTGACTCTAATTTCAGTTGGGTGATGACCATAATCATCAATGACTCTTATGCCGTGGACCGTTCCTTTTAATTCAAATCGTCGACCAGTACCTGCAAAAGATGCTAAACCTGCAAGTAAACCACCTGCCGGCAAACCTAGATGCAGACCAACTGCAAGTGCTGCCGCAGCATTATCAATATTGTGACGGCCCGGAACATTGAGTTCTAGATGACCAATTGATTTACCGTTCCATAGTGCTCGCGCTCGAGAGCTTTTAGCTGCAAGTTCAACCTGATCAATATGTAAATCACTCTCGGAATTTTCACCATAAGAGATGGAAGTAATATTTTTGACGCGACTTCCGAGGGAAAGTGACCCAGGATCATCGGCGCAGTACACCAAAAAACCATCCGATGAAATCGTGGCTGCAAAATCATCAAACGCCGCAGTGACATCCGCAGGGGTCGCAAAATAATCGACGTGATCATGTTCTACGTTTGTGACAATAGCGCCAAATGGTTTGTACTCTGTAAAGGAACCATCAGATTCATCAGCCTCGGCTACGAAATACTCGCCCGTTCCTCTGTGTGCATTTGAGCCTGATGCGCTAATGGTCCCACCAATTGCAAATGAAGGATCAACGCCACATGCCTGTAGTGCAACCGTAAGCATCGATGATGTGGTGGTTTTTCCATGAGTTCCGGCGACTGCGATGCTAATTGATTTACTCATCAGCAATGCCAGTGCCTGTGCGCGTGTATAGATAGGAATACCTAATTCGGCAGCATGTGCTCTTTCAGAATTGCTCTGTGAAATTGCATTGGAATAGATAACTAGATCGGCGCCTTCTACGTGCGCACTCTTATGGGAAGAATAAACAGTTGCACCTAGTGCTGATAGCGCAGCAAGTACGGATGAATCTTTTTCATCTGAGCCACTCACGTGTGCGCCGTGGGTAAGTGCGATCCGCGCCAATCCACTCATGCCCGCACCACCAATGCCAATAAAGTGAAGTTTCTTCTGAGGCAATTCGGAGAGTGAAAACATTTATTACTCCCCTAGTGTGAACTCAGCACGTTTTGCATGAGAGCCGTAATCTTCTCATGGGCCGTGCTATTTGCTGTGGAAACCTGCGCACCACGAGCTTTAGAACTAGCAAGTAAAGAATCTATATTGGCCAAGAGCCAGGGTGATGTGAACTCATTTTGGGAAATAACGCGAGCCTTGCCTAAAGCAGCCAAGTGCTGTGCGTTTGGAAGTTGTTCACCATTGCCGATTGCCAGTGGGATAAAGAGTGCAAACTTTCCTAACGCTTCAAACTCAGAGCATGTAACCGCACCTGAACGCGAGATGACTAAATCAGCACCAAGGTAAGCGGTCGCCATATCTGCAATATATAAATGAGGTTGGTATCCAGATTGCTCCGTTGGTAAGGCATTTTTTCTGCCCACTGAATGCATGACTTGAATTTTCTTCTCAAGCAAAACGGGAAGTGATTGCGCGATAACAGTATTTATTGCTTGTGAACCTTGCGATCCACCAACTATCAAAATCAACGGGAGCGCATCATCAAAACCAAGTGTGCGCTTAGCTGAGCTTCGCACCAGGTTCCAATCTTGCTGAGAATTTGTAATGATTTTTGTAATTGAACTCTTTAACGGCATCCCCGTTACCAGGGCCTGATTAAAAACTCCATGTTCTACAGGAGTTGACACAGCAAGGGCGGATGTAAAACGTGCTCCTAAACGATTGGCAATGCCAGGTTTCGCATTTGCTTCATGAATAACAATTGGAACACCACATGACTTTGCTGCTAAATACGAAGCTGCACTGACATATCCACCAAAGCCGATTAATAAGGATGAGCCCCTAATAATTGATCGAGCTTGCAAAACGGCTTGCAACAAATTAAATGGCATTAAAAGAATTGATAATGAAAACTTTCGGGCAAGTACAACTTTATTAATAGTCCGAAGTGTGAATCCTGCCGCAGGTACCAAGGAAGTTTCTAGTCCATGTGCTGTGCCAATGAAAATACATTGATCGTGAGGATTCTCTTTCATCCACTGGTGTGCAACAGAAAGTGCAGGTTCAACGTGTCCCGCAGTTCCACCGCCTGCCAAAATTATTGTATTCATTGATTCTTTTCCAGATCAGCCATTGCAGCCGGATCGCGACGTGCGGCTCCCAATACAAATCCGAGTGCCAGATAGGTTGCCACGAGCGAAGAGCCTCCATAGGAAATTAAAGGCAAAGTAACACCCACAACTGGAATCAGAGATGTGGCAGAACCAATATTCATAATGGTTTGAAATGCAATCCACGTTCCGATGCCGGCACATGCGTATCTCGACATTGGATCTTTGGCACGTAAAGCAATTCGAAATATTGAAAAAATTAGTGCACTGAAAAGTAAAAGAACAACAATTGTTCCGAATAAACCTAACTCTTCACCAATGACTGAGAAAATAAAATCCGTGTGGGCTTCTGCCAGATTTCCCCATTTTTGTCTACTGGCACCGAGTCCAACACCGAAAAATCCACCACTTGCCAGTCCTAACAAACTGTGGGCAGGCTGCCAACCTGCATTCTTATACGCTTCAGGTGCAAATGGATTAAATACAACAAGAAATCTCTGTGCGCGATACGGTGCGGTTGCAATAGCAAGTGCAACAAGTGAGAACGCAGCGGCAGTCACTCCTGCAAATATTTTTCCAGAAACACCAGCAACCCAGAGTAATCCAGCCAAAATCGCAGCAAAAACTGCAGTAGTACCTAAATCTTTACCAATCATAATTAAGCCCATAATCAATACAAATCCTGGTGTTATCAACGCCAAAACATTAGTCCTATGACGACCAGCATGTTCCCGAATGGCCAACATATGAGCGGCCCATAAAATCATCAAAACCTTGACGATTTCACTCGGTTGTATGTCAATAAACCCAAGACTGATCCAGTTTTGATTTCCATTAACACTTTTTCCAATCCCTGGAATCGCAACAAAGATTAAAGCAATTGCTGAGATGACAAAACCAAAACGAGCGAGATTCTTCCAGCGCTCTAATTTTTGACGAGAAGCCAAATACCCAAGTGGTATTGCGATAATCAGAAAGAAGAATTGGCGGCCAATTATTGAAAATGAATTTCCCTTATTCTCAAGTGAATAAATTGAAGATGCTGAGAAAACCATGATTGCACCAAGGATGCTCAGGGCAAGTGTGGACCAGATTAATATTTTATAAGAACTAGAGGGCTTAGCTAAAAACTTATGTTTAGTTTCACTCACTGGTAAACACCTTTTTCACTGCTTGAGCAAAACGATCACCACGATCTGCGTAATTTATAAATTGATCCATAGAAGCACACGCAGGAGCTAATAAAACAGTGTCACCTTCTACTGCAAAACTTCGTGCCGCCTGAACTACATCTTCCATCAAAGAGTTATCGGAAGAACCAATGTGATAATCAGCCGGCGTATTGATTTCGATGATTGCAACGTGTGGGGCGTATTCTCGTAGCGCATGTGCAATCATCGCTCTATCCTCACCAATTAGGACAGCCGCTTTTATCCGCTTATTGCAACGTTTAACTAGTTCATCTATTCGTGCACCTTTGGCAAGACCTCCCGCAATCCACACAACGGATAGAGCTGACATAATCGATGCACTTGCGGCATGCGGATTCGTTGCTTTGGAATCATCAATCCATGAAATCCCCTGTGCACTGTGAATTTCTTCAATCCGATGTCGCCCAGGAGTGAAATTTGCAAGAGCGCTTCTAATGCTTTCGTGATTTACGCCAGCGGCTCTTGCCAACCCAGCCGCAGCTAGTGCATTTGAAACATTGTGTGGAACCGTTGGTTTAATTTCGTTGAGTTCGCAGATCATTGCAGCTTCTTGAGGGTCAGCGACAAAAGCACGATCGACTAATAACTCTTCAACAACCCCAATTTCACCGGGTCCAGGTGTATCCAGAGTGAAGAATACTTTTCGTCCTTTCCAGTGAACCGATCGTTTTACTACCTCGGCATCATCAGCATTGAGAATTCCTGTGGAACTAGAATCTAGAAGTGAAATCTTGGTTCGTGCATATTCTTCAAAATCTCCATGCCAATCAGTGTGGTCATCAGCAATATTAAGAATTGCGCTTGCATTAAATTGGGCGCTCTTCATCCAATGAATCTGAAATGAGGAGAGTTCAAGAACTAAAACTTCATATTTTTCTTTACTTTCTACGGCAGCAATTACAGTCTCACCAACGTTTCCACATGCCGTGGCATGAAGTCCCCCGGCACGCATTGCTGCTGCAGCCATTTCAACGGTGGAAGTTTTACCATTAGTGCCTGTTAGTGCAAACCAACGTTGATGTGGAGCTTCCTCCTGCTTGATCTGCCAAGCAAGATCAATCTCATTTGTCATCATCACATTTGCTGCCATAAATTTCTTAATCAATGGGTGACTTGGTTTCCAGCCCGGTGAAACAACGACACTCTCCCACTCGCCAATTTCTATGGCGTCAGTGGAGCAGGTGGGAAATGAACTATCTTCAATCTTTTTGTCATCGGCAATAGCAATAACCGCGCCGCGGCGTGTTAATGAATGTGCAAGTGCGCTTCCGGTCACGCCGCCACCCAGTATGAGAATACGATTCTTAGAAAAATTAAGTGGCATATAAAACTACTTAGGCGCTTACCCATTGAGCATAAAAAAGACCCAAACCAAGGGCAACGCTGAGTCCGGCAATAATCCAGAAGCGAATGACTATTGTAACTTCTCCCCAACCCAATAATTCAAAGTGGTGTTGCAAGGGAGCCATTTTAAATACGCGTTTGCCACCAGAAATCTTAAAATACAACGTTTGAATTATTACTGACATCGTGATTATTACAAATAAACCACCAAGCGGAATGAGCAGTAACTCCACGCGCAATGTTGCTGCGAGTCCAGCAAGGGCGCCACCTAGCGCTAGCGAACCGGTATCTCCCATAAATATTTTTGCAGGTGATGCATTCCACCATAAAAATCCCGTACAAGAACCTGCAAATGCAGCGGCTAATACCGCTAAATCCAAAGGATCTCGAACTTCAAAACAATTATTTGAGATAGCGAGTGAACAACTCTGTCCGAATTCCCAAACCCCAATAAGTAAAAATGCCAAGAATGCCATCACTGATGCTCCGCTTGCCAGACCATCTAAACCATCTGTGAGATTAACTCCATTACTAGTTGCCACAACCATAAATGCAACCCAAATAACAACCAGTATCGGACCAAGAATGAGCGATGTTTCACGCACAGTTGATAAATTTTGCGAGATTGGCGTTAACCCTTGTAGATCAGCAAATTGAATTCCAAGATAGCCAAAGAGTGATGCAATACCTGCTTGTGAAATTAGTTTTTGCTTGCCTGTAAGTCCAAGTGATTGTTTACGTGAAATTTTTAGATAATCATCTAAGAATCCAATCAAGCCTAAGGAAATAACAAGTCCAATTACCAAAAGGGCTGAAATGGTTGGTGGACGCCTAGAGAATAAATGCGCAATTGCGTATGCAACAACGGTTGCAACAATGATGACAATTCCGCCCATGGTTGGGGTACCACGTTTTGTGTGGTGAGAAGTTGGGCCGTCATCTCTGATGATTTGACCGAACCCACGCTTGGCCAGAAATCGAATAAGAAGCGGTGTTCCAAAGAGTGAAAAAAGAAGTGCAATTGCACCAGCGAGGAGAATGACTTTCATTTCTTATCCTCCCCTTGTTTCTCTCTCCATAGATCTTCAATTCCTTGGCTAAGCGTTTCAAAGCGCTCAGATCGTGAAGCTTTCACGAGTATTACGTCCCCAGGTGCGCAATGAGTGACAAGTGAAAGAGCTTGTTTTATGTCTTCGCAATAGTTAAGGGTAGTTGAACTCTGTGCTGGAATACCTTCAGCGAATGCTCGTGTTCCGATGCTTACAAGATGATCAATACCAAGTTCGTGCGCATGAGTAGCAACAGATGCGTGAAGTGCGTTGCTCTCTGAACCAAGTTCGTGCATTTGCCCAAGAAATGCCCACGATGCTCCACCGCGTTCTTGTGCAAACAATGCTAATGAATCCAAAGCCGCTTTCATTGACTCAGGATTTGCATTGTAAGAATCATTAATTATCAGCAATTCCTCAACATCGTTTATTTGCATACGCCACTTGCTTGAAAGATCTGCAGTTGATAAACCACTTGCAATGATTTCGATAGGAATCTCAAGGGCTGTACACACGGCAGCAGCGGCTAGTGCATTTGAGATCTGATGAGCACCAATGAGACGCATTCCAACAGCATCTCGACCTGCTGGTGTAACTAGATCAAAGTGGGCACGTGCCTCGCGCATTTCTACATCCGCGGCACGTACATCATCATGCGAATCCTGACCAAAAAATATAACTCTTCCTAAATGGTGTGCACTCATCGCTTTTGTATATGGATCATATGTTCCAAGCACAGCGATTGCATCCGGTGCTAGTGCTTGAATGAGTTCACTTTTTGTTTGAGCTATTTTCTCCACACTTCCAAATTCACCTAAGTGCGCAGTACCAACACGCAAGACAACACCAATATCTGGTCGCGCCATTTCACTTAAAGCAGCAATATCTCCTTGGTGGCGCGCTCCTACTTCTAAAATGCAATATTTAGTTTCTTGAGTGCAGCCAAGGAGAGTAATCGGTGCACCGAGTTCATTGTTAAACGAAGCTTTAGTCCAAACGCACTCAGCACGATTAGAAAGTATCGAAGCTAATAAATCTTTAGTTGTTGTCTTACCGCTTGAACCGGTGATTGCGATTACTGTCAGATTCGGTAGTTGCTTTCTCACATATGCGGCTAAGGCACGTACTGCGATCAGAACATCTGCGACAACTACACCGTTACCTATTGCTTCGCGAGTACTCATAAATCCGGTTGCGCCATGTAACTTGGCATCCTCGATGTAATCATGCCCATCAGAATTTTCGCCAACTAAAGCCAAGAAGAGTGAACCTTTAACTGCCTCCCGTGAATCAAAAACAGGAGTTGCCGTAATTATTTGCGCCGAATCTCCAACAGTCTTTCCACCAACGATTGTGGCTATTTGTTTAAGAGTAAGCGCAATCATTTCTTGGCCTCGATTGCATGAGCCAAAACTAATCGATCATCAAATGGGTGCACAACCCCATTAACTTCTTGACCACGTTCGTGACCTTTACCAAGCACAATAACCACATCACCTGGTTGAGCAAGATTTACAGCTAACTTAATTGCTTCGGATCGATCTTGCACAATAGCGCTGGGTTCTGAAATCTTTAAACCTTGCGTCATCTGTTCAAGAATCTGATCTGGTTTTTCAGATCGAGGGTTATCACTGGTAAAGATGGAAACATCACTTCGCAATGAGAGTTCTTGACCCATTATGTTGCGCTTAGAACTATCCCTATCTCCACCACAACCCAAAACCGCAATAACTCTTTTCTCGGTCATCTCGCGAACCGCTGCTAGGACGCGCGCGACTGCATCTGGGCTATGGGCATAATCAACTAGGGCTGTGAAGTTTTGTCCCAAACTCACTGGTTCAAGTCGACCAGCAGGACCTGCAAGGTGTGGAATTAAAGTTGCAATATCTATTGAATCAATACCTAACTCGACACACATGGCAACTGCCATCAATAGATTGTCAAAATTAAAGCCACCTCTGAGTTTTGTCCGACTTTCGATTAGTACTCCACCAACGCCTCGTATGGCAATATCACTGTATTGATTTTCTTCATCGATTCGCGCGTAGTGCCACGTTGCGTTTTCATTAAATCGAGAGAGAGTCTGTACTGGCAATTCAGTACCATCTGCCAAAATTTGCCCATATGAATCGTCAATATTTATGAAGGCTTGATCCGCATATTCAAAGGTGAATAATTTTGATTTGGCTGCAAAATACTCTTCCATGCTTCCATGAAAATCTAAATGATCCTGTGAAAGATTAGTAAATCCAACAGCGGCAAAATGGCTTCCACGCACGCGTTCCAGGGCAATTGCGTGGCTAGAGACTTCCATGACCAAATTACGGCAATGACGCTCTCGCATTGTTGCAACTAAAGATTGAAGTTCTGTGGCTTCAGGAGTTGTCCGAGTACTGGAAAGAATGTCTGTTCCTATTCGGGTTTCTACAGTTCCAATTAATCCTGTTTCCTGTCCCGCACTTTGCAAGATTTGATGGCATAGAGTGCTAACTGTTGTTTTACCATTAGTGCCCGTAATTCCAATGCTTAACAAATCGCGCATTGGTTCTCCGTAAAACCAAGATGAAAGAACCGCTGCGCTTTTGCGCGCATTAGGAACAATGACAACAGGTAATCCCTTTATAAGCTTTGCGCCTTCTGCATCAGTTAAAATCGCTACCGCTCCTGCTTTTATTGCATCCTTTGCAAAAGAGGCACCATGTACATTCGCGCCGGCAAAAGCACAGAAGAGATCTCCAACTTCTACTTCATTACTTGAACTTGTTATACCTGTAATTGTAATTTTTTCTAATTCAGATACAGGCAATTCTGTACTCGCACCGATAGTTGAAAGTATGGATGAGAGTGAGCGCTGAATCTGCGTTAGTGGGCGAATCATTATCCGGATGCCTTAGAAACAAATCGAGAACTTTTGGTCAGAGCGGCTTGCGTGAGAGCAACAGGCTGCACCGTTGTATTCGTTGGCGAAACATGGCGCGATTGCAAAACAAATGACATCACTTCCTTAAATACTGGGCCACCAAGACTTCCTCCGTAATGCATGCCTTGTGGATTTTGAATAGTAACGCTGATGACATATGCGGGTTTATCTGCCGGGGCAAAACCAATAAATGATGCCGTGTAACCGCTATAACAACGACAATCACTGTTATAACGCATTGCTGTACCAGTTTTTCCGGCGACTCGATAACCAGGAATTGCAGCCGATGGCGCAGTGCCGCTAGCAGAAACAACGCTTTCCATCATCAATCGAAGTTGAGCAGAAGTCTCAGGACTTATAACTTTTTCTGTCGTACGTGATTGCGAAGCTGTGAAATTTCCAGAAGCATCACTTGTGCCTGCAATTACTGTTGGTGACACACGAATTCCGTTATTGGCAATCGTTGCAAAAACACTCGTCGCTTGCATGGCTGTAAGCGAGTATCCCTGACCGAATGCAATTGTTGGTGCTGATGTTCCAGACCAACTCTTGACTGGATGCAGGATTCCCGCAGATTCACCGGGTAAACCGGATCCAGTTTTAGCTCCCATTCCAAATTTAGAAAGATAACCATGCAATGTGTCATTACTCATCAACTCGCCGATTTTTATAGTTCCTGTATTACTTGAAACCGCCAAAATTCCCGTTGCAGTTAATTGCTGCGTTGGATGGCGTTCATGATCGTGAAAAGTCGCATCGCTTCGCTTTAACGAATAAGGCACGGTAAAAACCGTTGTTGGAGTTATTTTCTTCTCTTCCAACGCAGCGGCTAAAGTCATTACTTTTCCAGTTGATCCAGGTTCATACACTTCTTGCACAGAATAATTTCGCATCAAATTAAGCGAAACAGTTTTAGTGTTATTTGGATCAAAAGTTGGCGCGGTTGCATGAGCCAATATTTGGCCAGTCTTTGGATCCATAACAATGACAGTTCCGCTGAGTGCGTGAGATTTTCGAACTGCATCAGAAATTGCTTTGGATGCTACCCACTGAACATCGCGATCGATGGTGAGGCGAATGCTCGTTCCTTTTTGTGCTGAAATAATTTCAGATTGAGAACCTGGAATTTCCGCGCCTGCCGCTGCTGCATATGAATAACGTCCAGATGTTCCAGAAATCTGTGAGTTCATACTCGATTCCAGACCCGTTGCACCGACCCCATCATTTCGAACAAAACCAATCAAAGATGCAAGTAATGAACCTGATGGGTAATCTCGAATGTATCCACGCTCTGCAAAGAATCCGATAATTCGTTGATTTATTTCACTAGGTTCAAGTGCAGCATTGTGAGATGCCATCGCTTCAATCAGTGCTCGCCAAATTGCAGGTTCAGCATTGGGTAAGACCATGTTGTAACGAAGTTTTCCTGTAATTAACTGTTGGACTTCAGAGATAGGCATCTTGAGAATTGGCGCCGCAAATATCGCCACTCGTGCCGGATCTGAAATCTGAGTCTGATCAACCACAATATTAATTGCCGCCACACTTCTAGCAAATGTCACACCATTAATGTCGGTAATATCTCCGCGCTTGGCAGGAATTGAGCGCGTATCTTGCATTTCATCTACTGCACGGATTTTGTAATCCCCCGCATTGATAACTTGTACCTGAACCAAGCGAGCAGCAAAGAGCAACATGAATGAAAGCGCAACAATTGTGAGGACAGCTAGGCGCTTTTTCGCTAAATTTAAATTACCCACGTGGAACATCCAGATTTAGAAATGTTGGCGTAAGTGAGGGATTCATTCCTAAGTTTTGTGCTTCTTGAGCTAAAACAGCAGGTGATGAAAGCCGCTCGATTTCAAGTGAAATGGCTTCGTACTGATCACTTGATAGCTTCAAATCTGCTTGTAATTTTGATAATTCGAATGCGTCTTGGGCTAACAAAGTATTTATAAATAGTAGGGCGAGTAGAAATACCGAACCAAGCGCTGTAATGAATAGAGCAAAAAATCTACGATCAGCTTGTTTGCCAGCAGAGGCATCGGCCACGATTCGAAGAGCTGCTCGAGTAGATTTTTGTGCAACCCGTGTTTTCGTTTTGCTAATTGCTGGCGCAAGTGCAGTCATTGCCATTTATGCAGCCACCCTTTCGATTGCACGTAATCGAACGGATGCAGCCCGCGAGTTCTCTTGAACTTCTTGATCACTCGGGCTTTGACTGCCATTAAAGACAAGTGCAAACTTTGCAGCTAGCTCGGCGATTTCAACTGGCAAACCCTGTGGCGTGCCAGAAGTTGTCGCCTCCTGAAAGAAATTCTTAACGATTCGATCTTCCAGCGATTGAAATGACATGACAACAAGGCGTGCATGAACATCGAGCAGATTAAGTGCCTGCGGAATTGCACGTGTAATCGCGCCTAGTTCATCATTAGTTTCGATACGAAGGGCTTGGAAAGTTCGTTTCGCAGGATTTCCACCTGTGCGCCTTGTGGCAGCAGGGATAGCGTTTTTTACAAGGGTTGCTAGGTGCGAAGTTGAATTAAGCGGTGCTTTTTCGCGTTCTTTAACAATAGATTCGACAATGCGTGTAGCAAATTTTTCTTCACCATAGGTGCGCAATATACGAACTAAATCTCCTGGTGAATATGAATTAACTATGTCTGCAGCGCTCTTGCCCTGGCTCTTATCCATGCGCATATCAAGTGGTGCATCGTGAGCATATGAGAAACCTCGATCGCTTTGATCGAGTTGAAGGGAAGAAACTCCTAAGTCAAAGAGAATCCCTTGAACGTGTGAATAACCATGATCAGTTGCTACCTCTGAAATGCGATCAAAAATGCTGTGATGCGAAATGAATCTTTGACCAAAACGTGAAAGTCTTTCAGTGGCAATTTCAATAGCTTGCGTATCACGGTCAATTCCAATAACTATTAATTCTGGAAATTTGTTAAGTAGCGCTTCGGTATGACCGCCTAAGCCAAGTGTTGCATCAATAACTACAGGATTGGCATGAGATGTTATTGCGGGAGAAAGCAAATCTATGCATTGATCGCGCATGACAGATACATGCTGCGTATTACTTTCCTGAATCATTGCCTCCCCCTTTCTTTGATTTCTATTTACTTCTCTCACCTCTGGTCACTGCCGGCCGACGGATCGTTTTATGCGGCGCCGGGGAAGGGGCGCCGCAGTCGTAGGGTCGGCAGTGGCCACAAATGAGAGTTGTATGCATGACGGACTAG
>CANHNH010000024.1 GCA_947461995.1 Candidatus Nanopelagicaceae bacterium
CCCACAGAGAAATTATGGTCATTTTGGGCGGCCTCATGACGGGCTTGCTCCTTGCCGCACTTGACCAAACTATTGTCTCAACTGCTTTAAAAAGTATTGTTGAAGATTTCAACGGACTAAACCATTACACATGGGTTGTTACTGCTTACCTTCTGACGTCAACGGCTTCTACGCCTTTGTACGGAAAAATTTCTGACATCTACGGACGTCGGATTGTTTTTCAATTCGCAATTGTTACTTTCCTTATCGGGTCATTCTTAGCTGGTGCTTCACAAAATATGACACAGCTCATTGCTACACGTGCGCTTCAAGGACTTGGTGCAGGCGGTCTGATGGCACTGACATTCGTCATTATTGGAGACATCGTTCCACCTCGCGAACGTGGACGTTACCAAGGATATTTTGGCGCCGTGTGGGGACTCTCATCAGTTGCAGGTCCTTTACTTGGTGGGTTCTTCTCTGACCACGCGACAATTCTAGGAATAACTGGCTGGCGCTGGATTTTCTACATCAACTTACCATTTGGCATCGCTGCACTGCTTATTACATCGGCTGTTCTGCATATACCAAAAGTAAAACGTGATCATAAGATTGATTATCTCGGTGCACTTCTAATGGTCGCAGGAACAGTTTCGATACTTCTGACTGTTTCAATCTACGGTCCAGAACATGGCTGGCTGGATCCACGAACAATTGGTTATTTTATTGCCGGTCTTGCTTTAGTAGTTCTCTTTATATATTGGGAATCAAAAGCCCAGGAACCAATTTTACCTCTTGAACTCTTTAAGAATCACACCTTTACTTTGACTTCAATTTTAGGTGCAGTCATCGGTGCCGGTATGTTCGGAGCAATTGTTATGTTGCCTCTGTACTTACAAGTTGTTAAAGGCGCAAGTGCAACAGAAGCAGGATTGAAGTTAATTCCGCTTATGCTCGGAATTGTTTCGACTTCTATCTTCAGTGGTAAAGCAATTTCAAAAACCGGCAAGTATAAGAAATTCCCAGTGATGGGAACGACCCTTATGACAATCGGTATCTTGCTAATGGTTACGCTCACACGCGAGACACCATTCTGGCAGCTTTCAATTTTCTCAATTATGGTCGGTGCAGGACTCGGCCTTTCGATGCAAACAATTGTTATCGCACTGCAAAACTCTGTTGATTTCAAAGATATGGGAGTTGCAACGAGTTCAAATACTTTCTTTAGATCTCTCGGTAGTGTTTTTGGTACTGCGCTCTTCGGAAGTATCCTTACAAATCGTGTCACACATTATCTGCAATCTGGGTTTACTGACTTAGCTGCAACAAATCCATCTGCAGTATCCGGTTTTGATCCAGAAAAATTGAAGCAACTCTCCTCAAATACCGCTGTTCTAAAGGAACTGCCTGTACTCGTTCAAAACACTGCACTAGATGCATTCGTAAACTCATTCCATGTTGTTTTCCTTGCAGCGGCTCCAGTAACTGCTCTTGGAATCATCTTTGCACTGATGTTGCGTGAAGCTCCACTTCGCACGAATAAAGATTATGCAGCTGCCCGCGAGGAAGCATCAGGCGAGTCGCTCGGATAACGATTGATCAATAAATTCAAGAACGGGTTCACCAACCCCTTTGCGGAGTTTCCGCGGGAGGTTGGTGTCCTTGTCTTTGCATCTTTTTTTGTTGCAGTTGGCTTTGGAATTATCGCTCCGACTATTCCTCTTTTTGCAAAATCATTCGGAGTAAATAATGCACAAGTTGGAACCATCATTTCTGCCTTTGCGCTTGCTCGTTTTGCATCCGGTTTAATTTCTGGAAAATTAGTTGATAAATTTGGTGAAAGACTTGTGTACACAGTTGGAATTGCTTTTGTTGCTCTTTCTTCTTTTGCTGCTGCACTCGCTCAGTCTTACGAACAATTACTTATTTTTAGATCTGCGGGCGGTCTTGGTTCATCAATGTTCTCTGTTGCTGCAGGGTCAATAGTTTTACGTGCAGTCCGTGATGATCAAAGAGCCCGTGCACAATCTTTATATAACGGAAGTTTTCTAGTTGGCATGATGGCCGGACCGGTGATTGGTGGATTTTTAACTGCGATTTCTCTGCGTGCACCCTTATTGGTTTATGCCTTTCTACTAGTAGTCGCTAGTGCTGCGGGCGGTTTCTTGCTCAGAAATTCAGTTCTTGCCGCTAGACCAACTGAAAAATCTGTTGCGGTGAAAACATCTATTCGTGATGCACTCGCGATGAAGCCTTACGTTATTGCTCTCATAATTTCTTTTACAACTGCTTGGGTGCTATTTGGGATGAGCCGATCTGTACTTCCGTTATTCATGGTTGAAGACATGAAATCTTCTGCTGGTTTCATTGGAGTTGGATTTACTATTTCCGCAGTGGTGCAAGGACTTTATTTATTAAAAGCAGGTCGACTATCTGATCAACGTGGGCGCAAATTTGCAGCAATCTCTGGATTAATTTATTTATGTATCTCTGTATTTTTACTGGCCATAACCTTTCATCCGTGGGTTTTTCTTCTATCAATGTTTATTGGTGCCTTTGGATCGGCTTTTCTCTCCACCACACCGTCTGCAATTGTTGGCGATGTTCTTAAGGGCAAAGGTGGGCAGGTAATTGCGCTGTATCAAATGTCAGGAGATGCCGGTGCCATGGTAGCCCCAGTCCTACTTGGATTTATTGCTGATCACTACGGCTTTCGCGCGACCTTTGCAATAAGTGCTGCACTAGTTGCAGCTGTCATTATTGTTGCAACAAAATTGCCCGAGACGCGAAGTTCGCATCTCGGGCAATCAAGTAAGTAATTTATATTTAGTCGCGACCACGCAAGATAGATAGAAGTCGCAGGATTTCCATATATAGCCAGACGATTGTCACCATGAGTCCAAATGCTGCACGCCATGATTCTTGTTCCGGTGCTCCAGCTGCTACACCTTTTTGTATTTGATCAAAATCTAGAATCAGAAAGAAGCTCGCAAGTGCAACACCTGCGACAGCGATCATTGGACCGAACCCTGAAATTCCAAAGAGTCCTAATCCAGAGCCAAGTCCAAAGAACGAACCAATCATGCTGGCAAGACCAAGTAGGAAATATCCAATTGCTGCGCCAATGAGCATCTTTGTAAATTTGGGTGTTACACGGATTCGTCCACTTCGATACGCAAAGAGCATTCCGATGAAGGCACAAATTGTTCCCATTACCGCTTGTCCAGCAATTCCTGGGTAAGCGCCATTGAGAACGTGACTGATGCTTCCGAGAGCAATTCCTTGAACTGCTGCGTAAGCAACAATTAATCCAGGTCGAATTGTTTTGCTAAATGTATTAACCATGGCCAAAGCAAATCCGGCAAGTAGCGAAATCATCACGATTCCACCACCTAGGTTAAGTGTCCATGCAAAACCACCAGCAATTAGAAGTACTCCAAGCAATATCCCGGTTCGAGTAACAACATCATCAATTGTCATTCGTCCTGTGCGGGCTGAAGACGCAGCTGGCGCGCTATAAAGTTCTTCTAGTTTGTTGGAGTCAACCGCAGGATAATTTGGATTTTTAAAAGAGCGATTTAAAACTGGGTTTGAACTTTGCATCGAGTTCGTTTCTCCTTTTGTAATTAAGTAAGCGTGCCCCCGGTGGGGGTCGAACCCACACTGGAAGGATTTTAAGTCCTCTGCCTCTGCCATTGGGCTACAGGGGCCACGTTTTACAACGTGGGCAAATCTACCCGTTTTCCCAAGTGCGGAAACCACTTATAAAACAGGGAGGGCACTTGGTTTATTCCCCTTATTTTCTGGCTAACGACCAGGCGATTCCGTCCAAAATATCGGCTTCCGATGCCACAAATTCTGTGGCGCCAGTTGCCTTCATGATTTCAGAGAGAACTAGCGATCCTGCTGCGAAAACATCGGCGCGGCCAGGGTGTAAAAAACCAACCTTGGATCTCTCTACTGCATTCATCTTTTGAAATGTAAGAGCCACTAGGTGTGCTTGCTCAGCGCTTACACGAGCTAAATGAATGAGATGGCTATCGTATTTTTCAAGCCCTAAAGCACTCGCTGCTACAGAAGTTGCGGTACCTGCAACTGCTACGACGGTTTTGGCTTGTGTTATGGGAACAATTGCTGCTGCGACAGAAATAGCTTCTTGAATATCCTTGCGCGCATTTTCGATTTCTTCTTGTGCAGGTGGGTCGGTGTGAATGTTTCGCTCAGTCATTCGTACGCAACCAATGTTTACGCTCTTTGAAAACTCCACGTTTGAATGTCCATAAACAAACTCAGTTGATCCTCCACCAATATCGACAACTAAAAAAGGGGCTTGATCTGGCGAAAATTCTTTTGTAGCACCTATGAAGGAGAGTTTCGCTTCTTCATCTCCCGAAATTACTTCTGGTTCGATACCAAGTCGTTCTTTCACACCATCAATAAATAGATTTCTGTTGGTCGCATCTCGTGTAGCACTTGTTGCACAAAAGCGAATTTTTTCTGCTCCACGTTTAGAAATCTCTTGCGCAAACAAATCTACAGCCGCAAGGGTGCGAGCAATGGCATCGGGATGAAACGCTTTATTCTGATCGACACCTTGACCCAGGCGCACAATCTCCATTGTGCGATAAATCTCTCGAAAATTTGTTCCGTCAATATCGGCAATTAACAATCTAATTGAATTCGTACCACAATCTATTGCTGCAACTCTCATGCATTCATCTCCGAATTGCATGGATGTTCTTGCCACCATTGTGGCAATTTGCTTAAGGCTTCATCGCCTAATGGGTTTACTCCGGGACCTGCACTGAGTGAATGTGCAACGAGTGAGTGCAAACACTTAACTCGATCAGGCATTCCTCCGGCGGAAATATCTTCGACTTCATCAACGACAAGTCCGAGTGCGTTCCGATCAGCAATATATGCAGCGTGTGCTTTTTTGTATGCCGCAGCCAAATCAGAATCCTGTGCTAAACGTTCATTCATCTGTGCCATAAGCCCTGAAGATTCAAGGGTTGATATCGCGCCAGTAAGCCGCGGACATGTTGCATAATAAAAAGTTGGAAAAGGTGTTCCATCACTGAGGCGCGGAGGAGTTTGAACTACGGCGGGCATAGAACATGGACACCTAAATCCAATTGCGTGTACATCTCTTGGAGTGCGACCTAATTGAAATTCAATGCAATCAAGGTCACTTGGTTGCACCTTTTTCATTGATTTTGAGTTTCCGTAATAGATGCGATCATTCGCGCGTACCAAGGCTGTCCATCTGGAATCTTATTTGCGACAGTTGTTCCACTCTCTTCTGTGTATTGCCCATTGGAATCTGTAACGATGTATTGACGTTCTCCAGGCAAGACAAAATGTAGGCGTTCACGTGCTTGAGATTTAATAAATTCTGGATCACGCCACATCAATAAATCTTTGCGTGCTTGTTCGAGGGCAGCATTGTTGCTTGCAACTTGAGATTTAAGCGCGCTAATTTGTGCCCGTTGAGTGAAATAATGCTTAATGGGTGGAGCAATTGTTAATGCCATAATAAATAAAATGGTTGCCAGAGTTAATGCACGACTATTGCCACGTCGCTTGTTGAAATTTAACTTACGACGACGTGCCATCTTTATCCTTTAAATCGCGGAAAAGCATCGCGACCTGCATAGACCGCCCCGTCAGCGAGTTCTTCTTCAATGCGTAATAGCTGGTTGTACTTAGCAACTCTTTCGCTACGAGCTGGTGCGCCAGTTTTAATCTGCCCACAATTAGTTGCCACTGCAAGGTCTGCAATAGTCGTGTCTTCTGTTTCTCCCGAACGGTGACTGAGCATGCTGCGGTAATCAGCACGATGTGCCATATCAACTGCATCCAGTGTTTCTGTCAGTGTTCCAATTTGATTGACCTTAACTAAAAGGGCATTTGCAGTATTTGAATCAATGCCCTTCTTTAGACGAATTGGATTAGTAACAAATAAATCATCTCCAACAATTTGTACTCGTTTGCCAAGAGATGCCGTCATTGATCCCCAACCGGCCCAATCCTCTTCATCGAGTGGATCTTCAATAGATACCAATGGATAGGCATCTACAAGGGAGGTGTAATAAGCAATCATCTCTTCTGCACTCTTCATTGAACCTTCGAAGTTGTACTTGCCCTTTTCGTGAAATTCAGTAGCTGCAACATCCATGGCAAGTGCAATTTCATTTCCTGGTTTAAATCCAGCAAGATTTATTGCTTCGATAATTAAATCAAGAGCTGCACGGTTACTCTCAAGGTTTGGAGCAAATCCACCTTCGTCACCAACACTGGTTGCGAGCCCACGCTTTTTTAAAACAGATTTAAGCGCATGATAAATCTCTGCGCCCCACTGAAGTGACTCTCGGAAAGTTTGTGCACCAATTGGGGCAACCATAAATTCTTGGATATCAACATTTGTATCAGCGTGCGCACCACCGTTAAGAATATTCATCATTGGAACCGGAAGTACGTGAGCGTTTGGTCCGCCTAGGTAGCGAAATAGCGAAAGGTCAGCACTTTCCGCTTGTGCCTTCGCAACTGCAAGAGATACTCCAAGAATTGAATTTGCACCAAGTCGGGATTTATTCGGCGTTCCGTCGAGTGCAATCATTTCGCTATCTACAAGGCGTTGATCTTGTGCATCTAAACCAATTACTGCATGGGCAATTTCGCCAGTTACAAATGCAACAGCCTTTTCTACGCCTTTACCTAAATATCTTTTGCCACCATCGCGAAGTTCGGATGCTTCAAATGCACCAGTTGATGCACCACTTGGAACTGCTGCGCGCGCTTGAGTTCCATCTTCTAATTGAATTTCGACTTCAACCGTTGGGTTTCCACGGGAATCAAGAATTTCACGAGCTCCGAGTGCTTCGATAAGGGCCACGTAATTCACCTTTATTTCTAATTAGTATGTCTAATACTACCGCGCCTCTTGCTGCGCTATCTCACGCATTATCTGCTTGCTCTGCAGGCGCAAAGCATCTTCAGGATCAACTCCATTTTTATGTGCCCATGCAATGACAGCAAGTAACGCACTGCCAACTGATTCTTGTGTTGCAGTGGAAGTATCGGTATGAATTGGCACATCAAGGTTTACGCCATATTTTTCTGCGCGATACAGCAATTTATTGATCAATGAAAGTGCGGGTTGAGATATCGCAACGCCATCTAGTGCTGACGTTCGTCCCTTTTCGGCCGCCTTAATTTCTTCCCAATTGGCAATAACTTCTTGGCTACCGGTAACTTTTGTATCGCCGAAAACGTGGGGATGTCTACTAATGAGTTTTTCGGTAATTACTTGCGCAACATCTTCAATAGAAAATGGATCTGTTGGATGATCCTGAGCTATTCGTGAATGAAAATAAACTTGAAGTAAAACATCGCCAAGTTCCTCGCGCATTCCCGCCCGATCTGATTCGGCAACTGTATCTATAAATTCATAAGATTCTTCAAGCAAATATTTGATTAAGGATTCATGTGTTTGTTCGGCATCCCATGGACAACCTCCGGGTGAGCGGAGTTGGTCCATTACCTCAACTAAACGTTGTAAGTATGAAGTTTTCATACCGTTGATGTAACTGATTACTTGCTGGAAGGCGCTACTGCAGATCCCGCTGAATCAACAGGTATAACGTCAGCATTAACCGCATCCCAAACACCATAGCGTGGATTTATTGTTACTTTATTTTCGTTAGCCATATCGATAACAAGTTGTTGGATTGCCGTACCAATTTGATCTGCTTGCACACCAGATGCTGCAAGACCTTGACCCAATTTGTCAGAAATTATGATGCTCTGAAGATACAGGTCGAAATCCACTGCTGCGATTCCTGCACCAACTAGCGCGGTGGGTAATCCTGTAGGCCCGCCAACTTGTTCAGTAATGCTTGCTCGTCGAGTATCTATTTCAGCTTTTGAAACACTTATCTTTAACTTTGCGGCTACTTCATTGAGTAACTCAGAAAGTACGTGAAAGCGCACTTGTGAACGGTTTAAACCTTCACCAACTTCTAGTTGCATTTGCGATGTATCTACTTTGCCACGATCGGCCATAATTGCATCAATACTTGCTTGAACAGTTGATTGTGTAATTTTTACTGAACCAACTGATGCGGCTGAACTCACCTGCGAACAACCGGTGAGCAAGAGCGCTACTGAGATTGCTGCAATTGAAATAACTTTTTTCACGATGAACTGCCTCTCGAAGTTGGTGCCAATTCGGTAACTACCTGTGTTACCCAAGCCAGAAGAGAAGTATCCACTATTGGGGCGGTATTTTCAGACGGATTCCAGCCAGAACTCTTGGGCAGGGACACTAATGCCGTTGAAGATGCAGATTTGTAGAGTGACCCCGGATACATACGAGCCAATTTAAGTTGCGTAGATTCGGCCAAATTTATGGGAGAAAGGCGAACGAATTTTCCTTGGGCTACAACTTCGCGCAAGGAAATACTCTTGGCAAATGCACGAAGCGCTGCGACACCAAGGAGTGTTTGTGCTTCTTGTGGCAGCGCACCAAACCGATCAATTAATTCTTCTTCTATAGCATTCACATCTTCATGATTTCGAACATCTGCGAGTCGACGGTAAAGATCTAAACGTAACCGCTCACCCGGAACATAGGCTGCATCAAGATGTGCATTAATTGGCAACTCCACTTTGCAATCATGATTAGGTTCTGATGTTTCAATAATTCCAGATTTGTATTCATGAACTGCTTCACCAACCATGCGCATATACAAATCAAATCCAACATCGGCAATATGACCTGATTGTTCTCCTCCCAATAAATTTCCGGCTCCACGAATTTCAAGATCCTTCAGTGCTACGCGCATTCCGGCACCTAACTCAGTGTTGGCCGCGATTGTTTTTAATCGATCATGCGCTAATTCACTCAGTGGTTGATCCGGTGGAAATAAGAAATATGCGTAGGCGCGTTCACGTCCACGTCCAACACGTCCACGAAGTTGGTGAAGTTGAGATAGCCCGAAGAGATCAGCTCGTTCAACTATCAAAGTGTTGGCATTGGCAATATCTAGTCCGCTTTCAACAATTGTTGTGCAGACCAACACATCAAAATCTCGATTCCAAAACGCCAGAATTACATCTTCAAGAGAACCCTCACTCATCTGTCCATGTGCGATTCGAATGCGTGCCTCAGGTACAAGTTTTTGTAATTTTTGTGCGGCTTGATCAATAGATTCGACGCGATTGTGAATATAGAAGATTTGTCCATCTCGTAACAATTCGCGGTGTATTGCCGCAGTAATCTGCGCATCATCGCGCGCACCGACATAAGTCAAAATTGGATGACGTTCTTCTGGAGGAGTTGTAATCGTGGACATTTCACGAATTCCGGTAACGGCCATTTCTAATGTGCGCGGTATAGGTGTTGCCGACATGGCTAAAACATCAACAGTTGTGCGTAGTTTTTTGAGAGATTCTTTTTGCTCAACGCCAAAGCGTTGTTCCTCATCTACTACGACTAATCCCAAGTCCTTAAAGTGCACGTCATTTGAAAGTATGCGATGAGTACCAACAACAACGTCAAATGTTCCTGCTTCTATACCTGCCAAGATTTCTTTGCTCTCTTTGGCAGTGTTAAATCTAGATAAACCCCCAACTTTGATCGGAAAGCCTGAATATCGTTCTTCAAAGGTCTTGGTGTGTTGTTGGACAAGCAAAGTGGTTGGAACGAGGACCGCTACTTGTTTGCCATCTTGCACAGCCTTAAATGCAGCACGAATCGCAATCTCAGTTTTTCCATATCCGACATCTCCACAAATAATTCGATCCATGGGATACGGACGTTCCATGTCAGCTTTAACTTCGTTAATTGTTGAGAGTTGATCAGGAGTTTCAATGTATGCGAATGAATCTTCGAGTTCGCGTTGCCAGGGCGTATCTGGTGAGAACGCAAAACCAGGAGATGAAGTACGTGCGGCATACAATCTGACTAATTCACCTGCAATTTGGCGCACCGCTTTGCGCGCACGTCCCTTTGCCTTTTGCCATTCACCGCTTCCGATTCGATGAACTGTTGGTGTTTCACCACCTACATACTTGCTTACTTGTTCGAGTGAATCTGTTGGAACAAATATCTGATCACCAGGTTGTCCACGTTTGGCAGAGGCATACTCGAGTACTAAATATTCGCGTGTAACTCCAGCCACGGTTCGTGAGACTAATTCAACGTATCTACCAATACCGTGTTGCTCGTGAACAACAAAATCACCTGCCTTTAATTCCAGCGGATCAATAGCAGTTTTACGTTTTGAAGGAAGTTTTTCGCTATTGCTTATTGCGCCTTTACTTCCAGATAAATCACGTTCGGTAATAAAGAGAATTCGGGCAGAGGGAACCCTAAAACCAAATGCAATTGTGGATGTCACAACTCGGACCGAAATTTCGGCACTTCTAAATAAGTTTGAATACCGCTCATGCATTCCGTGACCATGGGCTGCAAAAATTAAATTTTGCCCAGTACCAACTGCGCTTCCAAACTCATCTACCAGGCGTTCGGTATTTCCCCTCAACGGATCAATTGCTTGCGCTTCCAAAAATACTGTCTCGTCATCTAAATCACTTCCAAAAACATTGAAGCTTCGGTAGTGCAATTTATTCTTAATTATTTCTGAATTTAATTCTTCCCACGTCATGTACGTGCCATCTCCACTATGCAGCGGTGTAGCACCGCCACTTGCAGCATTGAGCCACGACGCTAGATAAAACTCTTCGTTCGTGGCAAGAAGATCAGCTGCTCTAGATTTTATTCTTTCCTCATCTATGAATATAACTTCGGTGTTTTCTGGCATTCGATCCAAAATACTCTCAGTCGATTCCACCAATAAGGGGATGAAAGACTCCATGCCTTCTGTTGCAATTCCTTCGGATATTTTTTCTAAAATTTCTGAAGCGTGCGGGAAATCGATAATAAGTGCTTTAGCTTTTGCTCTCACTTCTGGCGTAAGTAGCAACTCACGACATGGCAATATTTTGATAATTTCTTCCACAGTCCCTGTCGTGCGCTGACCGGCAACGTCAAAATAACTAATTTCTTCAATCTCGTCACCAAAAAAATCAATACGAACTGGTTGATTGGCTAATGGTAGAAATACATCAACAATTCCTCCCCGAACAGCAAATTCTCCGCGGCGTTCGACTAAATCCGTCCGTTGATATGCCAGTTCGCCAAGATGATCAATGAGTTCTTTGAGATCACATTGCATTCCGACTGCAAGTTCACGCACAGGTTTTGCTGCAAGTGAATTTATTATTCGATGTATAAGGCCACGAACCGGTGTGACAACGATTGGATTAATAGATTGATTTTTCTTTAGTTCAATCAATGTTGCGATTCGTTGTGCCACCGTGTCACTGCGAGGGCTTAATCGTTCGTGTGGCAATGTTTCCCATGCTGGAAATTCGAGTACTTCTCCGTGCAATTCACGAAAATCGCTAACGAAATCTTCACTGGATCTACTAGAACTTGTAACGATTAAGAGTGGATGTGTAGCCGCACGAATTGATGCAAGAAATGGGTGCAAAGATGACGGCCCAATGATGCACCTCTTTGATTCGAGAGCATCAGAAATGTGTGCATCTGCAGCTAGTGCATCGCGTACAAGTTTCATCTCGCCCCCAATCTTGAAAAACGCCTAAGGCCCCAACTCCGTGGAACCGGAGGGGGCTTAGGAAGTAAAGTCTAATGTAGAAAAAACTTGGCGAGATAGATGAGATTGATGCTTAGCTATTAAAGCGGGACTGCGTTTCCTCTAAACCATGTGTGATGAGGGACTCGACGACGTCACAACCTCGATCAATAAATTCTGGAAGAGTTTTTTTCTCTGCCACGGAAAACGCTTTCAAAACAAAATCTGCGGGATCTTGCGAGCCCATTGGCCGTCCAATACCTAATCGGACTCTGAAATATTCCGCAGTTGCCAATGCAGAAGTCATCGACTTCAAACCATTGTGGCCATTATCGCCACCTGAAATTTTCGAACGAATTGCCGCGTAAGGAATATCTAGTTCATCGTGCAAAGCGATGATGTGATCTGGTTGCACTTTGTAAAAAGCTGCGAGTGCTTTGAGGGGTCCACCAGTTTCATTCATGTAACTCTTGGATTTTGCAATAATGATTGATTGCGCATCAACACCTGTGCCCATTTTATACGCTGCAATCTCAGTACGTGATTTATGAGAGGACCACTTAACTTTGTGACGTTTAGCTAATTCATCAACAACCATCTGCCCAACATTGTGGCGAGTTGCTGAATATTCTGAACCCGGATTACCGAGTCCAATTACTAACCAAACCATGTAGCAAGGTTAGTGGTTAGGCATCCTTCTTCTCTGCATCACCAGCGGCAGGAGTTGCGCCTTCAGCCGGAGCAGCAGCATCTGCTGCAGGTGCGACAACTTCTTCAACAGCTGTTGAACGCTCTGAAAGGTGCACAACAATCATTTTTGGATCAGAGATCAATGTGACGCCTGTTGGAAGAACTACATCTGCAGCGTACTTCGAAGTACCTGCAACTAGTCCAGCGATATCAAGATCAAGGTGAGATGGAATAGATGTTGCTTCTGTCTCAACTTCAATTGTGTTATTAACGTGCTCAAGAATGCCATCGCGATCGTATTCACCAGTTGCGTGAACTGGAACTGATACAACAACTTTTTCACCGCGACGTACTATTACAAGGTCAATGTGATCAAGAGTTAATTTAATTGGGTGGCGCACTACAGCCTTTGGAAGTGTGAGTTCTGTTTTGCCATCTACAACGATGTCGAGAAGAACGTTTGATGTTTTAAGTGCAACGCCTAATTCGCGTGCTGGAAGAGTGATGTGAGATGGCTTCTCTCCGTGACCGTAGATCACAGCAGGGACCTGACCATCGCGACGAGCACGACGTGATGCGCCTTTACCGAATTCAG
>CANHNH010000025.1 GCA_947461995.1 Candidatus Nanopelagicaceae bacterium
ACTTCTCTTTCGATACTAGGTCGCGCACTAGACCATCTTGCAAATCATCTCTCCAGTGGAAAGTGATTGCACCTTCGATGTGGCCTTGTTCGTACAGTGTTGTGTCTTCATCTACTTCTACAAATACAACCTTTGGGTTCTTAAGGTTTTCAGTAACCCAATCAGTTGTAACCAATGCTGTTTCTCTTGACATTTTTTCTCCTATTTATCTAGTTAATTAACGGGTACGAATTCTTAAAACGAGCAGATACATCTCACAACCAAGACAGTAATTAAAAACTGAGTTTAAAAACGCTGCAGCAAGTGCAAACCCAACTGCGATACTAAATACCGGTACAGATCCGATTGCGGCGCCAAGTAAGCCCACGAGTGCGAAAACAAATCCCACACTCTGCGCGAACTGTGGCGGACGCGAATCTTCAGTCACGACTTCCCCACGAAGTCGCGGCTGAACTACGCTCTTGAAAATAAATGCGTAGGGAGTGAATTGAGGACCACGGATCGCCCCAATTGCGAATACAACTGCTTGAAGTGCGAGCACCCAAACGTTTTGTGTTGCTAGTGCTATTGCTAAAACAATAACTGTAAGAGTTGCACTAAAACGTGGGCCACGAACATCAATTAAGGTTGGTGTTTTTAATTGTTCTGACATGGAAGAAGGATAAAGAAGATAAAACCTAAATACTAATTGCGAAGAACTTGCACTTACTTAACTGATGCAATTGCAGCGAGAACTTCATCGCGTTTAGGCGCACCAACAGCGCGACCGACTTCTGTACCCGATTTATCGAGAATCAAGGTTGTTGGAGTAGACAAAATATTGAGGCGATTTACTAAATCCAGATGAGATTCGGCGTCGATATGAAGATGGGCCACATCGGCCATGTCAGCTGTCATCTGCGAAAGCAGTGCACGGGTTGTGCGACATGGTGTGCAAAATGCTGAAGAGAACTGCACCAACGTCACTCGAGATCCAAGGGGTGCACCCAACATCTGCGCATCAAGCACTGCTGCCTTGGCTTTGCGCACCTTGAAATGTCCCTCACGCAATTTGTGCCACATGCCGAAGGCAGTAGCCAGCGCCAACACAATAATGAGTGGAAGCAATGATTTCACAAGAGTATTGTTGCGCACTTATAAGGAATAGGAAACCCGACAATGGCCATGGTGTTGTTACTGACAAACACTCTTGGCGCGAGCGCAGAAGTTTTACCAGCGCTAGGTTTGCTACAACACAATGTAAAAATTCTTCCAGCAGAAGCCAGCGTCTTAGTCGATGTTCCTGACATGCAGGTGCTTCTCATCGATGCACGTCGTGACTTACCTGCGGCTAAATCTCTGACAAAACTTCTGACAACAACTGGTGTTGGTGCACCAGTGATTGCAATTACAACTGAAGGTGGCTTATCTGCCATAAGCGCAGAGTGGGGCATTGATGATGTCATGCTCGATACTGCAGGTCCTGCCGAAGTTGATGCACGTATTCGTCTTGCAATTGGCACGCATCAAGCGCTCTTGAACGCATCTGATCCAACTTCTGGTGAAATTCGCACCGGCGACGTTGTCATCGATGAGAATTCTTACACCGCACGTATTAAAGGCCGCGCTCTTGATTTAACATTTAAAGAGTTTGAATTACTTAAATATTTAGCACAACACCCAGGTCGTGTTTTTACTCGTGCGCAGTTACTTCAAGAGATCTGGGGATATGACTACTTTGGTGGCACGCGAACAGTTGATGTTCATATCCGCCGCCTACGTTCAAAGTTGGGCCCAGAATTTGAAGCAATTATCGGCACGGTGCGAAATGTTGGTTACAGATTTACTCTGCCTCACCACGGAAAAGACTCCAATATTTCTGAGCGTGTTTAAATCTGATGCGCCATATTCTAAAAATCCATCGTTCCCTGCGTGAGGCAATTCCACTTTCGAATCACTCATTTACTATTCGCACATTTAATCCCACTACTGATAAGGCTTCATGGTTAGAACTCAATAACACAATCTTTGCCCACCATCCTGATCAAGGAAATTGGGCGTTAGCAGACCTTGAAAATCGAATGGCAGAGCCTTGGTTTGATGCCGATGGTTTTTTCCTAGTTGTTGATGGTGCAACAATTATTGGTTTTTGCTGGACAAAGATTCATGATGAATTCGTTAATCAAGACCCTATTGGCGAGCTCTACGTTGTTGGTGTGCACCCAGAACACGCCCACAAAGGAATTGGTCGCGCAGTCTCTGTTGCGGCATTGAATTACTTAGTGAGCAAAGGCCTTAAAAACTCAATGCTCTATGTCGATGCCGATAACGAAAAAGGCTTAGCCCTCTATAAATCCCTAGGCTTTAATTAGTTCGGCACACAATTTACGGAAAGCTTTTGTGTGAGCATCAACATCTTCTTTCGTTGTATCTGGTGACATAAGAGCCATATTGTGAAATGGCGTTAAGAGAATTCCATCGTTGAGCAGACGCAAGTGGATGTACTGCTCGAGTTCGAAATCCCCACCGTCGGCTGCTTCTTTACCTGTTCGTGGTGCTTGTGGTGCAAATATGTATTCACCACGCGCACCCAAGCGATTGCAGTGCCATGGCAAGCCAAACTCTTTTATCGAAGCGTCAACACCATCTGACCAGCGAGTACCCAGTGCAATCATTTTCTTAAAATTCTTCTCATTCAAAACTTTCTTCAGTGTCACTCGCATTGCAGCAGCAGATAAAGCATTACCTGCCAACGTGGAACCAATTCCGCCCGTATCAACTATTTCGCGCTTAACTTTTGCGGCAATCTGATCGGCAATCGCCTTTGTCATTCCAAATGTTCCTGTCGGCAATCCACCTGCAATTGCTTTACCAATGGTCAACATATCTGGCTTAAGTTTGTGCAACTTAGTCATTCCACCAGGACCAACAGAAATAGTATGAGTTTCATCGATAATCCAGACAGCCCCGTACTTCTTAGCAAGTTTGCCAACTGCTTCTAAATAACCCTTTTCAGGTAGAACAATTCCGATATTCGTCATCGCTGGTTCCATCAAGATTGCTGCTACATCACCATGTTTTAGGGCTGCTTCCATCGCATCTAAATTATTGAATTCAACGACCCGAGTTGTTTCGGCTAAATCAACAGGTGCGCCAATGTTTCCTTCGCGCTTAACAGTATTGCCAGCAGCATCTAAGGTTGCAAAAGTCTCATCAACTGATCCGTGATAGCACTTGTCAATCACGATAATTTTTTGTTTACCTGTAACAAGTCTGCAATATCTAATGGAGTGACGATTGGCATCTGTTGCAGAAACTGTAAATTGCCACATTGGCAGACCAAAGCGCTCCGTTAAATCCCGGCCCACAGCCAGTGCGTCTTCTGTAGGCAACATCGCTGTAAGTCCAGAGTTCAATTGTTTCTTAATCGCCGCAACTGTTGCAGCAGGTGAGTGCCCTGTCATAGAACCTGTATCACCGAGGCAGAAATCAATATAAGAATTTCCATCGACATCTTTGAAGTGCGCACCTTTAGCGTTTTTCACAAAGAGTGGATACGCACCAGGCCACTTAGCCATCCAGGACATCGGAACGCCACCAGGCATTGTCTTCTTTGCTTCGGCAAATAGTGCAGCACTTTTTTTGGTACGCGCAAGGAAACGTTTTTCCTCTTTTTTCATTAACTGTGCAAGGTGGTCGCGATTAATCATTTAGCAATTCTACTTACTCTTCTTCGAAGATAAACAGAGCTTCTATGTAGTTCTCACCCGTGATGCCCAAGTTTTGCGCATCAGGTGGCGCGGTTTGTGGCTGAATACAGATGCCATCTGGATCCTCTGTATACATCACCCACCATGGTGCATCTGATTCGATACTAATTCGCGCAACATCTTCCCAAAAAATACTCGGCGTTCCGCGCACTTCTGTGAATGCGTCATCCCATGGTTCAGAAATTGGTGAAACTATTTTTCCATCAGGTAATCCATCTGAATCACGCGATAACATTTTTGCTGCACTAAATTCCACTTCGGCGCTTCCGCCACGATCTAGATCGCGGATAAACCACGGATGAAATCCCATCCATGCTGGCAAATCACAATCACCAGGATCGTATTCAAGTGACCAACGAATTGCATCATCTAATACTTCAATACTCTGTTCGACAGTTGCTCCGCCATACGGTTTTGGCAAGTGCAACATCGCACGTCCTGGACCAATTTCTTGCCACGAAGATTCAAACCCAAAACCATGAATTGCATGTGGTGGAAAAATATTCGTTGGTAACTGAAACTCTTCACCGCTGGGAGATTTAATAATTCCATCTCGTATGCGCCCAGCCCACGGCGCCATTGCATACCAACCATGCGTGTGTGGCGAACCGCGAAATTGCAGAGCGAATTGCATATCGCGCCAGATCAACGATGAGATACGTGCACCTTGGTCTAAATCAATATTTATCTGAAACTCTGCATCATCAATAAATTGCACTGTGTTCACCTTTTCGCGCTATGCGCACTAGCCAAGCCAACGATTGTCTCGACCATAAGAGCATCTTGCCCTAAATATCGTTAACGCTCCACGCTGTATTCTCGTTGCGATTTACAACCCACGCCGAATAACTAGCTAACTCAGGCAATCCAAACCACTTTGCTCCATCTTTGCCAGCAACCATCAACGCTGTTGCCAGCGCGTCGCACAACCCAGCATCCGGGCCGATAACACTTGCAGAGAGCGCACCAATTGCAATCATCTTCGTATATGGATCATGAATATGCGCGCCTCGCTCGTAATCTCCACTGGTTGCAATTGCGCCATCACCAATTTCAACAACGTGCACAACTTCTTGCGTGTTATCAGGATTCGAAATACCAACAGACCATGGCTTTAAAACACCTGCATCATTGAACCCACCACGCAGTGCTAAATCCCCCGCACAATTTACTTGCACATGTTGTGCGCCATTTTCTTGCGCAATATCTGCGCACTTATCTGCAGCCCATCCTTTTACATATCCACTGGGATCAAACCCACCAGGCACGCTCCACGGATCGAAAGCGCCATCAGTTAAATCCTTTGCAATCGCACACAAATTAGCCACTTCAATTACATCTGCAGGCGCGGACGCAATGTCCATTCGACCACTACGCACTTGCGACACAACAGAATCTTGCCTATACGTAGAAAACAAATCATCAACTAAAGTTACAAAGGCATGTATCTCAGAAAATGCGGCTGCGGAATCAAAATCAATTCCTTCGCAATCAAAGTAAAGCTTTGTGCCCCAAGCATCGATTGTGTGGCGCTGGCGCATAAGAAGATTTATAGACCAGCTTTAGCAATTGCTGATGTGAGTGATTGGTACCAAGCATAAGAAGTATAAGAAGCGCCTGAAACACCTTGGATATTTGCCGATTGTGCGGCAATAGTTTGTTGACGCAAAAGTGGCACTGCCTTCTGTGTGTAACGATCATTGCTACCCGTTGGGGCGCGCACTGCCTGTGCATCAGTGATCTTTCCATTTTGCACAGTGATCTTTACTTGCACAACGCCGTAGCGCATGTTGATTGCATCGCCTGTAAATGAACCACCTGCCGCTGCACTTGGTTGCGTAGCAGTAGGTGCAGGAGTTGCTGTTGCTGAAGCTGATGCAGTCGGTTTTGTGCTTGGTTTCGTAGTGGGTTTCTTTGTCGGCTTCGTAGTTGGTTGCGAAGTCGCAGTTGCAGAAGCACTGGGTGTTGCACTTGGATCTGTTTGCGGGATTCCACCCGCGATTGATGTTGTACTACCTAAGTTCGGCGGAGTAATCGTTAAGACTGCGCCCAATCCACCGATTGTGCCACCAGCGATTAAGAGTGCTCTTCTCATTTGATCTCCGTGTGATATCCGAATGCTTCGTCATGGAATTTATCTTTTGGAACACCAACATCTTGCGCTGCCTTGCGCACTGATTCAACCAATGGACCCGGTCCACAAATATAAATATCAGAGTCTGCAAAGCTAGGTACTAACTTTGTTAAGGATTTTGCATCCATCGGATGATTCTTACGCGGACCCACCAAATAATGCACGCGAATCGTGCCATCGGAATTTGCTACCAAATAATCTATTTCTTCACGTAAAACTAAATCTTCTTCTCGAGATGCTCTATAAATAACATCCATCTGCACGCCGTTTTTAAACTCTTCGATGATTGCTCGAATTGGCGTAATACCAACGCCACCGCCAACTAAAACGACGTGTGGGCTAGACGCTCGCCCTGCAGTAAATGCACCATAGGGTCCTTCTACAAATACCCGTGTGCCTGAATGTAATAACGCCAATGAACGCGAGTGATCGCCAAGTCCTTTGACAGTAATGCGCACAAAGTGTTCAGTCGGCGCCGCCGACAGAGAATAAGGGTGTGCAACAAGTAAGTGTCCCTTTTCTAGAAAGCGCCAAGAAAAGAATTGTCCGCCTTGGGCTGCAAGTTTGTATAACTTACGTCCACGCATAATCACAGAGACAACATCTGGTCCTTCAATGACAACGCGATCAACTTTAAGGTTATGTCGCAATGACCGCACCAATGGCAAACCAATTCGCCAATACAAAACCGATGCACCCATCAATACATATAGCGCTGTCCAATACAAACGAGCCAGCGGATGGCCAACAAACATCGAACCGTTAAGTACTTGGTGCATAAAGGAAAGCGCAATCGCAGCGTATGTATAAATGTGAATAATCCACCATGTCTCATATGACATCTTGGCTCTCGCCTTTTTATACGACGTCACACCCGCCAACACCATCAATACGAAACCACCGAGTCCAGCCCACATCCAATAAAACTTATGGAGCACGTTCCACGTTTCTTTATACAACGGGACTTGATCTTGTCCGGCATAACCAAGGATCACAAAGATTACGTGAAAGCCAATTAGAAATAAGGAGTACGGCGCCAACTTACGATGCCATGTCACTAACCTGTCATGACCAACACTGCGTTCCACAAAAGGAATTCGCGCTATTAAGAAAATACCCAGAACTGCAAAATACGTACCGACTAGTGCGCACAAACGAGAGAAAGAAGTTATCGCTGCATAAACCGAAGATATGTCTGCGTGCGACATCGAGGTCACTTGCATTGCAACAGTTAGCCCTAAACCAAGGCCCGCAATCAGAGCTGCCCAATCAACACCAGCCCGCGATGAGTACTTAATCGTGGACGAGTTGCTCATGCCCCCATTGAACTCCTATTTCCTGTGAGTTGCGTCAGAAAACTTGAGAATAAACTCTCATTAACTTAATACCAGACTAATTTGCCCTTAACGTTTCTACAAATGAGAGTTTTTGCATCTGAAGTCACTTTTTTACCCCGAACTGTGCAGGTTTTTCCCTTTATGTATTTAGTGCCAACCGTTGGTTGAGGAACTCGATCGCTGAGATCGCTAAAGAAATACTGCGATACATTTCGAATTGCTACACCACTTCTTAAGTACTTTCCTTGATCTGTCATTGCAACTTGATATTTATTAGCTTGCGCTCCTGTGATATCTGTACAAGTACTCAGCACCGTGGAAGAACATCGTTGCCACTTAAACAAGAAATCAGTTGTATTTGTTCCTGCCCAAATTCCAGAGTCACTCTCTAAAGTTTGTCCTCGAGAAGCAAGTCCACTGACCTGTGGAATTAAGAACGGACTCATCGAGCCGATAATTCCTGTAATGGAATTGGTTGTTACAGAGACAGAGCCGACAGAATTCGTTGCTTTAACAATAGCTTTAATGGAATTTCCGCCATCTTCATACGTTATTTTGTATGTACTTGTTATTGCAGAATTTATGGCTGAACAGACATTGGCTACACTGCATCTTTGCCACACATAAGAATATGTTGGAATTGGAAAACCACTCCATAGGCCATTATCGACAGTAACTATTTCGCCTTCTTTACTTAAACCAGTAATACTCGGAACTTTGGTATTAACTGGAGCCGTTGGTTTAACAATCGGACCAAACACCGGACTAAATTTTATTGTTCCACCAAAATTATTAACTCCCGTGACCTGAACTCGATAATACATATTCAAATCAGAATCATTTAACGTAATAAATTGCCCTGGCTGCGGTGAGAGATTTACGCAACTTTCAACACCTGTTGCAGTGCACTTCTGCCACACAGTGGTGAAGGTTGCTGCTGGATTTGCTACCCAGCCACCAGGTGAGTACTGAATTTTCTGACCAACTACAGGATCGCCAGAAATGAAGGGTGATGAAGTATTTCTAGGTTCAGAAGAAATTGCTGACGTGGGTGAACTCTTTGCCGATGCAGGTAATCGATTAGTCACATCCGAAATCGTTACTTCAGATCGTATATACGTTCCAACTTCGGCGGCCGCAATTCCATAGGAGCTGCTGGTTGCACCCGAAATATATACGCAAGAACTCTCTGTTTGATTTGAACAACGTAACCACTTATAGGAATAGATTCCAGCGTTAGGAGTCGACCATGTACCAGTTGTAGTCGTCAAAATGTTTCCAAAAGAAGTTGTGCCAGTTACTTTAGGCAAAACTGTATTAACTGGCTTGCTCAAGACAATGACTGTTGGAGCAGTTAATACTGTTGTTCCGCCGCTTACATCAAGTGCAGTTACAGATACTCGAAGATACTTTCCAGAATCACTTTGGGTGATCACATACGTCAAAGCATTCGCACCAGAAATTGCAACACACGTTGTTGTTGTGACTAGATCCGTACATCTCCTCCATTGATAGGAATAGTTCTCGATAGTTCCTACCCAGGTTCCTTTTGAGACAGTCGCTGTTGCTCCAACTGAGATATTTCCACTAATTAAAGGCAGCACGCTATTTGTTGGTGCAGCCAATGATGGTGAAACGCTGAAAATTGAAAGCGCCAATACCGAAATCGATAGAACTTTTAGAGATCGAAACCCAAAGAAACTTTTCATAACAAAATCATTTCATTGAACGGGAGTTTTGCTCGGAAACGCCACGACGTGCACGAAGAATTCTCACTATTCTCACAAAAATCTATGTAGTGGGCTTCCGCATCTCTATACCTCTATTACACTTAAGTCCTGATGAAGCATTTGCAATTAGTCCGGCTGCTCGTTAGCCGCGAATTAACTCTGCGATACAAGCGCAGTGTGATTGGCATTGGCTGGACTCTCTTAAATCCAATGCTCACTAGCTTTGTTCTGTGGGTTGTCTTCTCATATGTATTCGCGGGTCGATTACCTGACGACCAGCAATACGCCCCTTATTTAATGGCTGGCATAGTTCTAAACTCATTTTTTAATCAAGGATTGATGTTATCCGCCTATTCAATCCAATCAAATAGCGGTGTGTTGACCAAGATATATGTTGCGCCACAAGTTTTTCCAATTTCGGTAGCCCTTGCTGGACTAGTTAACTTTTTTATTGGCTTAATTCCACTTGCGGCAGTTGTTTATGTCTCTGGGCAATCACTGTCGCTGACTTTTCCATTGGTCATAATTGTGGGATTCTTCCTTGCACTGCTTGTTGCCGGAATTGGTTTGTCACTATCACTGGTTTTTATTCGCTTTGACGACACAAAGAATATAGTCGCTATTTTGCTCTTGATTCTTACCTACGTAACACCGATCTTTTACCCTATTTCTGTTCTTAGCGAAAGAATGCAAAGAATTGTCAATCTCAACCCGTTGACGAGCTATCTAGATTGCTTCCGCTGGGCATTTTCTAATAACGCAACAGCCACAATAAATGACTGGTTGTACATGAGTGCAACTGGCATCTTTGCAATTCTTATTGGTACATACATATTTAAGAAATACTGGCCAAGAACGGTGGCGATGCTCTAATGGCAACTATTGAAATCACCAACGTCAGCTTTACTTATCGGGTACTTAAAAATCGATCAGGTTCCATTAGGGACCTATTTAAAGATTTCATAACTAGAAAAGCACACGTTGAAAACTATGTAGCACTCAAAGATGTTTCCTTCACCGTTGATTCCGGTGAAGTTATTGCCATCATCGGCAAAAATGGTGCAGGTAAATCAACACTGCTAAAAATACTTGCTCGGGTTCTACCCCCAACAACTGGCACAGCAAAGGTTTCTGGATCAATCGCGCCGATGATCGAACTCGGTGCTGGTTTTCACCCAGAGATGTCGGGTACTGAAAACGTACTTCTCTACTCAACGCTTATGGGTCGCGACGTTTCAAAAACGAAGTCACGCATTCAAGCCATCGGCGAGTGGGCTGGCGTATCAGATCACATGGATTTTCCATTGCGCGCATTTTCCTCAGGAATGGTTGCACGACTGGCTTTTGCTACAGCAACTGATGAAACATCAGATGTATTACTCATTGACGAAGTTCTCAGTGTCGGAGATGCAGATTTTCGAGCAAAATCCAGTGCACGCATGGATGAATTAATTCATCAAGGATCAGCAGTGGTACTTGTTTCGCATGATATGAACACGGTGAAAAAACTTGCTACCAAAGCTGTTTGGTTAGAAAACGGTGTTGTAAAGATGTCTGGCCCAGTAGACCAAGTTGTCACTGCCTACGAAAACCAATAAATAATGCGCGTACTACATGTTATTGCTCGCCTCAATGTTGGTGGTACGGCTAGATACATCACCCGCTTAGCCGAAGAACTACCAAAACATAAAGTTGAAACATTTATTGCTACAGGTTTTGTTCAAGGATCTGAAGAAGAAGACCCTTCGGCAAAAAAACTAAAAGTAATTCGTATCCCATCTCTTGGCCGTCAATTTAATCCAATTAAAGACCACCTTGCTCTCAAGCAATTGTTAGAAGTAGTCAGGGAAGTAAAACCAGATATTTTGCATACTCATACATTTAAAGCAGGATTTATCGGCCGAATTAAATCAAAAGAGATTAATAAAGCAGCTGGCAAAAGAGTTAAATTTGTTCATACTTTCCATGGTCACTTATTTGACGACCCAGAGTTTTCTGGACTTAAATCATTAATCATTACTTCATTTGAACGTCGCTTTGCAATGCGCACAGATGCAATCGTCACTGTCGGGGCGCAAGTTGGCAAAGAATTACTAGAACGCGAAATAGGACAACCAGAACAATTTACAAATATTCCCCCTGGTCTAGACCCTCTAAAACTTGCGAAATCAAAGCCGCGTTCTAAGGTAACTATTGGATGGATCGCGCGCGTCACAGGAGTAAAAAATCCATTGCGCGCTCTGGAAGTTGCACGACTTTTTCCTGACGCGCAATTTCTTATTGCAGGCGGTGGTGACATGCTCGAGCAAGTTAAATCGCAAGCGCCAAAAAATACAAAAGTTTTAGGTTGGACAGATGCCGCAAAATTATTCGCAGCATCAGACATTATTCTTTCTACAAGTGAAAATGAAGGAATGCCAATCGCGCTTATTGAAGCGCAACTTGCATCTAAGCCAGTTGTTGCAACAAATGTAGGAGGCGTTGCTGAAGTAGTACTCAATAAGAAGACTGGATTTGTCACCAGAAAGAGCACAGAAGAACTAGCCACGGCTCTTGAAAAACTCATTAAATCCAAGGCCCTGCGAACCGCACAAGGTCGAGCGGCAAAGGCTCACGCTACGAAGGCTTTCTCTATTGAAAAGATGATTAAAGCCCATGTTTTGCTCTATAAGAAATTAACAAAATAGGATTACCCCATGCGCGTACTTATTACTGGTGGGGCTGGATTTATAGGTTCTCACTTAGCCGATGCCCTTATTGCGCGCGGTGACCAGGTTGTTGCACTCGATAATTTCTCCACAGGATCAACTGCCAACATTAAACATCTCACTAAGAACTTTGAGCTTGTTGAAGGCGATATCCGAGATACCAAACTGGTGCAGGATTTAGTAAGCCAAGCCGATCTCGTCTTTCATTTAGCTGCAGCCGTCGGCGTAAGTTTGATCCTTGAATCTCCAATTGAATCTATCTCTACAAATATTTTTGGCAGTGAGAATGTTTTGCTTGCTGCTGCGCAGTTTAAGAAGAGAATTTTAATCGCAAGTACCTCAGAGATTTATGGCAAAGGCGTTAAACAGCCTTTAAACGAACTAGATGATCGCGTGATTGGATCTCCGCAGAAACTTCGCTGGTCATATTCAGATGCCAAAGCAATTGATGAAGCCATGGCAGTTGCGCTGCATCACAAATCAAATTTACAGGTCACAACTGCTCGACTATTTAACACGGTGGGCCCACGACAATCATCGCGCTACGGAATGGTTGTTCCACGATTTATTGGTGCTGCTGTAAAAAACACACCAATACCTGTCTACGGCAACGGAAACCAAACTCGTGTGTTTTGCCATATCTTCGATGTTGTAGATGCCTTGCTCCAACTCGTTGCCACAGATAAAACCGTAAATGAGGTCTATAACGTTGGCGGAATTGGTGAGATCAGCATGACCGAGTTAGCCAACAAGGTAGTCGAGGAAACAAAATCACAATCCACAATCGAGTACATCCCTTACGAAAAAGCTTACGCACCTGGTTTTGAAGATATGGAACGTCGCGTTCCAGATATCACCAAGATTACAAGTGCAATTAATTGGACACCGCAGAGAGATCTTTCACGAATCATCTCTGATGTTGCTGCCCACATCACAAACTCTTAAAGACCAGCAACGCCTTTTATTGTTCCGGTGCAATCAAAAACGTAAGTAGCGCCACCCTTAATTTCGGCCTCGCTGACAACATCGTGTTTGGTCACAACAATTGCAACATCGAATCCCTTGAGATCAGCACTCGACTGGTTGTTCCATGTACCCACTACTGGATCGTGCCAAGAAACTTTCGCGCCCACCTTTTCGAGTTCAGAAATAATCAAGGCAGCGGGTG
>CANHNH010000026.1 GCA_947461995.1 Candidatus Nanopelagicaceae bacterium
GAGCTCGACCCATCACTTATTCCGGCACATGATGGAACAGGTCGCATCAAGCTGACTTTTCGTGTGCTCGAAAAAGATGGATCAGTTGCTAATGAAAAAGGTTTTACCGTTCCTACAGGTGTCAGTGCATTCGATGCAGCATCCTGGAATGGAATTGCAATTGATTCGACGTGTGGTGGTTATGGAACATGCAAGAAATGTCGTATTAAGGTCACAACTGGTGATGTCGAGCCTTCCAAACTCGATTACCGCGCTTTTACCGAAACAGAGATCAAAGAAGGTTGGCGTCTTGCCTGTTTAGTGCGCGCTGCTAAGGATGTCACCCTCGATGTTCCGCCACTAACAACGCGTCCAAAGGCCGCAACTGTTGGTGTTGGACGTCAAGTAATTTTGCGCCCAGCGGTGCAAAAGCGTTACGTTGAATTAGCAGAACCAACATTGCATGATCAACGGACAGATATCGTGCGCTTATTCGATGCTATTGATGACATAGAAGCAACGGTTTCCTTGGCGGCAATGCGCAATCTTCCAAAAGTTCTTCGTTCATCCTATTTTAAGGTGACAGCAGTATTTGTTGATCAAGAGTTAATTGATATTGAAGCAGGCGACACAACTGAAGTTCGCTATGGAATTGCCTACGACCTAGGAACAACAACAGTTGTTGCAACACTCTTAGATCTCAACACTGGAACACCCGTGGCAGTTAAATCGATGTTGAATAAGCAACAGCCATTTGGAGCAGATGTCATCACGCGAATTTCAGCAACAATGATGGATGCAACTGCACTCGACCGACTGCGCGGATTAGCTCAACAAACGTTGTCAGAGCTCAGCGCCGAAGTATGCGAAGAGGCTGGCGTAAATCCATTACATGTGTACGAAGTAGCCCTCGCTGGAAACGCAACCATGACGCAATTAGCACTTGGTATCGATCCAGAGCCACTTGGAGTTGCTCCATTTATTATGGCAAGTGCATCTTTTCCTGATGTCCAAGCATCTGAACTCGGTATCAATGTTCACCCACGCGCTAAAGCAGTGATTATGCCTTCACTCGGCGCATACGTAGGTGGCGACATTGTTGCTGGCGCACTTGCATCGGGAATGGATCGTGACAAGAGACTTCGTTTATTCATTGATGTGGGTACAAACTGCGAAATTATTTTAGGTGATGGCGAAAAAATTCTTGCCACCGCTGCCCCCGCGGGTCCCGCTTTTGAGGCTGCGTCAATTAAATGTGGTGTGCGTGCTGCAAGTGGAGCTATTGAAACAATTAAAGTTGTTGATGGCGATCTTGAAATTGGAACTATTGAGAACACCAAAGCTGTGGGTATTTGCGGTTCTGGACTCGTTGATGCGTGCGCATGCTTAGTGCAAATGGGTTTACTCGATAACTCTGGTCGCTTTGTCACCGCTGAAGCGGCAGCGATTGCAGCGCCAAAAATTGCTCATCGCCTCGTTGAACGCGAAGGCGAGCGAGTATTTGTTCTGACATGGGGCGGCGCAGAAGGTGATCTCAATGATTGCGTATTCCTCACACAACGCGATGTACGCGAACTTCAATTTGCAAAGGCTGCTATTGCAACTGGTTGGGCGCTTTTACTTGAAGAGTTCGGTGTACAAGAGAGTGAAGTACAACAAGTTCTCCTGGCTGGTTCCTTTGGTTCGTATCTATCTCCCGCATCGGCTGTAAAAATCGGCTTAGTTCCGAAGCTTCCTGTTATGCGCATTGTTTCCGCCGGTAACGTTGCAGGAGAAGGTGCCAAGATGGTTTTACTTTCGGCTCAAGAACGAAACGGTGCGATGGCTCTTCTAGATGAAATCGATTACATCGAACTATCAGATCGCGCAGACTTTAACGATAAATTCGTTGAGCGCTTAAGTTTTCCGGCTTAAGTCCATGTCTGTTGGAGTAATTGCATGTGGTGCAATTGCTACGCATATTTCGCACATCATCACTTCACATGGTTTAGATGTCACCATCTATCCCCTACCACCACTTCTGCATAACCAACCTGCGAAAATTGCGGGCGAAGTTGAGAAAACCTATCTAGAAATCAAAGATAAGCACTCTAAGTGCGCGGTCGCATACGCCGATTGCGGCACATATGGAGCACTCGATACAGTGATTGAAAAGCTCGGACTCAAACGCCTCGGTGGAAACCACTGCTACGACATCTTTGCTGGCAAAGAAAAGATTGCAGCTCTTATGGAATCAGATGCAGGCACGTATTTCTTGACAGATTTTCTCGTTAAATCTTTTCACCGAAGCGTGATTGTTGAATTAGGGTTAGATAAGCGCCCAGATTTACGTGATGATTACTTTAAGCACTACAACAAAATGATCTGGCTTGCTCAAAATCCAACTCCAGAATTAACACAAATGGCTCAGGCTGCTGCAGATTTAATCGGATTAAAACTTGAAATAGATGTTGTGGGAGAAGGAAGTCTAAAAGAACAGATTTTGGAATTACTTAACTGACTCTAGCTCCATTGCTTTAAGCACAATTGGGTCGAGTTTGCTGCGATCCACATCGGCGTGCAAACGCTCGCGCATCTCTGGTGTCCAGAATTGAACAATGTGGTGTGCTACTTCAATTTCTGGAGCAGTAGCTTTTGGAACATTGGCTGCTATCTGATTAGCCATACGAATAATTGAATCTAGTTGTGAGTCCCCTGCAATCTCATGTGGATGAATAACGGCGGGTCCTTTTTCACTCGGTGAAATTTCAACTGCCGTTACTTTGTACTCTGGGCAATTTGTTGCCCAATCTGAGTAATCAGTTGTGATCACGTTCGCGCCAGATTCTGGGAAGTGAAAAGTTGTATACACAACGCCGGCAGGTACGGAATCAGTAATGCGCGCATGCATAATTGTTTCGCCCACACGAGATGAGAGCTTTACCCATGATCCATCTTTGATTCCACGCATCTCGGCATCTGATTCGTGAATATCCAAAATATCTTCGCTGTGCCAGATGTTATTTGCTGTACGGCGAGTCTGGGCACCAACGTTGTATTGACTTAAAATGCGACCAGTTGTGAGCAACAATGGGAATTTACGAGTGGATTTTTCTAACGTTGCAACATAGGGAGTTGGCATAAATTTGCCTTCGCCCCGAACGAACTCATTGATGTGCATTGTTGGTGTGCCATCTGGTGCTTTGTCATTAACTGGCCACTGCAAAGATCCCATGCGATCTAAATGCTCAAATGAAACGCCTGAAAATGTAGGAGTCGTTGCTGCAATTTCATCCATGATCTCTGATGCTTGCGCATATGACATGTCATAGCCCATAGCGCGCGATAAGTCGCACGTAACTTCATATTCAGATTTACCTGTCTTAGATGGCATAACAGGGCGAACGCGATTAATACGGCGTTCTGCATTTGTAAATGTGCCATCTTTTTCTAGAAACGATGTTCCTGGCAAGAAAACATGTGCGAACTTTGAAGTTTCATTCAGGAATAAATCTTGAACTATGACCATATCCATCGAGCGAAGTGCTGCGTGGACATGAGTGATATTCGGATCAGATTGGGCGATGTCTTCACCCTGCACATAGAGGCCACGAAACTTATGTCCAAGCGCCGAATCAAACATATTTGGAATACGCAATCCAGGTTCTGGCCGAAGTGTTACGCCCCATTTTTTGTTAAAGATTTCGCGAACATCGTCACGAGAAATATGACGGTAGCCTGGCAACTCATGTGGGAATGAACCCATGTCACACGATCCCTGCACATTGTTTTGTCCGCGTAGTGGATTAACTCCAACGCCTTTGCGACCAATATTTCCGGTGGCCATTGCAAGGTTTGCAATACCCATCACCATTGTTGAACCTTGACTATGTTCTGTAACACCTAAACCATAATAAATAGCACCGTTTGGAACGGATGCAAATAGTCGAGCTGCTTCGCGAATCTTTGCAGCAGGTACACCAGATGCTGCTTCTAAAGTTTCTGGACTATTTTCTTCCAAAGAGATGAATCTTTCCCACTCTGCAAATGCTTCTAGGTCACAGCGCGCATTAACGAATTCACGATTTATCAATCCTTCGGTTGCCACAACGTGAGCAAGTGCGTTGATAACGGCAACGTTTGTTCCTGGCAACAATTGCAAGTGATAATCAGCTTCAATGTGTGCAGATTTAACGGTTTCTGTCACACGTGGATCGACAACTATTAATTTAGCGCCGCGACGAATGGCTTGTTTCATGCGCGAGTTAAATACTGGGTGGGCAGCTGCTGGGTTTGCGCCAATGACCATAATTACATCTGAGAACTCGACTGATTCAAAGTCTTGTGTTCCAGCCGATGTACCAAAGGTTTGATTGAGTCCATATCCAGTTGGTGAGTGACATACACGAGCGCATGTATCAACGTTGTTATTGCCAAATGCTGCTCGCACCATCTTTTGAACGACGAATACTTCTTCATTGGTGCAGCGAGATGAAGTGATGCCACCGATTGAATCCACACCACTTTCGGCTTGAATCTTCTTCAAGCCAGCGGCTGCGAATGCAATAGCTTCTTCAAAAGAAACTTCGCGCCATTCATCCGTAATTTTTTCTCGGATTAAAGGTTTTGTAATTCGATCATCGTGGGTTGCATATCCCCAAGCAAAACGACCTTTGACGCAAGAGTGACCAGCATTTGCTCCACCATCTTTAAGCGGAACCATGCGCACAAGTTCATCTCCGCGCATTTCGGCTTTAAAGGAGCAACCAACTCCGCAATAAGCACAGGTTGTTATGACAGAACGAGTTGGTGTTCCGATGGTGAGCAATGTTTTTTCAGTCAATGCACCTGTTGGACATGCTTGAACACATGCTCCACAAGAAACACACTCGCTATCAATAAATGATGTACCGGAAGATGAAACGCGAGCTTCAAAGCCACGGTTTTCAATTGTCAGAGCAAATGTTCCTTGCACTTCATCGCACGCACGCACGCAGCGGTTGCAGACAATGCACTCTGTGGAGTCAAATGTGAAGTACGGGTTGGTCTCATCTTTTACAAGCCCTAAGTGAGTTTTTCCCTCGTAGCGAACTTCTGTCAGACCGACTTCTTTAGCCATTGAATGCATCTTGCATTCATCACCAGTTTCACAAACGGCTGGGTGATCTGACATGTACAGCTCCATCACACCACGGCGGATCTTTTGCACGCGATCTGTTGTGGTTGAAACTTTCATGCCCTCGGTTACAGGAGTAGTGCACGAAGATGGAGTGCCATTTCGTCCGTCGATTTCAACGACGCAGAGGCGGCAAGAACCAAAAGCCTTGAGGCGATCAGTTGCACACAACTTTGGAATGTTATTGCCGAGCATTGCGGCTGCTCGCATAATTGAAGTCTCGGCCGGAACTGTTACAGATTTTCCATCAATTTCAACAGTGACGTTTTCGTTCTTTTTACTTACAGGAGTGCCGAAGTCAGGTTCGATGAGCATCGTCATTTCTTCGCACCTCCCGTGAAATCTTCTGGGAAATTATTCATGGCACTCTTTACTGGAAGCGGAGTGAGTCCGCCCATCGCGCAGAGAGATCCATCCGTCATAACTTCGCACAAGTCTAAGAGCAACAACTTGTTTGCAGGAACATCTACGCCAGAAATAATTTTTTCAATGGTTTCAGCGCCTCGCGTTGAGCCTAAACGACACGGTGTGCACTTGCCACAGGATTCAAGGGCGCAGAACTCCATTGCAAACTTTGCTTGCTGTGCAAGATCAACGTTGTCATCAAATAGAACAACTCCACCGTGGCCAAGCATTCCACCAGCTGCAGCGAGTGATTCGTAATCCATTGAAACGTTTAATTGAGATGAATTGAAGTACGCACCCAGTGGCCCACCGATTTGAATAGCACGAAGAGGTTTTCCACTTAAAGTTCCGCCACCGAAAGTTTTAACAAGGGTCTCTAACGTTATTCCAAAAGCTGTTTCGATAATTCCACCTCGTGCAATGTTTCCTGCGAGTTGAAAAACCTGTGTACCAAGTGAACGGCCTGTTCCGCGAGCAGCGTAAGCGGCAGCGCCATCAGCCAGAATTGCCGGAACACTTGCAAGAGTTATTACGTTATTGATAATCGTTGGCTTTCCAAATAAACCTGCAATCGCAGGTAGCGGCGGCTTGGAACGAACGACACCACGCTTTCCTTCAAGGCTTTCAAGCATTGCAGTTTCTTCACCGCAAACATAAGATCCTGCACCAACTCGAACTTCTAGATTAAATGCATGCGCACTTCCTAGTACTGATGAACCAAGTACTCCGGCACTCTTTGCTATTTCAATCGCATCGCGCAAACGTGTGATTGCTGTTGGGTATTCTGAGCGCAAGTAAACAAATCCTTCTGTAGCACCAACTGCAACTGCTGCGATTGTCATGCCCTCAATCAGAGTAAATGGATCTGCTTCAATCAAAATGCGATCAGCAAACGTTCCGCTATCGCCTTCATCTGCATTACAGCAGACATATTTTTGATCTGCTTGAGTATCTAAAACCGTTTTCCATTTAATACCTGCAGGAAAACCTGCTCCCCCACGTCCGCGTAAACCTGACGCAGTTACTTCGGCAACAATCTCACTGCCACTTTGTGTGATTGCTTTGCGCAATCCGACTAATCCACCGTGTGACTCGTAATCTTGTAGTGATAATGGATCAATTATTCCTACACGTTTATACGTAACACGATCTTGTCCCGCAAACCATGCAATCTCATCAGTTGCACCAAGTGCTAAAGGATGTGCACCACCAAGTAAAAAGTCTGATTCATACAAGGAAGAAACATCTTCTGGCTGCACTGGTCCGTATGCAATACGTCCTTGTGGCGTCACAACTTCAACAAGGGTTTCTAACCAGAGTGCGCCACGTGTTCCATTTCTAATAATAGTTACATCTAGCGAACGCTTAATTGCTTCTTGGGCAATCAGCGCTGCAACTTGATCAGCGCCAATTGAAATAGCTGCGCTGTCACTAGGAACGTAAATGATTGTGCTCATGCCGTGACCTTCTCAACGCTTGCTCGACCTATTAATTGTCCATCAACCATTGCTGCTGGTCCGAGTGCGCAATTGCCAAAACAATATGCAGATTTTATCTCCACATCGGAATACGTTTGGTCAATCTTCTTTCCAAGTTTTTTCTCAACTGCTGCGACAAGATCGCGAGAGCCAACTGATTGGCACGCTTCTGCTACGCAGATTTGAATGCAACGATCAGGTGATGGTGTCGTGCGAAGGTCGTGATAGTAGGTAAGCACGCCATGTACATCTGCACGTGAAACGTTAAATGTTTCGGCAATCAAAGCAACAGCATCATCATGGACATAACCAAAACGCTCTTGAATGGCTTGCAGCGCAATAAGCACTGGCCCTTGAACGTTTTTCAAAGGAGTCAACACACGTGTTGCTTCCTCGATGCTCCATGATAGATATGACATCTTAGAAAAGACCTACAACCTTGCCATCAACGTAATCAATGCGTTCTGCAGATGGAACCTTTGGCAAGCCAGGCATTGTCATTACTTCACCACACACCAACACAATGAATTCTGCGCCGGCGGACAAACGAACTTCTCGGATATTAAGTGAGTGACCACTTGGCGCTCCCCGAAGCGCTGCGTCTGTTGAGAATGAGTACTGAGTCTTTGCAACGCAGATTGGGAAGTGGCCATATCCACTCTCCTGCAGCTCTTTAATCTTGTTGCGAACCTTGGCATCAGCTGTGACATCTGCTGCGCCATAAATCTTTGTTGCAACAGCTGTGACTTTATCCCACAACGTTGCATTGTCTTCGTAGACAAATGTCATCTTGGATGGCTTTTCGCAGAGTTCAACAACGGCGTGTGCAAGATCTGCAGCACCTTTGCCGCCATCTGCCCAGTGAGTTGCAAGAACAATTTTAACGCCGAGTGCTTCAACTTTCTTGCGAAGTAACTCAACTTCAGCTTTTGTATCACTTGTGAAGTGATTGATTGAAACAACTAATGGCAAGTTATAGACAGTTGTGATGTTCTTAATGTGACGCTCAAGGTTCACGATTCCCTTTTCAAGAGCATCAAGATTTTCATCAGTGATTGTCTTCAGGTCAGCGCCACCGTGATATTTGAGTGCGCGGATTGTTGCAACTAAAACGCACGCAGATGGCGCTATTCCAGCTTTGCGACACTTGATGTCAATGAATTTTTCAGCGCCAAGATCTGCGCCAAAGCCTGCCTCTGTAACAACATAATCTGCGAGCTTGAGAGCAGATGTTGTTGCAACAACTGAGTTGCAGCCGTGCGCGATATTTGCGAAAGGGCCACCGTGTACAAATGCTGGAGTGTTTTCTAACGTTTGAACTAAGTTTGGTTGAAATGCATCTTTAAGAATTACTGTCATAGCGCCATGAGCGTTCAGATCACTTGCCAGAACTGGCTTCTTATCTCGAGTGTATGCCACAACGATTTTTCCCATACGTTCTTTAAGATCTTCTATAGAAGTGGCCAAGCAGAAAATTGCCATGATTTCAGATGCGACCACAATATCGAATCCATCTTGACGTGGCATACCGTTTCCGACTCCACCAAGGGATGCAACGATTTCACGGAGTGCGCGATCATTCATATCTACTACGCGCTTCCATGCAACGCGGCGAACATCAATATCTAATGTGTTGCCATGATGAATGTGATTATCTAAAAGAGCAGCAAGTAAGTTATTTGCTAGTGCAATTGCGCTGAAATCACCAGTGAAGTGAAGATTGATATCTTCCATCGGAACAACTTGTGCATACCCACCGCCGGCTGCCCCACCCTTCATTCCAAAGACTGGCCCCAAAGAAGGTTCGCGAAGTGCAATAAGTGCGTTCTTGCCAATATGGCGAAGCGCATCGCCCAAACCAACAGTTGTTGTTGTCTTTCCTTCACCAGCTGGTGTTGGACTAATAGCTGTTACTAATACAAGTTTGCTATCGCTTTTCTTTGGCAGCGAATCTAAATACTTAAGTGAAATCTTGGCTTTGTAATGTCCATACGGCTCGAGATGCTCAGCTCCAATTCCAAGTGATGCGCCAATTTCAAGGATTGGTTTCATTGTGGCTTTCTGAGCGATCTCGATATCAGACATTTTTATTCCTTTGCTGCTCGTACTGCGCTAGTTAGTGCTGGAAGTACTTGATGCAAGTCACCGATGATTGCGTAATCTGCATAATTTAGAATTGGTGCTTCAGGATCTGTGTTTATTACAACGATTGTCTTACTGTTTTTCATTCCTGCAATATGTTGCATCGCTCCAGAAATTCCACATGCAATATAAAGATCTGGTGCAACCTTGGTACCAGTCTGACCAACTTGCTCTGCGTGTGGACGCCAACCAGATGCAGTCACAACACGTGAACATCCAACAGTGCCTTCCATAAGGGCAGCAAGCTCTTCCAGTTTGTCAAAGCCCTCCGGTCCGCCAACTCCACGTCCGCCAGAAATAATTACCTTTGCATCACTCAGTGTTACGCCACCGCCCTTTGACTCACCTGAATCACGGCTGAGAATACGAACAACTGTGTCACTTGCTTCAAGTGTTGGTTGGAATTCAGAAACTGTTGCTGCGCCAGCATTTGCACTCTCTGGTTCAACCGAGAATGGAAATATTGAAGCAATTAATAGTGGTGAGTGAACATTTGCTTCTTCAATGAGATTTCCTGCCCAGCGCGCACGGTGTACAACGTGCGGTGCACCGAGTGTTATGGAAGAACAATCCGATGCCATTGGAGAATCTAAAAATGCTGCAAGGTGAGCTAATTGTTCATTTCCACGTGGACTTCCAGCTGCCAATACAGCGACAGGATTTGATTTCTCAACTAATTCTTTGAGCGCTCGACCTGATGCTTGAGGTGTGTAATCAGTGATATCAGCGTGGATTGCAACATGTAAAACTTTTGCGCCATATTCTCCAACAACACTGGCAAGGGCTGCGCCATCTTTACCAATGACAACGGCTTCAACATCTTGTCCAAGTTTTCGTGCAGCAGTAAGAGCGCGCAATGACAATGGATCTAGTTCTCCTCGGTCGTGATCTACTAGTACCAAAATCATGAGAGCGCTCCGATCTTTTTGAGTATTTCAACTAAGGCAGGAACAGCATCTGCTCCATTGCCCAATATTTCTGCCCCTGTTGATTTAGATGGAGCAATTGTCAGATTAAGTTTTTCTAACTTAGGAACACTTGGTTCCGCTTTTTTCATATCCACTGGCTTTTTGCGCGCTTGCATGCGACCTGGAACAGATGGGTAACGAGGAATATTTAAGCCATCTCGCACAGTCACAATTGCGGGAAGTGGTGCCTCGTAGTGCTCGCGGCCTGTTGCGACAACTCGCTCACATGATGCGATTCCATTTTCAATCTTCATTGCCTTTACGTTTGTAACGATTGGACGATTGAGAGCATGAGCAACACGTACGTGAATTTGATATCCAGCACTATCTACTGACTCTGCTCCGAAAATAATGAGGTCAAATTTCGTTTCTTCAGCATTGATTGCATCAACTAGCGCTGCAGCAGTTGCTTGTGGATCCCACTCTTGTCCATCTGTTTCAAGCAAGACAGCACGAGTTGCACCAATTGCTAACTGTGCGCGCAGTTGTTCTTCCGCGTCCGATGGTCCAAGGGTAAGCAATGTAAGTGAGCCACCCATTTGTTCAACGAGTTGCACTCCAGCTTCAACAGCATTTTCTTCGTGAGGACTAATTCCAAAACCAAGATGCTTGGTCTCAATATCTTTTGCATCCGGTGTCAGAATCAACGTTCCACCTGCGAGAGGAACTCGCTTTAAACAGACTAATACATCCATTACGACAAAATCCTCTCATTGGATGAATCAAATACTGATGTGGCACCTACTTCAGCAATCGAACATGGGTAGTGCTCACCGAGATATTCAACGATGAATTTATTTCCGGCAACTGCAAGTTCTGTTGGCAAATAAGACATCAAAATATGCTTACCAAGAGATGGAGCAGAACCGGCACTTGTGACATATGAACGACGTCCGTGTGCGTCTGTAATTGGTTTTTTATCTAGAGTTAGAATTGGTTCGCTGCCCATCATGTAGCGCTTTTCACCAGTTGAAGATTTGTGATCATCAACGAATAAAGTACAGAGCATCGCAACAGGTTTTTCGCTGCGGTGCTTCACATGAGCCTCTTTACCAATGAAATCTGCCTCTTTGAGTTTTGGCGTCTGCATGCCGGCTTCAACCACTGTGTATTCGGTTTCAAGTTCTGGACCGTACGCGCGGTAACACTTTTCAAGTCGACCAGTTGTTCCGTACACGCCAATTCCAACAGGAATCATTCCGTGATTTTTTCCGGACTCCCAGAGCGCATCCCAAAGAGCTGGACCATCAGCCATTGGTACATAGAATTCCCAACCAAGGTCACCAACGTATGAGATACGTGATGCAAGAACTTTTACGCCCTTGATATCGATTTCTTTGCATGTGCTGAACTTAAATGCTTCATTGCTCATGTCAGTAGAAGTAACTTCTTGAACAATTGTGCGTGCATTAGGACCCCACACACCAAGAGTTGTGTAATCAGAAGTAATGTCCTTGATCGTGGCTGATCCGTCCGTTGGCAATAAGTCAGCGAACCACTTCTTATCTGCCATTCCGTGTGCGCCACCTGTAACCACACGGAAGTGTGATTCCCCTAGACGCATAATTGTTAAATCTGATTTGAATCCGCCATTTGGACCAAGCACTGGCGTATATACAACGCGACCAATTGCTACGTCCATCTGACGTAGTGCAGCCTTTTGTACAACAGCAAGTGCTGATGGACCAGTGATATCAAAATATGCGAATGCAGTTAGATCTACGATGCCAGCTGTTTCGCGCATTTGTAAGTGCTCAGCATTGATAATTGGTGACCACCAACGAGATTCCCATTCTGCAGTACGTGGCATAACTTTGTCGCCAAACTTTGCAACAAGATCCTTATTGCACTCATACCAGAACGGACGTTCCCAACCTGCTGTCTCATAAAAGACTGCACCAAGCTTTGCTTCGCGTTCGTAATATGGAGACAGGCGAACTTTACGATTTGATTCGTATTGCTCGAGTGGGTGAACAATTCCATAAGTCTTGTTAAATGACTCTGCAACGCGAGCTTTCACGTGCTTGTCATCTTTGTGGTGCTCATGGAAACGAGCGATGTTTGATGCATGAAGATCTATATGTGAATCTCCCAAGACCATCCACTCTGCAACAGATTTCGCAGTTCCTGGACCTTCTTTAATCCACACAGCTGCAACAGACCAGAGTCCCTTAACTTCAGGTGTTTCTCCCAGGATAGGCATTCCATCCGGTGTGTAAGAAAGAATTCCGTTACATGCATAC
>CANHNH010000027.1 GCA_947461995.1 Candidatus Nanopelagicaceae bacterium
AACCGGAGCAGATTCGTAACTTTTGCATCATCGCTCACATCGATCACGGTAAATCAACACTTGCAGATCGAATGTTGGGAATTACCGAGGTTGTAGAAGCACGAAATATGCGCGCGCAATATCTCGATCGCATGGATATCGAACGCGAACGTGGAATCACAATTAAATCTCAAGCTGTACGACTTCCATGGCGCAGCGGAATTGATGGCCAGGAATACATCCTGAACATGATTGATACACCGGGTCACGTTGACTTTACATACGAAGTATCGCGCTCGCTGGCTGCATGTGAAGGTGCAGTCTTACTCGTTGATTGCGCACAAGGAATCGAAGCGCAAACGTTGGCCAACCTTTATTTGGCTATGGAGAACAACCTCACAATCATTCCGGTGCTCAACAAAATTGATTTGCCTAACGCACAACCAGAAAAATTTGCTGCGGAATTGGCAAAACTAATTGGCTGCCAACCTGAAGACTGCTTGCGTGTATCTGGAAAAACAGGTGAGGGCGTTGCAGAGTTATTAGATCAAATAGTTTCTCAAATTCCGGCTCCGGTTGGAGATGCACAAGCACCAGCGCGCGCACTTATTTTTGACTCTGTTTACGACTCCTATCGCGGCGTTGTTACATATGTTCGAGTGATCGATGGGCACTTATCACCACGCGATCAAATTCAAATGTTCTCAACTGGTGTACGCCATGAAATGCTCGAAGTTGGAGTTATTTCACCAGAGCCAGTTCCTAGTAAAGGCCTTGGTGTTGGCGAAGTAGGTTATTTAATTACTGGCGTAAAAGATGTTCGCCAATCTCGAGTTGGTGACACTGTTACAACGTATAACAATCCAACGAAGCAAGCATTGGCAGGATATAAAGATCCAAAGCCAATGGTTTTCTCTGGGCTTTATCCTCTCGATGGCGCTGATTATCCGGCGCTTCGTGAAGCACTCGATAAGTTACAACTCAACGATGCTGCTTTGGTCTACGAACCAGAGTCATCCGCAGCGTTGGGATTTGGCTTTCGCTGTGGCTTCTTAGGTTTATTGCACATGGAAATTGTGCGCGAAAGACTTGAACGCGAATCAAAACTTAATCTCATCTCGACAGCGCCGAACGTTGTCTATCAAGTAACTCTTGATGACGGAAAAGAAGTTCGCGTAACTAATCCATCTGAGTTTCCTGATGGAAAAATCCTTATGGTTCGTGAGCCAATCGTTCGAGCAACAATTCTTGCGCCATCTGAGTTCATTGGAACAATCATGGAACTCTGCCAAGAGCGTCGTGGTTTATTGCTAGGCATGGATTATTTATCCGAAGACCGTGTTGAGATCCGTTACACACTTCCACTTGCCGAAATTGTCTTTGACTTCTTTGATCAATTAAAATCACGCACACGTGGTTACGCATCCCTTGATTATGAAGAAAAGGGTGATGAAGAAGGCAACCTAGTTAAGGTAGATATCTTGTTACAAGGTGAAGCAGTCGACGCCTTTAGCGCTGTTGTTCACCGTGATAAGGCTTATGCGTACGGTGTGATGATGACAAGTAAATTGCGCGAACTTATTCCGCGCCAACAATTTGAGGTTCCTATCCAGGCTGCCATTGGTGCGCGCATTATTGCTCGCGAAAACATTCGTGCAATCCGCAAAGATGTTCTTGCAAAGTGTTATGGCGGAGATATTTCACGTAAGCGCAAACTCCTTGAAAAGCAAAAAGAAGGAAAGAAGCGCATGAAGATGGTGGGACGCGTAGAAGTTCCACAGGAAGCATTCGTGGCAGCCCTTGCAACGGATGCGGATATCGAAAAGGTGAAAGCCGCACGTAAGTAGTAAAGAAATATGGCTGACTTATCTATTTATGTTCACATCCCGTATTGCATAAAGCGATGCGGATATTGTGATTTCAATACGTACACACCCTCAGAGTTACAAGATGGCGCAACACTTGAAATTGTCTCAGCAGATTACATAGACGCTGTTGTTCAAGAGTTACAGAGTGCTCCAACAGAGAAGGTTTCAACAATATTCTTTGGTGGTGGAACACCATCACTATTGCCAGCTAATGATTTAGGCCGAGTAATCACAGCAATACGTAATCACAATGGGTTGCGAGATGGCGCAGAAATTACTCTGGAGGCAAACCCGGATTCTGTAACTCCAGAGAAATTGGCTGAATACATAAGCGTTGGGTTTAATCGAATTTCATTTGGTGCACAATCTTTTGTTCCACATGTGCTTGCCACACTTGATCGCACACATAACCCAGATAACGTTAAGAAAGCAATTGATGCAGCTCGAGCAGCCGGGTTTGAAAGCATCAGCGTTGACTTGATTTACGGAACCCCCGGTGAATCACTTGATGATTGGCGTGTAACGGTTGAAAGTGCCCTTGCTCTAGATATTGATCACATCAGTGCATACGCACTAATCGTTGAAACAGGAACAAAACTTGCAGCACAAATTAAACGTGGGGACATTGCCATGCCCGATGATGATGTGATGGCAGATATGTATTTGTTAGTTGATTCTCTCTGCGAAGCGCACGGTATGAGTTGGTACGAGTTAAGTAATTGGTCTAAGCCAGGACATGAGTGCAAGCACAACGTTGCTTACTGGCACAACGCCAACTGGTGGGGACTTGGACCAGGTGCGCATTCGCATATTAATGGTGAACGTTTTTGGAATGTAAAACATCCATCAGCATATAAAACACGTGTTTTCGCAGGCGATAGCCCAATCCATGAACGCGAAACACTTACATTAGAACAAATTCAAGATGAAAAAATTATGTTATCTATTCGCATGCATGATGGAATTTCTTATGAAGACCTTGCTCCACACCACCTCGAACGTTTGGCTGTTTACAAAGAGAACGGATATGTGTCACTGCATGATGATCGAGTGACATTGACCCCTATCGGGCGTCTGATTGCAGATCGAATCGTCCGCGAATTAGTTATGTAGTACCTTTGGCTCATGGATATTTTGGTAATCGCGCTTGCAGTTGTCTTTGTTGTTTCGGGACTCTCTAAAGCCAGTGGAAATGCAAAGGGTCTTTCAGGTACGCGCGATGTAAATGTCCCAGATCTCTTGGCACGACTCGTTGGATTAGTGGAAACTGCAGCAGCCCTTGGTTTACTGATCGGTCTTAAATATGACTGGATGTTGTGGGCACCGTTGATGACTCTATGGGTACTAATGGCTGGCGCAATTTATTTTCACTTCCGCGCTGATAAAGCAAAGACTTCTTTTCCAGCATTTTTCTTGCTCACTGCTATTTCAATAGCTCTCGTAACAATCTAGGAAAACATTCGTGTCAGTTCGTCGTTTAGAAATCCTGCGCGCAATAGTTGATGAATATGTGGCTACCCAAGAACCTGTTGGATCAAAATCTATTGCTGCACGCAGTGGTCTTGGAATTTCACCGGCAACAATTCGCAATGAAATGGCAGTTTTAGAAGAAGAAGGTTTGATTACTCATCCTCATACAAGCGCTGGACGTATCCCTACTGATCTTGGTTATCGGGTATTCGTAGATAAGTTAGCAACTGTTAAACCATTATCTGGCGCCGAACGTCGCGCAATTGAAACATTTTTGGAAGGTGCGCTTGATCTAGATGATGTTGTGCTGCGTACAGTTCGTTTGCTCGCCGATGTAACTAAACAAGTAGCTGTTGTGCAATATCCATCAATGGTCAAATCTCGGGTTCGACACGTTGAATTAGTTGCACTTTCACCATCTCGACTTATGATGATTTTAATCACCGATTCAGGACGAGTTGAGCAACGAGTTTTAGAATTAACAAATGATGTAACTGATATGTTTTTATCAAATCTTCGAAACCAAATCAACAATGCAGTTATGAGTCAACGACTACCTGATGTCGCAGATCGCATCACTGGAATCTTGGAAAGTTATGGTGTATCGGACAGAAAAAATGTGGCAGTAGTTATTTCAGCGTTGATTGAAATGGCAATGGAACGTCCAGAAGAAAAAGTTGTGCTGGCTGGAACTGCAAACCTCGCGCGCTTTAGTGAAGATTTCTCAACGCATATGCATCCCGTACTAGAAGCGCTCGAAGAACAAGTTGTATTGCTGCGTCTTTTGGGTGATGCGGGCGAGAATGTACAAGTAAGAATTGGTACAGAGCAGAGCGAATTAAATCTTCGTTCTACATCACTTGTAACAGTGGGATATGGAGCAACTGATTCGCCACTCGGTGGACTTGGTGTTTTAGGACCTACACGTATGGATTACGCAGGTTCTATTGCAGCGGTCTCAGCCGTTGCAAGATACGTCGGTCGTTACCTTAATGAAGGTGCATAAGTGGCTGATCATTACGAAACATTAGGAGTCACTCGCGATGCAAGCGCAGATGAAATTAAACGTGCATATCGCAAGTTAGCTCGCGAATTACATCCTGATGTAAATCCAGATCCACATACACAAGAAAAATTTAAGGAAGTAACTGCTGCATACGAAACTCTTAGTGATGCGCAAAAACGTCAGATGTATGACTCAGGCGGAAATGGATTTGGTGGGTACGGCGGATTCGGCGGCGCAAGCGGTTTCGGTGACATCATGGATGCATTCTTTGGTGGCGGTGGAAGTCGCGGACCGCGTCCGCGTGTGCGTGCAGGACAAGACGCACTTATTCGAGTGGAAGTAGATTTATACGAAGCAGCTTTTGGCACAGAACGTGACATCACATTGGAAAGTGCGGTTGCCTGTGAAAAGTGTGAAGCAACCGGTTGTGCTGATAATACTCATCCTGAAATGTGCCTTGTCTGTAAAGGACGTGGAGAAACACAACAAGTCTCTCGTTCAATTCTTGGGCAAGTAATGACGTCTCGCCCCTGCAATACCTGCAGTGGATTCGGTTCAGTCATCGCACATCCTTGTCGTGAATGCGCAGGAGATGGACGCGTACGTGCGCGTCAAACAATTAACATAAAAATTCCAGCAGGTGTTGAAACAGGCAATCGAATTCAGATGTCAGGTCGCGGTGAAGTAGGACCAGGTGGCGGACCATCTGGAGATTTGTACGTGGAAATTGTCGAACGTTTACACGAGTATTTAGTTCGAGATGGCAGTGATTTGCATATTCAAATTGGAATTTCGATGGCACATGCTGCTCTCGGTACAAAGGTGCAAGTAGAAGGTTTAGATGGAACTCTCGATGTTGATATTAAAGCTGGTACACAAAGTGGTTCCACAGTAGTTCTCAAAGGAAAAGGCGTGACACATCTTCGAAGTTCATCGCGAGGTGATTTGATTGTTCACATTGAAGTCCAGACACCGATAAAACTAAATCGCGAACAGGAAGAGCTTCTACAAAAATTCGCTGATGCACGTGGAGAAAAAGAGGGTGAAATACATTTAAGTAACCGCGAGGGTGGATTGTTTGGAAAACTCAGAGGAGCGTTTCACCGATAATTATGTTGACTCTATTTTTTGTCGATGATCTTCCACGCAAAGTTGGGTCTACTTACGAATTTGATTCAGAGGATTCTCAACACGCAATCCGTGTCTTAAGAATGGGCGCAGGAGAAATTTTTATGCTCTCCGATGGACAGGGCAAGTGGTCGAAAGTAAAAATATTTGCGGTTAAAAAGAAGTCACTCGAAGTGGAAGTAGTCGAAACCGGTATGCAGGATCCACTTGAGATTTCATTTACAGTTGTTCAAGCGCTTCCCAAGGGTGATCGATTGAAGGAATGCATTGAAATGCTCACAGAAGGTGGTGTTGACACAATTATTCCGTGGGCGGCACAACGTTCGATTGGTAAAGCAGAAAAGGGAGTTGAAAAACTTCAGGTAACGGCGCGTGAAGCGAGTAAACAATCTCGCCGATTATTTATACCTGCGGTCTCAGATGTTGCCAGCACTGCGAAATTAATCGAATTAATCGCAGTACACGATTTAGTCCTGGTTTTCCACGAAAGTGCCACGAGCAAAGTTTCTGAAATTGTGACGAAAAAATACTTCGAATCAAAAAAAGTGATGATCATTATTGGCCCTGAAGGCGGCATCACAAATGAAGAGCTCGAACTCTTCAAGTCCGCCGGAGCTAAAGTCGCGCTTATGGGACGACCAATATTGCGCAGTGCTCATGCGGGTCTTGCTGCAATGAGCGCTGTTAATGCACTCGTTAAAGTATGGTGAATCCATGGCGTTAGACCCACTGTGCTTATTTTGCAAGATCATTGAGAGCGAAATTCCTGCCGATATTGTTTTTAGAAACGAAAACGTCGTTGCATTTAATGACATCAATCCTCAAGCGCCAACACATGTTTTGGTTATTCCGACAATTCATACAGAAAATGCTGCAGGACTTGCAAAAATTTCCGGAACAATAACGGCCGCACTATTTACAGCCGCTGCGGAGATTGCTGAGCAACGTGGGCTTAATGGTTATCGCACCGTTTTTAACACCGGTATCGACGCGGGTCAGAGTGTTTCCCACGCTCACATGCATCTCTTAGGTGGGCGTGGACTCGCCTGGCCGCCAGGTTAAAAGTAGTATTTCGCCCAATATGCAGCGCACTCTGGTCACGGTACCGCCAGCCATTTCAATGGTTGCACTCATTGGTACACGCGATGACAACCTACGAATTGTTGAAGCAGCCTTTCCTTCTGTTGCAATTACGGTGCGTGGAAATGAAATTACGTTGCGCGGCCCACATGCTGAGTGCGGCCAAGTTGAAAAATTGTTCTCCGAATTATTAGTTGTTATTAGATCTGGTCAAGCGTTAACCACGGATGCGATTGCTCGATCTATTTCCATGCTTTCTCAAGAACCGCAAGAACACCCAGCCGAAGTTTTATCTCTGAATATCGTAAGCAATCGTGGTCGCACAATCCGACCAAAGACAGCAAATCAAAAACGATACGTTGAAGCAATTGAAGAGAACACAATTACTTTTGGAATTGGACCAGCAGGTACTGGAAAGACATATTTGGCAATGGCCAAAGCTGTCTCTGCGCTACAAAATAAAAAGGTAAACAGAATTGTTCTTACTCGCCCAGCTGTTGAAGCAGGAGAGCATTTAGGATTCTTGCCAGGAACCTTGAGCGAAAAAATTGATCCGTACCTTCGCCCTTTATTTGATGCACTTCACGACATGATTGATCCGGATTCGATTCCTCGCTTGATGCAATCAGGTGTTATTGAAGTTGCGCCCCTTGCATATATGCGTGGACGAACCCTCAATGACGCATTTGTTATTTTGGATGAAGCGCAGAACACGACACCAGAGCAGATGAAGATGTTTTTAACTCGTCTTGGATTTGGCTCCAAGATGGTGATAACCGGTGATGTGACCCAGGTTGATCTTCCAAATTTGCAACACTCGGGATTGCGCGTGGTGCGCAATATTCTAAATAATATTGATGACATTGCTTTCTTAGAACTTACTGCCGAAGACGTTGTTCGTCACCGCTTAATTGGTGACATCGTCAAGGCATACGATACTTTTGATGAAAACAAGCAAGTTCCAAGGCCAATTCGAAACTCATGACAATAGAAATTACTAATCGCTCTGGACAATTGGTCCCGAGCGATCAATGTCTCTCCCTTCTTAATTATGCATATGGGAAATTAGAGCTGCATCCAGAGTGCGATCTGAACTTAACTTTTATCGACGATAAAGAGATGGAAGAGTTGCACATTAAGTGGATGGATCTTCCCGGAAGCACAGATGTTCTTTCTTTTCCTATGGATATGCCAGAAAATGGGGATGATCCAGTTATTTTGGGTGACATCGTGATCTCACCGCGTTTTGCAGAAATTCAAGCAGTACAAGCTGGACACAGCACAAATCATGAAATTTTTATTTTAGCCACACACGGGCTGCTACACATTCTTGGATATGACCATGAAGATGTAGAGGATGAAAAAATGATGTTTGAACTTCAAGAAGTAATTGTTAATGAATGGGAAGCAATGTAATGAGCCCATACGCAATTGCAGCAATTATTCTTTTATTGGGTTTCGCGGGATTCCTAGCCGCTACTGAATCTGCCTTAACTTCAATCTCACGTATTCTCATTGAAGAACTCGAATCAAAACGTGGAGGAGAATTACTACGTAAATTCAGCCTACAACCTGCGAAGTATCTCAATGTAATTTTGCTTGTACGCAAAACCTGCGAATTAACTGCGACTGTATTGCTCGCGTCGATTTTGCTTAGAAATTATTCATCGGCGCAGGCAATGTCGTTGACCGTACTAATTATGGTGATCATTTCCTACGTATTCGTCGGCGTTGGACCGCGAACATTAGGCAAGCAACATCCACACACATGGGCACGAGCGGGTATTGGTGTCGCATTCTTTTTAGCTTTCATTTTAGGTCCAGTGACAAAATTGTTAATTGCAATTGGTAACGCAATAACTCCTGGTGTTGGCTTTAGAACAGGTCCATTTACCAATGAAGCAGAACTCCGAGATTTAGTAGACCAAGCACACGAACGTGGATTAGTGGAATCAGATGAACATGAGATGATCCACTCAGTATTTGAATTAGGGGATACGTTAGTCCGAGAATTAATGGTTCCACGTACTGAGATGGTGTGGATCGAAAAAGATAAATCACTTCGGCAGGCACTTTCACTTGCGCTTCGTTCAGGTTTTTCACGCGTACCAGTAGTCGGCGACAGCATTGATCGAATCATTGGAATTGCTTACGTTAAGGATTTAGCAAAGCGCACACTTGATCGGCACGAAGCTGAACAAAATGAACGCGTCGAGCAACATATGCGCCCAGCAACTTTTGTTCCAGAGAGCAAAATTGCCGCCGATTTACTAAAAGAGATGCAGCGCGATCAAATTCACTTAGCAATTGTTGTAGATGAATATGGTGGCACCGCAGGAATTATTACAATCGAAGATATTCTCGAAGAAATTGTTGGTGAAATCGCAGATGAATTCGACGATGGAGTGGAAGCTTTCACATGGATTTCAGATGGCAAAGCTCGCGCAAAGGCGACACTACACATCGAGGATTTAGCCGACGAACTAGGAATTGAAATCTCAGAAGAAGATTTTGAAGATGTTGACACTATTGGTGGTTTGATGGCGCAAAAACTTGGACGCGTTCCAATCGCTGGAAGCACCATCACTGTTGGTGAATATCTCATCACTTCCGAGCGACCAGTTGGTCGACGTCGTAGAATTAGTAGCGTGTTAATTGAAAAGATTGAGAGCGTTGGTAATGAAAAGCTTTAGCAACGCTGAAGATCAGAAGTTAGCGACTCTGGCCACTGCCACGCTAAAACGGACGGGTGCACTACAAGCCGCTGCCCTGCGCGATAACACCGGACGTACATACGTCGCAATAAATATTTCAACTCCATCGCTGACATTAGATGCGTGTGACTCTGTATTTACAGTTGCAATGGCATCGGGAATTTCTGGAATTGAAAGTGTTGTTGTCGTCGGTGATAAACCTTCAAAGCCAGGCGCACTTCGTGAGTTTTCTGCCAGCGCTACGGTCTTTTATTGCAGCGATAATGGGGAAATTTCTACGCTTTAGCCATTGGCTATCGCCCCCGATACAATTTAGCAATGCGCATTGTTCGTTTTTCTCCCGGGCCAAACTCTGGATTAGGTACTGATCCACTCTTTGGTCTGCTTGAAGAAGATGGAACAAATATCTCAGTAATTGCGGGTGACCCAATTTATGCTGGTGTGAGCAAAACAGGTGCGGTTACGCAGTTATCCGATGTTCGCTTGCTGGCCCCAGTTATTCCCCGCAGCAAAGTTGTTTGTATCGGAAAAAATTATGCAGATCATGCAGCTGAGATGAATTCAGTAGTTCCAACAGAGCCAATTATTTTCTTAAAGCCAAACACTTCTGTCATTGGACCGATGGACACAATCGTGTGGCCATCAATGTCAGAGCGTGTGGATTACGAAGCCGAGCTGGCAATCGTGATTGGTCGTATTTGTAAAGACGTACCACGCGAGCGAGTCAACGACGTAATTTTTGGTTACACAGTTGCAAATGATGTGACTGCACGCGATTTACAGAAAAAAGATGGGCAGTGGAGCCGTGCAAAAGGCTTTGATACTTTTTGCCCAATTGGTCCATGGATAGATACAGACTTTGTTCCAGGAAATCAGCGAATTACTGCAAAAGTTAACGATGATCAGAAGCAAGATGCACGTTTGAATCAGATGATTTTTAGAGTTCCTGAAATAGTTCAGTTTGTTTCCCAAGTAATGACACTTTTACCAGGTGATGTAATTCTTACCGGAACACCTGCAGGTATAGGTCCTCTACAACCTCAGGGCATGGTTACTGTTGCGATTGAAGGTTTAGGCGAATTAACGAATCGAGTTAGTGCCCATGGCTAAAAAAGTAAAGGTCCGTTTCGCACCTTCTCCAACTGGCGACCTCCATGTAGGAAATATTCGTACAGCGCTATTTGATTGGGCTTATGCACGTCACACAGGCGGAACATTTCTCTTTCGCATCGAAGACACAGATACGACTCGTGTCACAGATGAATATATTCAAGCTGCAATAGATACGTTGAAGTGGCTTGGACTTAATTGGGATGAAGGTCCTGAAGTGGGCGGCGAAAACGGTCCATACCTACAATCACAACGTTTAGACATTTATGCAGAGTGGGCACAAAAATTCTTAGATCAAAAAGATGCTTACCATTGTTATTGCACGCCAGCAGAGTTAGAAGCAACTCGCGAGGCACAACGCGCGGCAAATGTTGCACCTGGTTATGACGGTAAGTGCCGCGATTTATCGGCAGATCAAGTTGCTGTATATAAGAGCGAAGGTCGCGAAGCTGTGATCCGTATGCGCATGCCAGATGGTTCAACAACATTTGTTGATGAAATTCGTGGCGAAGTCTCCTTCGAACACAAATTTGTACCGGACTTTGTTTTAGTTCGTGCAGATGGTTCACCGCTTTATACATTGGCTGTGGCTGTTGATGATATTTTGATGAAGGTCACTCATGTATTGCGCGGCGAAGATTTACTCTCTTCAACTCCAAGACAGATACGTGTTTATCAAGCAATGGGGGTAAAGCCAGAGGATTTCCCAGTATTTGCTCACTTACCTTTCGTAATGGGGCAAGACAATGCAAAATTATCCAAGCGCAACGGTGAAGTTTCTATTGCTTGGTATCGCGAACAAGGATATTTGCCCGAAGCTATTTGTAATTACTTAGCACTACTTGGTTGGTCACCTGGTGATGATCGCGAAAACATCACGATGGCCGAGCTCTGCGAATTATTTACCGTTGAAAAGGTCCATTCCTCACCTGCTCGTTTTGATATGAAAAAACTTGAGGCAATCAATGGAGACAAAATACGAGCTCTTACCCTGGATGATTTCTTGAAATGGTCACTTCCATTCCTAACGAAGACCGGAATTATTGCTGGAACAGATAGCGAGATTGCCCTCGTCAAATCTGCACTTCCAATTATTCAAGAGCGCATCGTGAAGTTAGATGAAGTACCACAGATGCTTAAATTCCTTTTTGTAAAAGAATTTGCAGTAGAAGTAGATAGCGTTTCAAAGATCATAGATGATGTTTCTAAAGATGTCTTGAAGCGTTCACTCAAAGAATTAGAACCACTTTCAACATGGAACCACGACAGCATTGAAGCAGCACTACGTGCATGTTTGATTGAAGAGATGGGACTTAAGCCACGCATTGCATTTGGCGCAGTACGCATTGCAACTACTGGCAGCACAATTTCTCCACCATTATTTGAATCAATGGAGTTACTTGGTAAACAGGCTTCATTGGCTCGAATTGCTGCGGCACTCACGCTCTAATTGGTGCGGTATTCTTTGCACTGCCTATTTTGGGGTATGGGGTAATTGGCAGCCCTGCTGATTCTGGTTCAGTAAGTCTAGGTTCGAG
>CANHNH010000028.1 GCA_947461995.1 Candidatus Nanopelagicaceae bacterium
GCCATAGGTGCAGTCTATTAGGCTCGCCCCATGTTCGAAACTTCAAGTGAATCTCCCGCTCCTGTACGCGTGATCACTGAAGCAATAAAAGATTATGTAGATCGCCTCGGAGCAATATGGATTGAAGGCGAAATTTCAGAATTAAATGAGCGCAGTGGTGGCATGGCATTCATGCGACTTCGAGATACAAGTGTTGATATGAGTATTTCTGTAATGTGTCACAAATCTGTGTTAGCAAGCGTTGCACCGCTTCCCCAAAATGCTCGAGTAGTTATGTATGCCAAAGCTTCTTGGTACACGAAAAATGGATCTCTCACGCTATCTGCACGAGAAATTCGCCAAGTAGGAATTGGCGAATTAATGGCCCGTCTCGAAGAGTTGAAATCTCTCCTGGCAAGTGAAGGACTCTTTGCACTCGAACGCAAGGTTGCACTTCCACTATTGCCTAGAAAAGTCGGATTGATTTGTGGTCGAAATACAGATGCAGAAAAAGATGTTGTTGAAAATGCTAAGCGCCGCTGGCCTTCGGTTGAATTTGAAATTCGTGAAGTTACTGTTCAGGGCGCCGCAGCCGTTGTTGAAGTATCAGCTGCCCTATCTGAACTTGAGGCAATGGCAGACGTCGATGTCATCATCATTACACGAGGTGGTGGGTCCTTTGAAGATTTACTCCCCTTTAGCGATGAGTCACTTGTCAGACTTGCCGCATCATGTGAAACGCCGATTGTTAGTGCGATTGGTCATGAAAAAGATTCGCCACTGCTAGACCTTGTCGCAGATGTTCGTGCTTCGACTCCAACTGATGCAGCAAAGCGCGTTGTTCCAGATATCACCGAAGAAATTGAACTCATAAAAGCGCTACGAGATCGCGCTAAGAGATTCATCCTCTCGAATCTAGATCTAGAAACATCTCGCATTGAAAGTTTAATTAATCGCCCAGTCTTGCGTGATCCCATGGTGATTGTTACGAGCCGTGAAGAAATTATTTCTGGATTACGGGATCGAAGTGTAAGAAGTTTTACTTCTCGGCTAACTCTTGCGGGTGAAGATTTGGCGCATGTTCGGGCTCGCGTTAGAGCGCTTTCACCACAAGCAACTTTGGATCGTGGTTATTCCGTAGTGCAACTAGATGATGGCTCGATCGCTCGCGATGCCAAGAGTTTGAAAACTGGTCAAAAGCTTCGTTTACGACTTGCTGTCGGCGAGACCAACGCCACAGTTACAGATAAATAAGCAAGGAGTACATTTATCACATGGCTACGGAGAAAAAGCTTTCCTATGAAGCAGCGCGTGAAGAGCTAGCGCAGGTTGTTTCTTCCCTAGAAGCGGGAAGTGCAACCCTTGAAGAATCATTGAAGTTATGGGAGCGCGGAGAAGAGTTAGCGCTTGTCTGCCAAGAGTGGCTCGATGGTGCACGTAAAAAGTTAAGTGCAGCGAAACCTAAAGCGGAATAAAAATGGCGCCTGAATTTTCGTACAGTGACTTATTGCCAATTGGCAAAGACTCCACCAAATATCGCAATCTAGGTACTGCTGGCATCTCTGTAGAAAAAATCGGAAACCGCGAAATACTTTCAATCGCGCCAGAAGCAATTGAATTGCTGACATCAACTGCGATGCATGATATTTCCCATTATTTGCGCACTTCGCACCTCGAGCAATTAGCAAGTATTTTGAAAGATCCTGAGAGTTCTCCAAATGATCGCTTTGTGGCTCTAGATCTCTTGAAGAATGCAAATATTTCAGCTGGTGGAATATTGCCCATGTGCCAAGACTCAGGTACGGCTCTTGTGATGGCAAAAAAAGGTCAAAATGTTTTTACGCAGAGCAAGGATGAAGAAGTCATTTCAAAAGGAATCTATAACGCCTTCACAACTCTGAACCTTCGCTATTCCCAACTAGCACCGGTTACAACGTGGGAAGAAAAGAACACTGGAAATAACTTGCCAGCTCAGATTGAAATTTTTGCCGATAGTGATCATCCAGATGAATACAACTTCCTCTACATCGCCAAGGGCGGCGGTAGCGCCAATAAATCTTTCTTGTATCAAGAGACAAAAGCCATTCTCAATCCTGCAAGCTTTATGTCGTGGTTAGATGAAAAACTTCGCTCCATCGGAACAGCTGCTTGTCCTCCCTATCACCTTGCAATTGTCATCGGCGGAACCAGTGCTGAGCACACGGTAAAAACTGCGAAGTTAGCAAGCACTCATTATCTAGATTTACTTCCTACATCGGGAGATGCCAAAACAGGTCATGGATTTAGAGACTTAGCTCTTGAAAAAGAAGTACTCGAACTGACTCGTACTCTTGGTATCGGTGCACAATTTGGTGGAAAGTATTTCTGCCATGACGTACGCGTTCTTCGCTTACCTCGCCACGGAGCATCACTTCCTATTGCAATTGCAGTCTCTTGTTCAGCAGATCGTCAAGCAAAGGCAAAGATCACTAAAGAGGGCGTCTTTATTGAAGAAATGGAGCGCGACCCAGCTCGCTTTTTGCCGGACACTCACGATGAACATCTCAATGATGGCGTGGTAAATATTGATTTAAATCAACCCATGGAAAAGATTCGTGCAGAGTTATCAAAACATCCAGTAAAGACTCGACTCTCATTGACCGGAACACTCGTTGTTGCGCGCGATTTAGCTCATGCAAAGATTAAGGAAGCAATGGATGCTGGCGCACCAATGCCACAATACTTAAAAGATTTCGCTGTGTATTACGCAGGTCCAGCAAAAACTCCTGTGGGTTACGCTTCCGGATCATTCGGACCAACAACGGCTGGTCGCATGGATTCTTACGTCGAATATTTCCAATCACGCGGTGGTTCTTTTGTAATGTTGGCTAAAGGTAATCGTTCTCTTGCGGTCACAAATGCATGTAAAGAGCATCGTGGTTTTTATCTCGGTTCAATTGGCGGACCAGCGGCGCGACTTGCTCAAGATTGCATTAAGAAAGTTGAAGTTCTAGATTTTGAAGAGTTAGGGATGGAAGCCGTCTGGAAAATTGATGTAGTTGATTTTCCAGCATTTATAGTTGTTGACGATAAAGGAAATGATTTCTTTGCAGAAACTTCTAAGCCACTAACAATTGGCAAAAAGCCTCTTTAGTAGTAATTACTGCGGCGCCACTTGTTCCAGGCCGCGCACGGTGAGTCATACCGCTCTGAAATATAAAGAAGTCCCCATTGAATTTGGGTCACTGGATTTGTTCGCCAATCTGTTCCGACTTTATCCATCTTGGTTGCAGGAAGTGCCTGAGCAATTCCGTGAGCACCAGATCGCGGATTACGTGCTTGGTAATTCCAATGGCTCTCTTTTGTCCAAAGGCGATTCAGGCATGTGTACTGCTCATCGCCCCAGCCGTATTCGGCAGCCATCATGGCTTTGGTAAAAATTTTGGCACCCAGAGGTTTGCGAGCAGCTTCTATTGAAATGCTCATCACTGAAACTGCGGCGATATCACTGGAGAAAACTGTCCGCCTGGAATCAAGGGCGGAGGTAAGGGAGGCGGCAACAGCACTTGCCGTGGTTGGGGCGGCCACCAAAAGCGCAGTCCCAGCCGGTGCATCAGGAAGTACAAGTCGAGTGGTCATAGGAAATTCCAGACCATAGGCAGTTGGTTGGGCGCTGGTGACAAAAAGTAGGGTCGCAACAGTTGCCCAGATCGCAAGCATTGTCTTTTTCATCTTCATACCGAGCGCCCTCCTTTCGTTTTTAATTTCTACCCAAGGCTCATGACCCTGAAATTTTCAGGGCTAGATGCCAAGGGGAATGCCTTTAGAGTGTCTTGTGGGGGTGAGCCGAGCAACTTAATACGGGCGTGAGTCGCAAATTCATATAAAAATCTATAATTGGGGATAAGTAAAAGCGCAGGTCAGCGCTGAGAAAGTCTGATATGTCCGAAATGTGAGTGTGAGATTAAACTTTAGCCAGGAAAGGGGCCTTCCAGCATGTCAGTGACCAAGGCTGCGATAGCTGAGCGCTCCGAACGCGTCAAGGTGATGTGGGCAAAGAGCGGATGGCCCTTCAGGGTTTCAACTACAGCGACGACTCCGTCATGGCGACCGACTCGAAGATTATCTCGCTGGCCAACATCGTGGGTCAGGACAACTCGCGAGCCCTGACCGATTCGAGAGAGCACGGTAAGCAAAACTCCGCGTTCCAATGATTGCGCCTCATCGACGATCACAAAGGAGTCATGCAGTGAGCGACCGCGAATATGCGTCAGTGGCAAGACTTCGATCAACCCCCTAGAGATAATTTCATCAATAATCGGTTGGCTCACCAGAGCGCCCAATGTGTCAAAGACTGCTTGGGCCCAGGGCGACATCTTTTCGCCTTCACTGCCGGGCAAATATCCCAACTCTTGCCCACCTACTGGATAGAGCGGGCGGAAAATCACAATCTTCTTATGGGCACGGCGTTCCATGACTGCTTCTAGACCTGCACATAAAGCGAGCGCTGATTTTCCCGTACCCGCCCGCCCGCCCATGGAAATAATTCCGATTTCTGGATCGAGTAATAGGTCTAGCGCAATTCTCTGTTCAGCGCTTCTGCCATGTAAACCAAATGCGGTGCGATCCCCGCGGACTAATTGCAATCTCTTATCGGGTGTAACTCTGGCAAGAGCGCTCGCGCGATCTGAATGTAGGACCACACCTGTGTGAATCGGCAACGAATGAGCTTCTTCGTGATCTGCAAAATCAGATGCGTACAAATCATCGATCACATTAGAACCAACGGTAAGTTCTACGATTCCGGTCCAGCCGCTACTGGAAACTAGCTCGGCTAAATACTCTTCGGCTTCAACTCCCACAGAGGATGCCTTCACACGAAGTGGCAAATCTTTCGTTACTAAGACAACATCCTTGCCATCTGTCATTAAATTCTTTGCAATTGCTAAAATTCTTGAATCATTTGTGCCATCACGTAAAAATCCATACGGCATAGAACCCAGATCTGTATGGTTTAACTCAACTGAAAGCGTTCCGCCCTCTGGATTAATCTGAATTGGTTGATCAAGACGTCCATATTTCAATCTAATATCATCAAGACTGCGAAGTGCTGCACGTGCGAAGTATCCGAGTTCAGGATGATCTCGCTTAGTTTCTAACTCACCAATTACTGCAATGGGAACAACGACTTCATGTTCGGCAAATCGCGCCAAGGCTCCTGGATCTGCAAGTAAAACGCTGGTGTCTAGAACATATGTCTTTCGCCCTTTATTACTAGCAGTCAATCCTTAGCCCCCGAATCTCCTATGTCTCAAAGAATAGGCTCTAAGTGCTCGAAAAAAATCGACACGACGAAAGTCTGGCCAATAAGCTTCACAAAAGTAGTACTCCGAAAGTGCGCTCTGCCACAACAAGAAGCCACCGAGTCGTTGTTCACCTGAAGTTCTTATTATTAACTCGGGATCTGGCTGACCTGCGGTGTATAAGTACTTCGAAATTTCATCTGCAGTGAGCGCAGTTGTTGCATCCGTCAGTGTTTTGCCTTGATCTGCGCTGGTCTGTAGGAATGTTTTAACTGCGTCAACAATTTCGCGGCGCCCCCCGTAACTAATGGCAACGTTTACTTCAACGCCATCGTTTCTAAAGGGCTTGAGATTGCCGAGCTTGTCGGCAAGCCATTCTGGCAAAAGATCAAGGGCACCTACTGCCTTGATGTTCCATCGCTTTGTTGCTGCAAGTGCATCGACAGTCTCACCGATGATTTTAAGAAGTGCATCAAGTTCTTCCTGTGACCTCTTGAAATTATCCGTTGATAGCAACCACAGGGTTACAACTCGAACTTCTGCTTCTTCGCACCATCCTAAAAATTCAATAATTTTTTCAGCACCGGCTCGATGTCCGCGAGCTGAATTTGAAACACCAACATCATGTGGGTCTAGTTGATTTGCCTTTGCCCACCGTCGATTGCCATCGAGAATTACTCCAACGTGGTGTGGAGTCTGCGAAAAATCTAGGGCCCGAACAAGTCGCCACTCATAGAGTGGATACAGTGCAGATTTGATGAGTTTACGAATACTGCTTAACAACTCGGCGCTCTGCAATGAGTGAGGCAACTGGAAGAGTTCCAGCCAGGATGAATCCGATCACGCGCTTGATTGGAAATTGTTGCACCACAGCAAACTGGATTGCGGTCAAAATATAGATTGGATATAGATACCCATGAACGATTGGAACCCAGGTAAGAAGATCAAGCAATGATGGGTTATCAAACAGGTATTTAGCAGGCATGTAGCCAAACCATAAAAGCAGTGACATCACCCCAGCAATAATCGCCATTACTCTAAATCGAATCAATACACCGCTCATATATCCCCCTTAGTCCGCAACTCTACGACGATATATCGGAAGGTAAAGCACCACCGCGGCCATAAGCCACCAAATTACAACATATGAAATATGTTGCCAATAAAAACCAGGAATCCGTGAAGTCCTCATTTCTGGTGTGACTCGAGTTCTGGAGATTTCACCTTCACGATATTTTTCATCAACAGCAATCACATATCCATCATATAAATCTAAATCTGTAAGCCCGACAATCACACTGCTATCGAGTCGTGAAATTACACCCGGAGAATTTAGGGATCGATCTTCATTTTGATGTGCTCGTAATATTCCGGTGAGCTCAATTTGATTCGACATTGCTAACCGTGGTTCTTTTAGCCGATCAGACCACAACCCTCTGACAACTAATATTCCAGAAGTTGTATCCACTTGCATCAACGCAACTTCCCAATCCTTCAACGTCGCATTGGAATCTTTCTGATTTGGGGCTTTAAAGTTCGCAACATAAAAACCGGAAGCGCTAACTGTTTTGCTATCTACTTTTGTATCAAGCGGTGTTCGTGGTTTAGTGAGACTTTCAAGAGGCACAGGGGCTGTAATTGCAGGTGCTGGTGCGTTCAAAACAATTTTTAAATCGCGAGCCCGATCTAGTTGCCATAACCCAAGTCCAACAAATACTACAGCGATTAGAAGAAGTGATACGTACTCAAGAAATTTCTTAACCACAGGCGATTTAACTTTTTAGATCGTCTTTGTTTTTTTGTAATCTATTAAATCTTTTATAGAAATTGCGAAGTAAGAGCACAACTGCAACCGTTAGAAAAATCATTGTGAGCGAGCCTGCGAGGCCCATATCTACGCTTTTTTGCATGTATAAATCCTCTCACTTTTCGCGATAATCTGTGCACATGAATTCAACGGGGTCTTCAGAGTTTTCATACGAAGATAGGTATGCAATTCGACCTTCAAAAGCATGGAAGGTTCCCGCAGCAATTATTGCTATCGTCGGAATCATCTGGATCTTCTGGGCAGGCTTATTCCATGCCACACCTGAGTTTCGTGCGACACTTATTTCATTTTCTGTGGTTTCAGATGAAAAAATTTCAATCAGATACTCCGTGCAACGAAAAGATGCCAGCGCGCTTGCTACCTGCACTCTGCAGGCACGCGATGTCGCAAAGAATGTTGTGGGAGAAATCGAGGATGAAATCACCCCTGGCAGCACAAGTTTTGAACGCGTTACAGAGATTCCTACGCGTAGCGCTGCTGTTACAGCGAGTGTCGCCCGTTGCCGCGTGAAGTAATCTCAATTCACAATTGCTGGCGCTTTCGCTACCGTTACACCCCTTATGACTTCCCAAACTTGGCTCACTCAAGAAGCAGCTGATCGTTTGGCTGCTGAATTAGCGCACCTTGAAGGTGAAGCGCGTTCTGAAATCATTAAGAAAATTGAAGCGGCTCGTGCCGAAGGAGATCTAAAGGAAAACGGTGGATACCACGCCGCACGCGATGAGCAAGGAAAAATTGAAGCGCGCATTCGTCAACTAAAGCAAATGTTAGAAAATGCTCACATCGGAACTCCCCCTGCCAGTGCGGACGGCGTAGTCGGGGCTGGCATGGTTATAACTGCAGTAGTTGCTGGCGATGAAACTAAGTTTCTTCTCGGTTCACGCGAAATTGCATCTGGTGATTTAGATGTCTACAGCGAAAAGTCTCCACTTGGTTCTGCAGTGATGGGCGCCAAAGTTGGAGAAAATGTTTCTTATGTAGCACCCAATGGAAAAACCATTTCAGTGCAAATTAAGCACGCTGAATATTATTCTTAATTGCTTGCGTTCTGATATTTCTTAACGCTCATTGGTACAAAAATAATCATAATAATTGCCATATAAATCAAAGACATTGTTAGGGGATTTTCACTTGGGAACGACCCTGCGGTAGCACCAAATTCATTTTCAAGTCCGAATAATTGACGGCAAGCAGCGACCATTGTTGAAACTGGATTCCACTCTGCAACGTATTGAAGTGGTCGTGGCATACCAGTCGTTGGAGCAAATGCGTTAGATAAAAATGTTAGTGGGAATGTAACTAAGAAGCTCACATTTTGTACAACTCTTGCATCACGTGCTGAAAGCCCAATGTAAATTCCAACCCATGAGAGCGCATAACCAAAAAATAATAAGAATAAGAATGCAAGTGCGACGCTAAATAATCCAGAAGTTGGGCGCCATCCGACAATAAATCCTGCTGCTCCCATAACTGCAAGTACGACAATATTTAGCAGTGAATCACCGAGAGTTCGCCCCACAATGAGAGCTGAACGCGCAATCGGAAGTGATCTGAATCGATCAATTAACCCTTTTTTCATATCTTCAGCGAGACCTGATGCAGTAGCTGCCAATGTAAAAGCAACTGTCTGCACAAAGATTCCTGGCATTAGTAATTGAACGTACCCACCAGGTTGGCCTGTAGCGATGGAGCCACCGAATACATATCTAAAGAGCAGAACAAACATCACCGGCTGGATAGTTGAAAAGATTAATACTTCTGGAACTCGAGCCAACTGAAGTAGTTGGCGCTTTGTAATAACTATTGAATCGCTCAATGCGTTCATTTTTTCACTTCCTCTACTTCTGCTGCATGACCAGTAAGTGACATGAAAACATCATCCAGAGATGGACGTTTAAGCCCTACATCGAGGGCATGAATTCCTTCGCTATCCATAGAACGCAAAACTTCCATGAGAGATATTGAGCCATTTGAAACCGGTGCTGAGATTCTGCGAAGTCCTTCATCTAGCGTTGCTTTGTTGCCACTCACCCGAGAAACAATTTCTAAAGTTTTGGAAATGTTTGATTGTTCTACGACGACTTCTAGGCGCTCTCCGCCCACTTCTTTTTTGAGAGCATCTGATGTGCCACGCGCAATAACTTTTCCATGATCAATGACGACGATGTCATCTGCCAACTGGTCTGCTTCTTCTAAGTACTGCGTAGTTAGAAGCAAAGTAACGCCACCTTTTACAAGCTCTTCAATAACACCCCACATTTCGAGGCGACCACGCGGATCAAGTCCTGTGGTTGGTTCGTCAAGAAACAAGACTTTAGGTTGAACGATTAATGATGCTGCTAAATCGAGGCGGCGGCGCATTCCACCTGAGTACGTTTTAATCGGACGCTTTGCACTATCAGTGAGAGAAAATCGTTCAAGTAATTCATCTGCACGTTTAATGGCTGCCTTTTTATTTAAGTGATACAAACGTCCGAACATAACTAAGTTATCCCAGCCAGTAAGAGTTTCATCTACAGCTGCATATTGGCCGGAGAGCCCGATAATCTCGCGCACCTTTTCAGGATGTTGGATTACATCAATTCCACCAACGTTTGCTCGACCAGAATCCGGAGAAAGAAGAGTTGCGAGAATTCTCACAGTTGTAGTTTTGCCTGCTCCATTAGGCCCAAGCACGCTTAAAACTGTGCCCTCTTCTACATCTAGAGTTAAACCATCTAGGGCTTTTACGTTGCCTTTGTTATAGGTCTTAACTAGATTTTCGGCGATTACTGATTTCACGGAGTAAACTTACCGCTATCGCATGTGGCATCGCCACATTCATAGCAACAAAAATTCTATTTGAGAGGTTTTTGACATGAGTAATGCTCCAGTAAAAGAACATACCCACAGAGAAATTATGGTCATTTTGGGCGGCCTCATGACGGGCTTGCTCCTTGCCGCACTTGACCAAACTATTGTCTCAACTGCTTTAAAAAGTATTGTTGAAGATTTCAA
>CANHNH010000029.1 GCA_947461995.1 Candidatus Nanopelagicaceae bacterium
TCATCAAGGATTGGCCCAACCGCGCGGCATGGTCCACACCATTCAGCCCAGAAATCAACAAGAACGGGAATACTGCTCTTTAGTACGACTTCATCAAATGTTGCTGCTGTGACTGCTGTTGCTGCGCTCATGGCTTCCCCTTATTTAGATTTATTAGTCTATTTGAATAACTTTACTAGTGCGAAAGAAATTTTTCAGCATCGAGAGCTGCCTGACAACCAGAGCCTGCAGCCGTGATTGCTTGGCGATAGGTGTGATCGACGAGATCTCCGCACGCAAAGACTCCTTCGATATTAGTTCTAGTCGAACGTCCTTCTACCTTTACATATCCTTCGGCATCTAATGCAACCTGTGTTGTGATTAATTCACTACGTGGAATATGTCCGATTGCAACGAAGAGTGCACCGAATTCTCGTTTCGTTACATCACCCGTGAGAACGTTTTTTAATTGCAGTGCTTCCATTTTGGTTTCACCTAAAACATCAGTAACTTCGGTATTCCATAAGAATTCAATTTTTGGATTGGCTTTTGCACGATCAGCCATAATCTTTGATGCACGCAAAGAGTCGCGTCTATGAATCAAAGTTACTTTGCTCGCAAATTTTGTAAGAAATGTTGCTTCTTCAACAGCAGAATCTCCGCCGCCAACGACGGCAATTTCTTGATCACGGAAGAAGAATCCATCACACGTGGCACACCACGAAACTCCACGGCCAGATAAACGCTTTTCATTTTCTAAACCAATTTCGCGATAAGCAGAACCCATTGCAAGGATTACTGATTTTGCCTTGAGTACATTCCCAGAACCGTCTTTTAAAGTTTTTATGGAACCTTCAAGGTCCATTTCTACAATGTCATCGGTGATTAATTGTGAACCGAATCGTGCTGCTTGTTTGCGCATTGAATCCATTAAATCTGGACCCATAATGGCTTCTGCAAATCCAGGAAAGTTTTCAACTTCTGTTGTATTCATAAGTGCGCCGCCAGCTGTAACTGAGCCTTCATAAATGACAGGTTCTAGTTGCGCACGCGCGGCATAAATCGCAGCGGTATAGCCAGCTGGTCCAGATCCAACAATTACAAGTTCGTGAATTTTTTCGCTCATATGCTCACCATAACCTCAGTTTAAGCCTGTTTATTCCGCAACCTTGTTACGGCGCAGAATGAGTGCAGTTATTCCACTCACCTCTGTAATTCGCAAAGCTTTTGCTGCGAAGAAATACCCAAGGGCTCCAGCAATAATCACAAAAAGAAGTTCGCCAGTGCGAACTACAGCAGATTGATCAGAACCTACCCATCCGAAAAATTGTGAGAGTGCAAAAATTGGCAACATAGAGATTAGTGCCGCAGAGAGTAGACGAGCATGTTGTCCAATAAATTCACGGATAAGGATTGGTCCTGTGTGTTTCTTTAAAAGGTGCAATGTAATGAATAAACCAAATAGATAGCTAACGGAGAAGGCAAAACCTAATCCAACTGTTACCCATTTACTTGGTAATATTGCTAAGAATAAATAAGAAAGAGCGATAGAAATAATATTGATTATCAAGATCGAGCGAACCTGTGTTCGAGTATCTTCAAAAGCGTTAAACCCACGTATAAGGACTAGGTTTATCGAAAAAGCGACCAATCCAATGCTTAAAGCCGATAAAACGTAACCAATATAAACACTGTCTTCATGGTCAATTCCAAAAAAGAGCACCTCAGTAATTAATGGACCAAAGAGAAGAAAAGCAACCGAGCTAGGAATTGTTAAAACACCTACGGTTTTAATTGCACGTAACAATTGCTCTTTAACATCATCGACTTTTTTGTTAATAGCCAACTTTGAAATGTGTGGCAATAGTGCTGTAACAATTGAAATAGTTACGATTGAATAAGGCAGTAACATAATTAGATAAGCATTCTTAAATGGCGTAAATCCAACACCTGTTGTTACTCCTGCCTTTGCACTCTCAACAGCGGCTGTCGTTGCAACATTTACCGTAATTAAGTAACCAATCTGAGAAATTAAAACATAAACCAGAGTCCAACCAGCTAAGGAAAATGATTTACCTAAGCCGGCCACACCCCACTTAGGGCGAAGTTGAATACCAGATCGTTTTACTACTGGAATGAGAATGAGAGCCTGAATCACAATGCCGGCTGTTGTTCCCCATCCAAGAATTTGAATCTGAGTTGACGTAATTGAATCAACACCAATGTTTGGCCACTTCAATAGAAATGTAGAGAACACAGCAATGACAACGAGGTTATTGGCAATCGGTGCCCACATGAGGGGGGCGAAAGAACCACGAGCATTCGCAACTTGTCCGAGCATTGTAAATAAACCCAAGAAAAAAATCTGTGGCAAACAATAACGAGTAAAGGCAATTGCAATGTCACGTTCAGTTTCAAACCCCGGTGAAGAAAAACTTGGCGCATAAACATAAACGAGCTGTGGTGCGAAAATTACGCCAATTACAACTAAAGCTAGAAGTATTCCGCTAATTGTTGTAACAAGTCGGGAGGCAAACAAGTGACCGCCATCCGCATCGTCAAAAGCACGCACAAGTTGTGGTACAAAAATTGCAGTTAGCGCACCACCAACTAACAAGTTGTACAAAATATTAGGCATAGTGTTTGCCACGTTATATGCATCGCCCAGTAAAGCTGTCCCAAGTGTTGCAATCACTATTACGCCACCGATAAATCCAGTTATGCGAGAAATTATTGTGCCGACAGCCATCACGCTAGATGCGCGGAAGAGTTCATTGTTTTTCACTTACGCGCCCTCCGTACTCGTCGCACACTCTGGGTGATCGCCGCAAGGAACAAAAGTACTGCGGCTCCTGTAGTAAACCAAGCAACACGAGAATCAATAACAGTGAGGTTTAGCGACAACTCAACAGGCTCACCAATGGCACGACCTTGTTCATTCATAAAACCAACACTAATTTTTGTTTGGCCGGGAGCAAATACTTCAACGGGCACAATTATTTGAGTCTTCGAACCAGGTTCAAGAACAATATTTTTGACATTTTCAATAGCAATGCGGGAAGAACCGGCATAAAGATTCAGGTTAACTTTAACCACCGATTTAAATCCGTTCGCCAGAGTAATTGGCAAGTTAGATTGAGTTGAGGTTAATTGATAATTACCAGCATAAATTTTTAACCGTTCTTTATACTTAAATACTTCTTGTGTGGCGTTAAAAGAAAAATAAACGCGATCATTTTTACTAAGCGACGGTGACATTAATCGCCCTAAATTCGCGCGAATATCAGCTAATTCAAGAGGATCCACAACAGTCGCAAGCGCTGCTATAGCCTTTCGGTTCTTCGCGTATTGATCTTGAAGATTTTCAGAAAAAAATGTTTGCCCCTTACTCCACTTAGCCAATGGTTCGCTACGTACAGGACGTCCCAATGCAATTGCTAAACGCGCCTGAGCGGTTTTGTAGTAATAATTAAGTTCACTTGGTGCAAGTTGGCGCGCTAACTTAGGATCAGGATTTCCAAAAGGAAGTGCAACCACTTGGGCGTTCTTTGCAATTTTTTTCAACTGAGATAAATATGCAACTGCTTCGACAGAAGCATCGAATTTTGTGCCATCGCGCAACTCATACGGTTCTGTCATGGCTGCTATATCTTCTACAAGCGCGGCATCTATAACCCAAATTCGTGGAGTGGAGTCAGTTAAAAAAATTAGATTCCATAAACGCCCACCCACGGCAATTTCTTTTACGAGTTCATTATTTCTAAAAGTCCCATCAAAGTTACGATGCACAGTATCTGTGATTTGAACCTCGCGAGATTCAGCATGAGCAATGCCAGGCATACTAAAAAATCCAATAAATAGAAAAAGAATTAATTTTTTCATGCCAACAACTCAGAGTTCTTCGCAATAAGTTTTTTCTCATCGGGATAAGCCAGTAAGCCAATTATTTCACTAAGTGGGAACCATCCAACTTCATCAACTTCACTCTCCTGTGCTGCAAGCAAGCCGCCAATTTCTTTAAACATAAAATGATGAACAGTTTTATGAATTCGCTTGCCTCCAGCCATAAACCAGAAATCAATGACACCAAGAGATTGAGTAATTTCTGAATTAATTCCAGTTTCTTCGGCAACTTCACGTATTGCAGCTTGTTCTGGTGTTTCACCCTCTTCGATATGACCTTTTGGAAGGGACCACAAAATTTTTATTCCCGTAGGATCTTTTTGATCGCGTCGGCCAATTAATAAACCATTTGCGCCACTTTTATCAATAACAAGACCACCAGCACTGACTTCATCTACGCGCTTGGCGTACGGGCGCGCAGATTTTTTACTTGGTGTGGGGGTGGTGCCAGAAGTGGAAGATTGTGGGGCGCGATTGGCGGGGCGTCTGCGCTTCCGCTTTTTCTTCGTACCTTCGCTGCCCGCACCAGGTGCAGGGATCATGGAGTAAGGCTACTGCTCTAACCTTACTTATTGTGAGTACAGCACTTGGCGCCGCAGGAGAACTGGCTATTCGTTCTCTCATCGAACGCGCACCACTAGCCAGTTCACTCGCTGCTGTCTATAAAGCCGAAGGATTCACATTGGCTTTAGTTGGCGGACCTGTGCGCGATGCAATTCTAGGTCGACTTGGAAATGATTTAGATTTCACAACCAACGCGCCACCGCAGATGAGCAAAAAAATACTATCCAAGTGGGCAGAAAATATTTGGGAAACGGGAATTGAATTCGGAACTGTTGCGGCGAAACGTGGAGACACAACATTTGAAGTAACTACATATCGCAGCGAAACCTATGACCCACAAAGCCGCAAACCAGAAGTTGAATTCGGTAAAGACATAAAAGGAGACTTATCTCGCCGTGACTTCACAGTCAACGCGATGGCGCTCGAACTTACAACTGACAAACCAGAATTCATCGATCCATTTAATGGCCTTATAGATTTAAGTAAGAAATTACTTCGTACACCAAGTAGCGCTGAACAATCATTTTCAGATGATCCATTACGGATGATGCGTGCTGCACGCTTTGCAAGTCAACTTGGTTTTGACATTGCACCAGATGTTTTAGCAGCCATGAAATCAATGACAGATCGAATCTCAATTATTTCAGCAGAGCGCGTAAGAGATGAGTTTGTAAAAACCCTCATGTCAAAAAATCCTCGTACCGGTATAACAATTCTCGTAGAGACAGGATTGGCGGCAATTGTGCTGCCGGAAATCCCGAAACTTCAACTGGAAATCGATGAACATCATCACCACAAAGATGTATACGAACATTCACTTACAGTGCTCGATCAGGCAATTGCACTGGAACACCGCTTAGACGGACCAAATCTTGTAAACCGATTAGCCGCGCTTTTGCATGACATTGGAAAACCAAAGACTCGTGCACTTATTGAAGGCGGCGGCGTTTCATTTCATCACCATGAAATTGTTGGTGCACGCCTCAGCGTCACACGCTTAAAAGCGCTGCACTTTGATAATCACACTATCGAAGCAGTAGAAACATTGGTCGCCCTACATCTTCGTTTTCATGGTTATGGAGATGGCGAATGGAGTGATTCGGCCGTACGCCGTTATGTACGCGACGCCGGCGAATTACTCACACATTTGCATGTGTTAACTCGTGCTGATTGCACTACTCGCAATGCAAAGAAAGCCCAACGATTGGCTGCAACGTATGACAGTTTGGAAAACAGAATTGCAGTCTTAATGGAGCAAGAAGAGTTGTCAAAGATTCGCCCCGATCTAGATGGCGCTCAAATAATGCAGATATTAGGCATCAAGCCATCTGCAGATGTTGGCCGTGCGCTCGATTTCCTAATGGAAATTCGCTTAGAACGTGGACCAATTGGCGTGGATGCTGCAACACAAGAGTTGTTGCAGTGGTGGAAAGCTAAACCTTAAGAAAGAATTTTTCGGGACGAAGCAATCGCAGCGCGACAAGTAAATATATTGCGCTAACTAGCGCAGGCACCCATGGAGTTACTCCACTCGTTGGAAGCAGCAGTGCTGCAATTAACCCACCACTGACAATTGCTCCATTTACCAATACGTCATACACCGCGAAAACACGACCACGGTAGTAGTCATCAATTTTGGATTGCACTAGTGCATCATTTGTAACTTTCACATTCTGACCACACAGTGCAACAAAGAAGCCAGTCATCGCAAGTGCTACAGGTGTTTGCCAAATAACTAAAGGGATTGGCCCAGCCGCACCAACAAGTAAAGACCACTTAATCCATCTATGACGACCAAAGCGCGCAACACCATAAGGCGCAGTCAGTGCGCCAAGTGTTATTCCGATGCCAGCGATACTTAAGACAATTCCAAATCCTTTTAAACCGGCTTCGGGATCTGATGGAGGATTAAATGTATTTCTCTCTAATAAAAGTGCAGTAAGAGTTAGTGCCGTGATTCCACCGCGTTGAACTGCAGTCGCGAGAATTCCGCGAATCGCATCAGCGTGCTGCCGCAAGAACGCAAAGCCTTCGCGCATTTCATTGATACCTTCTTTTAAACTCGCTTCTTTTACTTCATGTGGCAAAGGTCCAATTTCACTTTTGTTTAACCGCAATGTAAAAAGTGCGGCAGTTAGATAACCGCCAGCGGCGAATAAAACCATGATGGCATCAGCGTGATCAGCGACAGCTAAATGGTTAAATAAGTTTCGAATTGCAACACCAAGGCCACCGCCTAGAACAACCAAAACAGAACCACCTGTTACTGCAAGGGCATTTGCGCTAATCAGAGATTTCGTTTCAATTATCAATGGCAGACCAGCTGAGAGCCCTGCAAGTATTAAGCGATTAATTCCAAATGCAATGAGCACAAATATTGTTAGCTCAACCCCTGTTTGTCCCGTGAACACGAGCCAAGCAACAACTAATAAATTTATTGCTCGAGCTAGATTAGAAAATAAAAGGGCACGTTGTCTTGAAACGCGATCCAAAATTGTGCCAACAAATGGGCCAACAAGTGAGTAAGGCAAGAGAACCACAGCAAATGCAATAGCAGCACTGAGTGCATCTGCTTGGCGTTCGGGTGAAAATAAAACAAAAGAGGCCAGTGCGCTTTGAAATAAGCCGTCTGTCGCCTGCCCACTCCAACGCACTCTAAGTAATCGTGAGAGTCTGGGGTGGCGCAAGAGTTCCCAGAAATTCATAGGGCAAGCGTAGTAAGCAATCAAGGATTATTCTTGCCTATTATGAAATCGCAACGCTCCTATATCGACTACTCACTTGATAAGCGCGCAACGCTTCTTAAGTTGTTTCGCGGAGTTGTTGATGCATGCGATGCAGATCCTTACTTAATGAGAGCTGCAAAGTTTCACGGTGAAAAAGTTGCGCGCAACTGTCCTGTCTGCAAAAAGACCGCATTAGTTGAGTTGCGTTATGCCTTTGGTGATCAACTCGGTCAGTATTCAGGTCGAATCAAAACCCCAGATGAACTTTTAGAGATGGAACGTGAATTCGGTGAATTTCGTGTGTATATCGTTGAAGTCTGTCGCGACTGTTCATGGAATCATTTGTCCGCATCTTTTGTTCTAGGAGATGGAATAGAACGCAAACCACCACGGCGTGTACGCACGCTGGAAGATGAAGATTGGGTAAAGGGGTAATCTGTCACCGTGCGCAAATTACTTATTAGAGCAACGATTTTCCTAGCAGGCTTTGGCTTTATCGCTGGCGCAACGCTCTTTGCTTTTGCCTATTTCACTGTTTCAGTCCCGGATGCAAATGCATTCGTAAATAGCCAATCAACAATTATTCAATATTCAAACGGTGAAGAAATTGGTCGAGTTGGTTCTGAAAATCGCCAAATCGTTCCACTTGCAAAAATTCCTCTTAATGTTCGTCACGCAGTATTAGCCGCCGAAGATCGTGGTTTTTATTCAAACCGAGCATTTAGTGTTACAGGAATAGCACGTGCTGTATTAAACAACTTAAAAGGTGGATCACTACAAGGTGGTTCAACTATCACGCAGCAATACGCAAAGACTGCCTTTTTAACTCCGGAGCGCACGATTCAACGCAAGATTAAAGAGCTGGTAATCGCAATTAAACTAGAGAATCAACTCTCTAAAGATCAAATCTTTGAAAACTACCTCAACACTATTTACTTTGGACGTGGTTCATACGGTGTTCAAACCGCAGCTCAGCAGTACTTCAACCGAAATGTTGACCAACTTACAAATGCTCAAGCAATAGTAATTGCCTGCATATTGCGCTCCCCTGGTTTTTACGATCCTTCCTATTCAAAAGCAAATGAAAAGCGCCTGACTAATCGCTTTGCGTACGTAGTAAAAGGCATGGTCGAAGCTAAATGGTTAACCCCCGAAGATGCCGCAAAAATTAAATTCCCAGTAGTGGTTCCACGTGTGACATCTGGTTCACTCAGTGGGCCAAAGGGTCACATCATTGAGGCCGTCTCCAAAGAGCTGAAAGCTCTTGGTTTTACGGAAGAACAATTACTTGTTGGTGGGTTAGTAATTAAAACAACCATTGATCAGCAAGCCCAGACCGCAGCTGTCGATGCAATTAACAAATTAACGCCAACAAAAGTTCCTGAAAATTTACATATTGCACTCGTTGCAATTCGTCCCGGTACTGGTGAAGTTGTTGCCATGTACGGTGGTGCGGATTATTTAAAGCGACAACTCAATGATGCAACACAAGCCATTGCACTTGCTGGTTCGACCTTTAAATCATTTGCACTTGTTGCAGCGCTTGAGGCAGGTATCCCACTTACATCAATGTGGAATGGTGATTCTCCACAAACATTTGATGATTTAGGAAAGCCGTATGAAGTAGGAAATTACGGCAACGAAGGTTGGGGTCAAGTAGATTTATTGTTTGCTACAAAACACTCTATTAACACCGTCTATGTTCCACTTGGGCAAAAAGCAGGTTTAGATAATGTCGTTAGCGCAGCAAGACGTGCTGGTATTCCAGAGAGTGTTGCAATGATGCCAACACCATCTGTCGCACTTGGACCCGCCAGCCCTCACGTTATTGATGTTGCAAACGCATATGCAACATTTGCCGCACAAGGAATTAAATCAAAACCATACTTAGTAACCAGTGTTATAGGTTCTAACAAAGGTGTGCTTTATGAAGGCAAACCACAAACCGAAGAAGTTTTTTCTAAAGAAGTTATGGCTGATTTAACCTATGCACTTAAAGGTGTTGTAACTGGTGGAACAGGTGCGGCGGCACTTGCACTCGGTCGCCCTGCTGCAGGTAAAACTGGAACATCACAATCAAACGCGTCTGCTTGGTTTAGTGGTTACACACCACAACTCGCAGCATCTGTTTCTTTTTTTAGAGATGATGCAACACAATCACTTAACGGAATTGGCGGACTTACATCCGTTACCGGTGGATCTTTTCCAGCACGCATTTGGACAGCGTTCATGAAGGGTGCGCTTAAAGGCGAACCTGTCATGGATTTTCCAGCACCATCTAATGTCGGTGGGCTCGAACCAATTGTTATGACATCAGGTGGAGTCCAAGTTCCAAAGAAGTAAGGCCTCCCGTACGCACAAATCTGAGCGTGATTTTCACTTAACCCCTTCAGGAGTTACTCTTAGCGCGCACCAAAAGCACTAACCCTCCTGTCACAGAAATACTGTGGCCGTCTTAGTCCAGAGGAGGTCGGGTTAACGCATGCGTCACTATGAATTAA
>CANHNH010000030.1 GCA_947461995.1 Candidatus Nanopelagicaceae bacterium
AGTTCTGAATTTTAAAGACCAAAGGGGTTGTAGAGGTCAGGAGTTTTCTCGCCAACGCGAGCAAAGATCAAAGAGCGCACACTGCGCACTGATAAATGGTGGCTCCAGCCTGCAATCACATTTGGCGTATTAATAAGCTTTGTAATTTATGCAACATTTCGCGCATTTGAAAATAAATACTATTTTGCAGAACCTTTAGTTTCCCCTTTTTACTCTCCTTGTCTTTCAACTAGCTGCATCGAAGGTTCATCACTTCTTGGTCAACCTTTTAATAATGAGTATTTTGGTATCGGAATCTCACCATCGCTATTCATTTTGATCTTCCCATTGGGCTTTCGAATGACCTGTTATTACTATCGCAAGGCGTACTACCGTGCATTTTGGATGTCGCCACCTGCATGCGCAGTTGCTGAACCACACACTAAGTACACAGGCGAAACCCGCGCTCCTCTAATTTTGCAAAATGGTCACCGCTGGTTCTTTTACTTTGGATTAATTTTTAACGTACTACTTACGTACGATGCAATCCTTGCATTTAGAAACGCAGAAGGATATTGGGGACACCTCAGCGTCGGAACTCTTGTTCTATTACTCAATGCAACACTGCTCTGGCTCTATTCAATGTCATGTCATACATGTCGTCACACACTCGGCGGACGTTTAAAGCATTTCTCAAAACACCCAGTGCGCTACAAGTTGTGGTCATGGGTTTCAGTGCTTAATCACAAGCACCCAACATTTGCATGGATTTCACTCTTCGGAGTTGCATTCGCAGATATATACGTACGCGCTGTCGCATCTGGCGCCTGGACAAACTTCTACTTCTTCTAAATGAAAGCGGCTAATTAAATGACAAACCTTGAACGCCATTCATATGACGTCGTTGTCATTGGCGCAGGTGGCGCTGGATTACGTGCTGCTGTAGAAGCTCGCGAAGCTGGGTTGCGCGTGGCAATTATCTGTAAGTCACTCTTCGGCAAAGCTCACACTGTTATGGCAGAAGGTGGCGCTGCTGCATCAATGGGAAACGTTAATGAGAATGACAATTGGCAGGTTCACTTTCGCGACACAATGCGCGGTGGAAAGTTCTTAAATCATTACAGAATGGCTGAATTACACGCGAAAGAGTCACCAGATCGCGTCTGGGAACTTGAACAATGGGGCGCTCTTTTTGATCGCACCGCAGAAGGAAAAATAAGCCAGCGTAACTTTGGTGGACACGAATATCCACGTCTTGCCCACGTAGGCGATCGCACTGGCCTCGAACTTATTCGCACAATGCAACAGCGCATCGTTGCTTTGCAACAAAAAGATGGCAAGACGTATCAATCAATGGAGAGTCATCTCAAAGTTTTTGCAGAACTTACTGTTACTGAAATCCTTAAAGAAGATGGAAAAATTGCCGGTGTTTATGGATACTGGCGTGAAACTGGTGCGGAAGTTTTGTTTGAAGCCCCTGCCGTAATTATTGCAACAGGTGGCGTTGGTAAAACTTTCAAAATTACATCTAACTCCTGGGAAGGTACAGGAGATGGTCACGCACTCGCACTCAAAGCTGGAGCAAATCTTGTTGACATGGAGTTCTTACAATTTCACCCAACAGGAATGGTTTGGCCACCATCTGTTCGCGGAATTTTAGTAACCGAATCTGTTCGCGGTGAAGGTGGAGTTCTTACCAACAACAAAGGCGAACGCTTCATGTTTAAGTACATCCCAGATGTATTTAAAGACAAGTACGCGGATAATGAAGAAGAAGCTGATCGTTGGTACACAGATCAAGATAACAACCGCCGACCACCAGAATTGTTACCCCGCGATGAAGTAGCGCGAGCAATTAACACTGAAGTTAAAGCAGGGCGCGGCACAGAGCATGGTGGGGTGTTCCTTGATGTTTCCAAGCGCATAAGTGCAGAAATAATTAAAAAGCGCTTGCCATCTATGTGGCACCAATTTTATGAATTAGCAGGCGTTGACATTACAAAAGAAGCAATGGAAGTTGGCCCAACATGTCACTACGTTATGGGTGGCGTTGAAGTAGAGCCAGATACTGCAGCAGCAGTTGGCGTTCCCGGATTATTTGCAGCAGGAGAAGTTGCTGGTGGAATGCACGGTTCAAATCGTCTTGGTGGTAACTCACTCTCAGACCTACTTGTGTTTGGTCGTCGTGCAGGAATGGGCGCGGCTGAATATGTAAAGAGTGCAAAGCCAGTTGCAGTAAGTGATGCAACGATTAAAGCTGCAGGCGATCGCATTGAAGCGCCATTTTCACGTAGCGGAGGCGAAAACTCATACTCATTGCACGCAGAGCTCCAAGAAATTACACACAACCTCGTTGGAATTATTCGTACAGGTTCTGAACTTAAAGAAGCGATAGAAAAAATTGCTGAAATCAGAAAACGCAGCGCGAATGTTTCAGTTGCTGGTGGACGCAAATTCAATCCTGGTTTCCACCTTGCCTTTGATTTGGACAACATGTTGCTTGTTGCAGAGAGCACAGCAAAATCTGCAATCTCTCGAGAAGAGTCTCGTGGTGGTCACACACGTGATGACTTCCCACAATTAGATAACAAATGGCGCCAAATTAATCACATTGCTTCCTTTAATGGCACAGAAGTATCAGTGCGCAAACAAACACTTCCTGAAATACCTAAAGAACTCTTTGATTTATTTGATGTTCACGAATTAGAAAAATACATGACACCTGAAGAAATCACGAAAGGCGGTGCACGCTAATGGCACGCAAACTAAAGATGCGTATTTGGCGCGGAGATGCAGATAGTGGCGCACTTCAAGATGTCACAGTAGAAGCCAATGAGGGCGAAGTAGTCCTCGATGTAATTCACCGCGTCCAAGCAACACAGATGGGTGACCTAGCCGTCCGCTGGAATTGCAAGGCTGGCAAGTGCGGTTCTTGTTCAATGGAAATCAATGGCAAACCACGCCTTGCATGTATGACACAAGTTGCTTCTTACGGTGACGAAGAAACAATTACCGTGACACCACTGCGGGCATTTCCAGTAATTAAAGATCTAGTAACTGATGTCTCATTTAATTACAGAAAAGCAATGGAAATTCCATCGTATAAACCACCTGCAAATCTCAAGCCAGGTGAGGCTCGTATGGAACAAATAGATGTTGAACGCAGCCAAGAGTTCCGTAAATGTATTGAGTGCTTCTTGTGCCAAGACACATGTCACGTGATCCGTGACCACGAAGAGAATAAAAAATCATTTGCTGGACCTCGCTTCTTTATCCGCATCGCCGAACTAGATATGCATCCACTGGACATGCTTAAAAACCGCAAGCAAAAAGCACAAGAAGAACACGGACTTGGAATGTGTAACATCACCAAGTGCTGTACAGAAGTATGTCCAGAGCACATCCGAATTACAGATAACGCGATTATTCCGATGAAAGAGCGCGTGGTAGACGTTAAATACGATCCAGTTCGTTGGTTAGGGACAAAAATACGCAAACGCGAAGGTATCGTTTAATACATGAGCCAAGCCGTCACTGTGCGATCAATTTCATTGGTCTCACTTGGCGGAGTACTCGGTTCACTTCTTCGCTTTTCTATAGGTGAAGTTTTAACCGATTCACGCAATGCAACATTGATTGCAAACCTTTTAGGTGTTGCTCTCTCAACGCTCTTGCACGTTTTAATGGAGCGCCGTGGGACCACGAACCAACGCCACTTTTTATTGCCAGGTTTTTGTGCAGGCTTAACAACTTTTTCTGCTCTAGCACTACTCACTCTCGAACCAAGTGACGGTGGCGCGATGTATTTAAGCATCACCGTGATTGCCAGCTTGGCAATAATCGCAATTCTTATGCCAATTGCTCGTAAAGTAATTGCGGTGCGTTGATGAAAACTGCCTTCGTAATTCTTGGCGCAGCGATTGGAGCGCCATCACGATTTGTGATCGATCAATACCTACGTAAGTTTTCTAATGTGCCATGGGGAACATTTACCGTAAACGTACTTGGATCCTTTGTTATAGGACTGACCTGGGGCGCTTCCGATAACACCGTGGCTCTAGTGGCAATTGGTTTTGCAGGTGCTTTTACAACCTGGTCAACATTTATGTTAGATGTCTATCTGGCCATAGAGCTTAAAAGATTTAAGGCAGCAGCAATCAATTATCTAGGGTCATTACTTTTTGGATTACTTGCGGCCGCTCTTGCGATAAATCTAGTTGCGTAAAGAGAGCATCCACTTTTCCACAGCATCTGGATGACGGGGTAAGTTCTCGCTCAAATTGCGACAACCATCGGCGGTTACAACAACATCATCTTCAATACGAATACCAATGCCCCGATATTCAGGTGCAAACATCTCATCATCTGGTTGTATGTAAAGTCCTGGCTCCACAGTTAAAACCATTCCTTCTTTAAGTGTTCCGAGTACATAATCCTCATCGCGCGCTTTGTCGCAATCATGAACATCCATACCGAGCATGTGACTCACTCCGTGCAGAGTCCAACGTCGGTGTAATCCATTTTCCGGTAACAAAGAATCTTCAGGTGACATAGGTAGAACACCCATGTCTGACAGGCCTTTAGCTAAAACTGCTTGGCACGCAGCGTTAATTGATCTAAATGTTGCACCAGGTTTAACCGCGGCAAACCCTGCGAGTTGTGCTTCATACACCAACATATATAAAGCACGTTGTGCTGGTGAGAATTTTCCTGAAATTGGCAACGTACGAGTTATGTCTGCTGTGTAATACGAATCCATTTCAATGCCGGCATCAATAAGAATTAATTCACCAGGGCGAACTTCGCCATCATTTTGAATCCAATGCAAGATACAAGCATGTGAACCAGAGGCCGCAATAGTCTCGTAACCGACATCATTTCCGGCAATACGTGCGCGACCAAAGAATGCTGCTTCTACAACGCGTTCTCCGCGAGGTGTACTAACAGCAGCAGGAAGGGCCCTAACGACATCTGCAAATCCTTTTGCAGTCTCATCGCACGCACGTTGTAACTCATCAATTTCGTACTCATCTTTAATTAAACGAGAAGCAGATGTAAATGCCAAAAAATCAGATTCTTGTGAATGAACCGCAATATTTTTATCAATCATTGGATCTTCGCCACGAATTGTCAGGGCGGCTATTCCATCTTTTAGTAGCGCTTCAAGTCCATCGACTGATCGAGTTTGAATCTGATAACGATTCTGAGCTTCATTTAATGTGAAGCGCCGACCAACCCAGAGTTCGCCAAATCGTCGGTCGGTGTAAAAAGCATGAGTGTCACGAGTTGATCGCGGATGAATGTATAAAAATGTCTCGTGGCCACTCTCTGTTGGCTCGAGGACTAAAACTGCATCGGCACTCGCTTCAACACCTTGCACGCCGGAGTAATAAGCAAAAGCGGAGTGCGGTCTAAATCTGTAATCGCAATCATTGCTGCGAACTTTGAAACCACCGGCTGGTAAAACTAAACGTAAGCCTGGATAGCGCGCAGATAAAGTTGCACGACGTAAAAAAGCGGACGTGACAGCGGGGCCGGCGGCCACTTCATCTAAGTCAGATGAAACCCAACCCTTGGACATGAAGTCAGCAAAAGCGGCGGAAGGAGTGTTATCCCTCGCAGCCTTGATCGGCTCGTTCGCACGCGAACTCGCCTCTTTTTGATCCATTCATGGAGTCTAAGCCTAGAAATAAGTATTAGCGAGCGTCTCAAATTATGAGACAACCTTTTCGGGCCACTTAATCGTTACTAAGATTTGACGCACAATGCAGCTACCCGCGCCGCTCATGGCTAAAAATTGCCACCTAAAAACATTAAAGGAAATTAACAGATGAATTTCTTCAAAGGACTCAGCAATCGAAATCGTCGATTCGTGTTGGGTGGCGGAACTGCAATATTGGTCCTGCTCTTTGTCTTTGTTAATACGACATTTTTAAGTGATGCCGAAGTCGCAGCCGATGCACCAAAAGAATTTAGCCTGACCGATTTTGCAGCAAAGAGTTTGCCGCTGATTGCCGCTGATATTCAGGCAAAAGCAATAGATATGGCAATAGTCGCCGAAGCGGCCGATAAAGACATTGTTGCCGCTGGCGCAGAATTCGGGCGAGATCTCGGAAATAAATCATTCGTATTCGCAGTAAAAACCACTGCAAAAGTAAAATCAGTAGATGAAAACTTTATTATTTTAGATGTTCCAGGTGCGTCAGCCCAAGACACATTTAATATTCCCGTTGGTCTCGCATTGTCTGGAAATCCTCTACGTGACGTAACGGGAACAATAACTTTTGGTGATTTTTATGATCAAACACAGTATCAAGACGCGGCAAATGCCCTGAAAGATCTTGTGCGTTCATCAATTATTGACAAGTTAGATCTTAAAACCATCACTGGTAAAACCCTCGAAATTTATGGCGCTTGGAACAACGGACCTTTAAAGAATGTTTACAACATCCAACCAACGTCGATTGTTGTGAAGTAAATATGGCTAAAAAAGGAACGATTGCAATCGAAGCGCATGGCGTAAGTAAGAACTACGGGGCCACCGAAGCGTTAAAGAGTGCAAATTTCCAAGCAGAATCCGGAAAAGTAACCGTACTCTTCGGTGAAAACGGTGCTGGAAAATCTACGATGATGAAAATTTTGGCGGGTATTGAACAACCAAGTTCTGGAGAAATTAGTGTTTTTGGCGAAAAAGTAAGCATTAATTCACCTGCACAAGCGCAAGCTTTAGGAATCACAATCATTCACCAAGAGTTAAGCCTCTGCCCTAACCTGAGTGTGCGGGATAACATTTTTATGGGCCGCGAAAAATTAAAACGCGGATTTATGAACTATTCCCACGAAGAAGATGTCACTCGCCAAGTCCTTAAACAACTAGAAGAAATAATTGATCCAAAAACTAAAGTAGAAAACTTGCGATTAGGTTTGCAGCAGATCGTTGAAATTGCCCGCGCCTTGACCATCAATTCAAAAGTTCTAATCATGGACGAGCCAACATCTGCTCTTTCATCTACAGAAGTTGCTGTCTTGTTCAAAGTTATTCGCGATCTAAAGGCTAAGGGTGTTGCGATTATCTACATCTCGCACCACTTAGAAGAAGCGTTAGAAATAAGCGACCATGCTGTAGTTCTTCGCGATGGTCAGATTGTGGCTAGTGCTGACGTTGCAGATATTGATATGGAGTGGGTTGTCTCAAACATGCTCGGCCGAGCTTTTAAAGAGCAAGCCCATAAAGATTCTGGTCGCGCTAAAGGCCGCAACGTTTTAGAGATTAAGAATGCAAAAATTCTTGAACGCGGAATCGCAACATCAAAATTGTACGCAGTAGAAGATTTCTCACTAACTGTAAAAGCAGGCGAAATCGTTTCGATTTATGGGCTGATGGGTGCTGGTCGCACAGAGCTGATGGAAGCTCTTGCAGGTCGCGATGACTTTGCTTCGGGTGAACTACTTTTAGAAGATCAAGATGTAACAAAACTTTCTGTACAAGATCGAATCAAAGCCGGAATGGGCTTAGTTCCTGAAGATCGTCAGCGTGATGGATTAATTCAACAAATGAGCGTTGGTTCAAATCTTTCACTCGCAAGTTACATGTCACATATAAAGCGTGGATTTGTAAATCGCAGTGCAGAGAAAGTGAAAATCGAAGAGGCTATTAAGAATGTTCGAGTAAAAACATCTGGCCGCAATATGCCAATTGAGTCACTCAGCGGCGGCAATCAGCAAAAAGTAGTGCTGGGGCGAATGCTGCTTACTGATCCAAAAATACTTCTTTTAGATGAACCAACTCGAGGAATTGATGTTGGTGCAAAAGGAGAAATTTTCGATCTCCTTCGCGAACGGGCAGAAAAAGGTTTAGCTGTTCTATTTGTTACATCAGAGATTTCTGAAGCAATGAATTGGTCAGATCGTATTGTTGTAATGTCCCGTGGTCATATTGTTGGAATCTTTAAACCAACCGAGGTAACACGTGAGCAAATCATGTCAGCCGCCGAAGCAACAAAAGAAGGAGTACGAGCATGAATCTGAATCCACTCAAAAGAGGGGAATCGAATGCAACGTCTGCAAAGTTTGATCGCAGAGCGTTCATTGTTGAGATCCGTGCCCTTATCGCACTTGCAATCATCGTTATCTTCTTTAGTTTGCTCTCCGACAAGTTTTTGCAATATAGCAATCTCGTTTTGATGACTCGTCACGTTGCGATGAACGCAATTCTTGCGATAGGAATGTTGCTAGTAATTCTTAACGGCGGAATCGATCTTTCAGTGGGATCTATCGTTGGCCTTTCAGGTGTGGTTGCGGGTTATCTCATGCAAGGCGCTCCCGTTCCATTCACAAGTCACGTCGCTTATCCAAATATTTGGGCGGTGCTTGTTATCTCATTGATTGTCGGTATTTTCTTCGGCTGGCTCAATGGCTTGCTGGTTGCCAAATTAAATATTGCACCTTTTATTGCCACCCTAGGAATGCTCTATGTGGCCCGTGGTTTTGCAAAATTAATTACCAACGGTGAAACTTTTACTAAATTAGCTGGAGAACCAAATCTTGGTAACACTGGCTTCTTAACGACTTTTGCGGCAAAACCTCTAGGCATTCCACTTCCTATCTGGGTGATGATTGTCTTTGGAATTGTTTTCTCGATAATTCTTAACCGCACCGCATTTGGCCGTTGGCTTTATGCATCTGGCGGAAACCCACGAGCAGCAGCGCTTACAGGCGTTCCTGTGACAAAGGTAAATATTCGTATTTATGTTCTTTCAGGATTCTGCGCCGCAGCTGTTGGAGTTTTGTTTACAGCTGACTTGCACGCAGCAATTCCAAACATGGGCGAATTTTCAGAACTTAACGCAATCGCCGCTGTAGTTATCGGCGGAACAGCACTTTCCGGAGGTCGAGGAACAGTTCGCGGAACACTCATTGGTGCATTCGTAATTGGTTTCTTGGTTGATGGTCTAGTTCTTATTGGTGTTTCTGTCTTTTGGCAGGAAACAATTAAGGGCGCCGTAATTATTGTTGCGGTTGCAGTAGAAGAAATACAACGAATATTGGAGCGCCGACAGAAACTGAAAAGCGCTTCATGATCCACCGTACGACGCATGGAAATACCAAAACCCTAGGAAAGAGGTAAGTAATGCTCCGTAAATACAAAGTAATCGCAGCTGCGGCTGTAATTGCACTCGGACTAACTGGTCTAGCTGGTTGTAGCTCATCTGATGATGCTGCAGCAGGTGGCGGAACAATCGCTATCATCACAGTAGATCCAGCTAACCCATACTGGAAAGCAGAAGTTGACACTGCAGTAGCAACAGCAGCTGAACTCGGATACGAGACAACTGTTAACGCTCACGGCAATGACCCAGCCAAGCAAACACTATTCATCGATGCAGCAATCTCTGC
>CANHNH010000031.1 GCA_947461995.1 Candidatus Nanopelagicaceae bacterium
GATTTAAGAAGAGATTAAGGACGCCACCGTGCCAGTACCAAAGCGAAAGATGTCTCGCTCAAAGACTCGTTCTCGTCGTAGTCAGTGGAAAACAACTGCGGCAGCACTAGCGGCGTGCCCACAATGCCAGCAACCAAAATTGCAACACACTGCATGCCCAACGTGCGGAACTTATAACCGCCGTCAGGTTATCGAGGTCTGATCTGTACTCTGAATTAACACAACGCCTCGGTGTTGACGTTGATCCAAACCTTCTTGCGTTAGCCTTTACACATCGGTCATTTGCATACGAAAGTGGCGCGAAAGAAACTAACGAACGCTTGGAATTTCTCGGTGATTCAGTATTAGGTTTAGTTGTTACAGAAGAGTTGTATTCACGTTTCCCTGATTTTGATGAAAGTAGACTCTCACCTCTACGTTCTGGGGTTGTAAATATGAGAGCGCTCGCCGATATTGCACGCGAACTAAATCTTGGAAAGTACATACGCCTGGGTAAAGGTGAAGAAGTCACTGGTGGTCGAGATAAGAATTCCTTACTCGCAGATGCCCTAGAAGCAATGATTGGCGCCATCTATCTGCACGCAGGTTTAGCGGCGAGTGCAACAGTTGTTAAAAATTTAATTGCATCAACCCTGACACAAGCGATAGCGCGTGGCGCAGGTTTAGATGGCAAGACTGCGCTCCAAGAGTTAACAGCTCAACTCGGTAAAGGTGCTCCCGAATACATTGTTACTGAAACAGGACCCGATCATGACAAGAGTTTTAGCGCCGATGCAATGGTCGCAGGCTCGTGTATCGCCAATGGCACGGGCAAGAGCAAGAGAGAAGCCGAGCAAGTTGCGGCCAGAATCGCCTATGACTTATTGAAAGTTCAAGTCAAACCTCAAGTTGTAGATGATGGTAGCTAAGGGCTAAGCCGCCGTGTTACTTCGCTAATTCACGCACTCGCAAGGTAGGTTTACCGCGTGTATCTAAAGAGCATCACGCTCAAGGGCTTTAAGTCCTTTGCTTCGGCGACCACTTTGCGCCTAGAGCCAGGTATCACATGCGTGGTCGGACCAAATGGATCCGGTAAATCAAATGTTGTTGATGCACTGACATGGGTAATGGGTGAGCAAGGAGCGAAATCTCTTCGCGGCGGAAAGATGGAAGATGTCATCTTCGCTGGCACAAGTGGGCGCGCACCTCTTGGACGTGCAGAAGTTTCAGTCACTATTGATAACGCTGATGGTGCACTCAATATTGATTATTCTGAAGTAACAATTTCACGCATACTTTTTAGAAATGGTCAGAGCGAGTACCAAATAAATGGTGAAGCATCTCGCTTATTAGATATTCAAGAGTTACTCAGTGACTCTGGAATTGGCCGAGAAATGCACGTCATCGTAGGTCAGGGGCAACTTGATGCGATCTTGATGGCAAATCCTGATGAACGTCGCGGATTTATTGAAGAAGCTGCTGGTGTACTCAAACACCGTAAACGTAAAGAAAAAGCACTTCGAAAACTCGACTCGATGCAAGCAAACTTGGCTCGTGTACAAGATTTAACCGTTGAACTGCGAAGACAATTGCGCCCACTTGGCAAACAAGCTGAAGTGGCAAAAAAAGCAGCAACCATTCAAGCCGATTTACGCGATGCAAAGTTACGGTTACTTGCAGACGATTTTATTTCAATGACCAAAACACTCGATGCCGAAGTGGCAGATGAAACAGCTTTACGGGAAAGACGAGCAATCGTTGATTCTGAGTTAGATAAAGTTCGTGCACGGGAAGAATCACTCGATGTTCAAGCAGCCGTTGATGGTCCACTTCTTGTTAGCGCGCAAGAAACGTATTACCAATTAAATTCATTGCGCGAAAGATTTAGAGGAACTGCATCCCTTGCTCAAGAAAGATCACGCTTCTTGGCCGAAGAGGCAGAAGAAGCTCGCACTCTTGGTCGCGATCCAGAAGCACTTGATCGCGAAGCACAAGCACTGCGGTTAGAAGAATCTCAATTACGCACCGCTGTGCAGAATGCACATACTGCATTAACTAATGCGACTAGTTCGCTACAGCAAGCAGAAACTTCACTGACGAACGAAGAAGGCAAAGTTGCTGCTGCAATGCGTGCAATTGCAGATGCTCGTGAAGGTACCGCTCGACAAGAGGGCCATATAAAATCCTTGCGTGCTCGTTTAGAAGCGATAGCCGAAGAAATCGCACGTTTGGAAAAATCTCGCAATGAAGCGCAACAACGTGCCGATGAAGCATCTCGTGCATATTCAACTTTCGAGTTAGAAATTGCAAGTGCTGACTCCAGCGAATTAGGTTTAGATTCTCAATTTGAAAGCGCCAAATCTAAATTAGATTCAGCAAAGAAAACCCTCGCTGAACTCGTAGATTCTGAGCGCAGTACAGAACGTGACAAGAACTCAATTGAGGCAAAATTAGAGGCACTGCGCATAACTTCTAAGAGCAACGATGGTGCGACTGCACTTCTTGCTAATTCTCGCGGAGTGAAAATCTTAGGAAGTATTAGCTCGCTCATAACAATTGAAAAAGGGTATGAAAGTGCAGTTGCTGCAGCCCTTGGTTCATTGGCTGATGCGATTGTTGTTCAGGATCTGAATTCTGCCGTCAGTGCATTGACCACCATGAGGTCAGAGAATTTAGGCCAAGCAGATGTATTGGTTTTTGATGAAAATTCACGGAGTTCAGATTTAATTCCATCTGGTTTAACTTCGCTAACTAATTATGTGCAATCCGGCTCAATCGCCTCGCTCATTTCCTCGTTACTGAGTGCAACTGCTGTTGTGGACACCGCGCGGGATGCATCAGAGGTGCTTCGCAATCATCCAAATATTCGAGTGGTAACGCGCGATGGCGACATCATCACATCAACGCGTGCCCGTGGTGGTTCGAAATCTGCTTCCTCACTTATCGAAATAAGTGCACTCATTGCCGAACTCACAAGTAAATTAGAAGACGTAAATCACAAAGCAGACCGAATTCGCTTTGAGATCTCAACTTCAACAAACGAACTTGCTTCACGACAAGGTGAGTATGACCAGGTACTTGCAAAACTAAATGAATCAGACGCTCGTATTGCTGCCCTGACTGAACAACTTGCAGTTGCGGGCCAAAATGCAAAATCTGCTGCTGCTGAAGTTGATCGATTAGTAGTATCAATTTCTGAGGCAACGGCAGCGAAATCTCGCGATGAAAATGAATTAAACATTGCTTCCAATCAACTTTCAATGCAAGGTGAAACTGCAGAACCAGATCACGCACAAGTGGAAGTTTTGCGAGCACAAGTATCTGCAGCACGCAGCGCTGAAATAGAAGCACGACTTTCTGTACGCACAAGTGAAGAACGAGTTGATTCTCTTGCCGCGCGCGCAAAAGCCCTTGAAGATGCGGCACAAGCAGAACGTGATGCATCAGAACGAGCAGTGTCTAGACGCGGTGCACGCGCACGAGGTGCGATTATTTCTCAATCTGTGGCAGAAGCTGCTTACGAAGTGTTAATCCACATCGAACGTTCAATTGCTAAAGCAGCCACTGAGCGCGCACGATTAGAAGAATCACGCGCTCAACGCGAAGGTGAAACTTTGACGATTCGTTCCCGTGGTCGCGAGCTCGCAACTGAATTGGAGCAATTAACAAATAGCGTTCACCGAGATGAAATCGCAAGGGCTGAACAACGTATGCGCATCGAAGCTCTCGAACTCAAAGCTGTTGAGGAATTGGGTGTCGATACAACGATTTTGGTAAATGAGTATGGCCCACATAATGATGTTCCGACATTCCTTGAAAACGAAGCTGGCGAGATTGTCACAACTGAATTAATCCCATATCGCCGCGAACAACAAGAAAAACGTCTAGCAGCAACAGAGCGCTCACTCACATTGCTTGGAAAAATTAATCCTCTTGCACTCGAAGAGTATGACGCTCTTGAAGAACGTTTGAAATTCCTTGCAGAACAACTTGAAGATTTAAAGAATACTAAGAAGGATCTATTGGATATCATCAAAGAAGTTGATGATCGCGTTCAACAGATCTTTATGGAAGCATATGAAGAAACTGCCAAGCATTTCGAAGAGATATTTGCGCGACTATTCCCTGGAGGAGATGGACGCCTCATCCTTACTAACCCTGATGATTTACTTTCAACAGGTGTTGACGTTGAAGCTCGTCCGCCAGGCAAGCGCGTGAAGAGACTTTCACTGCTTTCAGGTGGAGAGAAATCACTTACAGCGGTGGCAATGCTTGTAGCAATCTTTAAAGCGCGACCAAGTCCGTTCTATGTATTAGATGAAGTTGAAGCAGCACTCGATGATGTAAACCTCGGACGTTTACTCGGCGTACTCGAAGAGTTACGAGAAAGCTCACAACTAATCATTATCACTCACCAAAAGAGAACTATGGAAATTGCCGATGCCTTGTACGGTGTAACTATGCGTGGAGATGGTGTTACTGAAGTTATATCTCAGCGTCTTCGCGAATCAGAGACAGCTTAGTTTCGAAATCTTGTTGTATGGGAATTTTTACTAAGTTTTTATCTAAAATCAAAGCAACTGATACTTCAAACAAAGCCTATCTCGAAGAGCTTTACGACGAACTAATTGCTGCAGATTTGGGAGCATGCCTATCTCGGAGGATTATCGATCAGGCGCGAAACGTAAAGACTGAAAATGCAGAGCAGTCCCTGCAGGATGTTTTGATTTCGCAATTATCAACTAAACCTCGAGAACTTCTTACGAATCCAGGATTAACAGTGGTCATGATTGTTGGAGTTAACGGAAGTGGAAAAACGACATCGGTTGCAAAATTAGCAAATAAATTCCGCAGTGATGGAACAGTCCTACTTGCTGCTGCAGATACTTTTCGCGCGGCTGCTGTTGAACAATTGCAAACGTGGGGTCAGCGTCTGGAAATAGAAGTTATCAGCGGTAAGGAAAATTCAGATCCCGCATCGGTTGCCTTTGATGCAATTGAGAAGTCTCTTGCAAGCCACACAAAATTTCTTTTTATTGACACCGCTGGCCGACTTCATAACAAAAGTGACCTAATGAATGAGCTAGGTAAGATCAAACGAGTTCTGGAAAAAGTTTCACCCGTAGCCGAAGTGCTATTGGTTATCGATGCGACAACAGGTCAAAATGGTTTACAACAGGCGAAGATTTTTGCTGAAGCTGTGAATGTAACTGGAATTATTCTCACCAAATTAGATGGCAGCGCCCGTGGCGGAATTGCCCTTGCCATCGAGGATGGCCTGGATATTCCAATCAAATTTATCGGCACAGGCGAATCAATTGATGATTTAGCACCCTTTGATCCCATTGAATACGTCAAAGGTTTGATTTCTTAACCTAGTTGTAACACAAGGTCGGAATTTGTGACCCGCCTGAAACCTATCGTGCGACTTCGCGTAATCAGGTTAGGGCATTTTTCATCTACCTCAAAGGCGAGAGTTCCACGAAATTAGTAAAGACGCTATTGAAAGTAGATACCAATGGAACCAATGGTTATTAACTCAGGAGACACCGCATGGATGCTGGCAAGTACTGCACTTGTTCTTCTCATGACTCCGGGACTCGCTTTTTTTTATGGAGGAATGGTTAGAACCAAAAGTGTGCTAAATATGATGATGATGTCGATGATTTCTATTGGCGTCGTTAGTGTGATCTGGGTTATTTATGGATTTGAATTAGCATTTGGGTATAAGGCAAATTCACCGTGGTACGGAGCTATTTCACTTTCCGGTTTGGGGGGCGTTGTAAACGATTTCACGAACAACGGTGGGCTTTATCCAATTCCTGTATTAGTTTTTGCAGCATTCCAATTGATGTTTGCAATCATCACTCCTGCACTAATTTCTGGCGCTATCGCTGATCGTGCCAAGTTCACTTCATGGGCAGTATTTGTTGCAATATGGTCCACACTTGTTTATTTTCCAGTGGCACACTGGGTCTTTGCATTTGGTCACAAAGTTGGAGATACCGTTACTGGCACAGGCTTCCTAGCCGGTAAGGGACTTGAAGATTTTGCTGGCGGAACAGCAGTGCATATCAATGCTGGTGCTGCCGGCCTAGCACTAGCAATTGTTTTAGGTAAGCGCGTTGGTTGGAGAAGAGAATCGATGCGTCCGCATTCACTTCCACTCGTGATGCTTGGGTCAGGTTTGCTGTGGTTCGGTTGGTTTGGATTTAATGCTGGCTCTGCACTTGCTGCAAATGGCATTGCTGCTCTCGCATTTATGAACACACAAGTTGCGACAGCTGCGGCTCTTGCAGGGTGGCTGCTTGTTGAAAAAATCCGTCAAGGTCATCCAACATCACTCGGAGCAGCATCAGGTGCAGTAGCAGGTTTGGTTGCAATCACGCCAGCCTGTGCTTTCGTCGCTCCATGGGCGGCAGTCGTGATTGGATTTATTGCAGGAATCCTCTGTTCACTTGCAACTGGATTGAAGTATCGTTTCAATGTAGATGATTCTCTCGATGTTGTCGGAGTTCACTTAGTTGCTGGAATTTGGGGTTCACTCGCCATCGGATTCTTCGGCACGAGTTCGGTGAATAACGTTGGAGTAAATGGAATCTTTTACGGGGGAGGAGCCGGGTTATTGGGTAAACAGGCAATCGGCGTTGCACTCGTCGCCTTATACTCTTTTGTCGCAACCTTAATCATTGGATATTTGATTGAAAAAACAATTGGTTTTCGAGTCAAAGAAGATGTTGAAGTTTCAGGAATCGATCTGAACGAACATGCTGAAACTGCTTATGAAATGACTAGCTCATCACGAGGAGGTTCAATTCTATGAAAATAATTACAGCAATTATTAAGCCACATAAGCTAGAAGATGTAAAAAAGTCTCTACAAACTCATGGTGTGAAAGGTATGACAGTTTCAGAGGCGAGTGGTTTTGGACGTCAAAAAGGTCACACGGAGGTCTATCGCGGTGCGGAATATACAGTCGACTTAGTTCCAAAAATAAGGTTAGAAGTGCTCGCTGATGACGCAGAAGTTCAAGGCATCATTGATGTAATTGTTAAGAGTGCATCAACTGGAAATATAGGAGATGGCAAAGTTTGGGCTATTCCAATTGAACAAGTAGTGCGCGTGCGCACGGGTGAGCAAGGTCCAGAAGCAATCTGAAAAATTGTTCGCAGCTGAAGTAGGCTCTGCCCATGTTTGATGCGCTATCGGCTCGCTTCGCCAAGACATTTGGTGGACTGCGCGCAAAAGGAAGAATAACTTCTTCAGATCTTGAATCTGTCATAGAAGAAATTAGAATTGCACTCGTTGAGGCAGATGTTGCTCTAGAAGTTGTTAATCTATTTTCAGATCGCATACATACGCAAGTAATTGCTCTCTTGCCAACTCTGCAAGCTGGAAGCAATCAAGCTCAAGCCATTTTCGACGTTGTAAATGTGGAACTCACTGCAATTCTTGGATCTGAAGCCAGGCGCATTCGAATTGCCAAGAATCCGCCAACGGTTGTGATGTTAGCTGGTTTGCAAGGAGCGGGTAAAACAACTCTTGCCGCGAAGTTAGCAAAGTTTTACAAAGACCAAGGTAATACGCCATTACTGGTTGCTGCAGATTTGCAAAGACCTAATGCGGTAACTCAACTGCAAGTTTTAGGTCAGCAGATTGATGTGCCGGTTTTTGCACCAGAACAAGGCAATGGTTCTGGAAATGCTGTGCAAGTTGCGCGAGATGGAGTTGCTCACGCAAAATCAAAACTTTACAACATGGTAATCGTAGATACTGCTGGTCGCCTAGGTGTTGATGATGCGCTAATGGATGAAGCAATTGCAATAAGAAATCAAATTGAGCCTAACGAAATTCTCTTTGTTATTGACGCCATGATTGGCCAAAGTGCTATTGATACTGCACGAGCGTTTGAACGCGGAGTTGGTTTTGATGGATTGGTTTTGACTAAATTAGATGGTGATGCTCGTGGCGGTGCGGCTCTTTCTATAACAGAGATAATCAAGCGTCCAATTATGTTTGTTTCAACTGGTGAAAAAATATCTGATTTTGATGTTTTTTATCCCGATCGCATGGCATCACGAATCCTTGGCATGGGAGATGTTGCAACTCTAGCCGAACAGGCAAAGAGAGCGCTGAATCCAGAAACTAGTGCGAAACTTGAAGAAAAGTTTGCACGAGGCGATGACTTCACGTTAGAAGATTTCTTAGAACAGCTTGAAGCAATGGCCAAGATGGGTTCAATGGGGAAATTGCTATCAATGTTGCCGGGCGCTGCTTCAATGAAAAAACAAATAGAAAACTTTGATGAAAGCGAAATCGTTCGCACCAAAGCAATTGTGCAATCGATGACGCCTCAAGAACGGCGCGATATTAAAGTTCTCAATGGAACTAGACGTTCGCGAATTGCTCTCGGTAGCGGTCGCGCAGTTTCAGAAGTAAATTCACTCATTGAAAGATTTAGCGCGACTCAAAAAGCGATGAAAGCGATGCGAAGCGGAAACATGCCAGCAGGCATGCCGGCTGGAATGCCAGATATGCGCAGTGCAAAACAACCGATAGCGCACAAGAAGAAGTCCAAGTCAGGTAATCCCGCTAAAAGGGCTGCAGAAGAGCGCGCTTAGGCCTTAATTTCGCTTCCTGACCTTGTGATGGCAAGATTAGCCACCTGTGACGGGGCCCTCTACCCCCGAAACATCCAAGTCCATCGCTTGGTCAAAATGATTGCGCACCCCGCTGCGATCACATTGGCTAGGCATACATTTACAGGAGCACACGTTACTTGGCTACAAAAATTCGCTTAATGCGCATGGGAAAAATTCGCACACCTTATTTCCGTATTGTTGTTACAGATTCACGCAA
>CANHNH010000032.1 GCA_947461995.1 Candidatus Nanopelagicaceae bacterium
GCGTCACCTTTGTATGTCTCTGCCATTTTCTTCCTCCGTTCGACGCATGCTTGCCTATGGGTTTTTTCCCACTAAGGGGCAGGCGTGCAAGCATGACGATACCCCCGCTTACGCTCAAACGGGCTCATATTAAGCGTGATTGTGGGAAGTTTTTTAGAGGACTTGCGCCCCTGGCAGCACGGCTGGGGGCATATAACGGCGTTCAGCAGCCTCAAAGCCCTCTAAATACGCCTCAGCACGGCTCTCTTCGGGGAATCGGGCCAGTACGGCCTTAAATTCTGGGCCATGATCAAAGTGGTGCAGATGAATCGCCTCATGGAAGAGGACGTAATCGAGGGCGTACGCCGGAGCCCCTTTAAGACGATCAGAGATTCGAATCGTTGCATCAACTGATGTGCAGGATCCCCAGCGCTCGCGCATTGCACGCCAATTAACAGAATTCGGACGTTGCGTAATCTCTGGAGCGAATTCTTCTAATAATTCTTGCGCTCTGTTGAGTAAAACCGTTTCAGATGGTGAGTCACCAGCTTCTTGGGCACGTATTTTGGCGATCATCTCGGGGATAACGCTTCGTTCATCAGCTTTGCTCATGCGCGCGGGGATCGAAATGATTATTCGCCCACCTTGGCGGTATGCGGAGATACTTTTCTTGCGCCGTTTTGAACGAAGTACAACTATTTCGCCCTCTGAGATTCCCGGCAAGGTTATTTCGCCTGCATCATCGCCATCTTCCAATTCAACGTTAATAGCTGAATGTGTAATGGAATGGTTGAGGGTCATAGAGACAAGGTACCTGCTGAAGCGATTTGACTAGGTAATTCATTGAATAAAACGCCGAAAAATAATTGCATTACAGCAAAAAAAGTCGTGTTGTCAAAGCGGTGTTTAGTTGATTCTGACTCTCTTCTGTCGTACTTTGCGTCTACGAAGTCCTCGGATAACCGTTCTTTATCTGCAAGGGGAAGGCAGATACAGAATGTGCGCCCGGGGACTTCGCTTTTCTACAGAGTCTGCGCAGTTACTGCAAGCCAGATAAATCATCTGGAACTTCTGTGATCTTCAAGAAGTTTTCCGGATCTAGCAAATCCTCTGGTGATGGCAAAAGCCCTGACCAAACTTTATCGCGCACAGTGACGCCTTCTTTTTCGCGAATAACTTTCCAGAAGTTTGCTGCTTCTCGAGACATCCGTGGTGATACTTCTAGACCAAATAGAGATTTAAACAATTGTTGCGTGGGCGCTGAAGTCGCTCGACGTCTACGAAATGTTTCGCGCAATGCATCAATGGAAGGAAGTCGATCACTGACTGCAAGGGTTGTGACTTCATCGGTCCACCCTTCAATTAATGCGAAAACTGTTTCTAGTTTTGTTAGCGCTGCGCGCTGCGTTGGCGACTCTTCAGGTGTAAACATTCCTTCACCAATTGCGAGTGTGAAACTTTCGGGATTAATGGGATCAATATTTCCAGATTCCATAGCTTCCTGTGCTTGGCGTTGAATGGAATCGATATCTATATGAATACCTTTTCCATATTCCGAAATTGCGGTGCGAATATAGGAAACAAGCCACGGATTGCTATCGAATAAGCGTGCAACTGCTTCTTCACGAATCGCGTGGAAAAGAGTTATTTCACTCTTAGGAATTTCAAGATCTTGTGACCACAACGCAATGTTTTCAGGAACCAAAGCTGGCACTGCAGGATCAACAAGTGGCAAACCAACATCATGTATTCCAGTGACAGATGTTGCGAGCGCTCCAACAGAGTGCCCTAATTGCGTTGCAATCAATGCGCTAATAAATGATCGAAGAAGTGTGGCAATAGTTTCAATAGGCATTGGGGTTTCACCCGCTTGGCCATCCTCAACGGCTTGCTGCATCAGTTCTGCTACCGCCGCAGCCAAGCCACTTGCCAGCGGTTCTACCGTTGTTTGCCATCCCGAGAGTGTTGAATCCACCCAATCAGAACGGCTGAGAGTCTTTGTCGCACTGGCTATCGGTGCAAAATCTGTAGCTTCATTGAGCCAGAGTTGAGCGATCGAACTCGCTTGCGCAAAAACAATTGTATCTGTGTTGCCAATTGGAAGCGAGCCCGAATTTGAAACAATTTTCTTAGCGGTATCTCGCACAATACTTTTTGGAAGTGATTCGGTCCCAACAGAGAATGGATTAACGAAACCGGCGGGATTGATCCCTAGTTTTTGAAATTGTTCTGTGACTTGTTCTTGCATCTGTGCAAGCATTTCCGCCAGTTGTTCAGGGGTCATCTCATTCGGGTTCTCATCGGAACCATCATCTGGGGTGAAACCAAATGGCGACATCGTGAACCTCCCTTAAAACTGAATCAGGCTAAATTCTGCTCTTCTCATGTTACGGGTAGCACTCCTATAACGCCGAGTGAATGTAAATAATTCCATTTAACTTAAGAGGGAGCCCAACCTCTAGACTGTGAATATGTCCAGTTCATTCGTAGCCCTTATTTGGTGGGTAGTTCCTGCTGCGGGTTTGATTGGCGCTTTGAGTTACGTGGTCTGGGTTACCAAATTTAAAGATCGATTCGAATCCGAAACCTCTCGTTCGATAGGAAAGTTCAGTGCGTTTCAAAGCACATTTAGAGATCCCAACGACCAGACTCCTGTGAATCGTAATGATCCAACTCGAAATCAAATCCCACATGCCAAGCCCATTCTCAATCAAGATCCAAATCAAGATTCAAATCAAGATCGTACGCACTTATAGCAATGCGTTACTCATCGCTACCTATTGCGGTTAAAGCTCTCATCGTTACTTTCTTTAGTTTTGCACTCTTTGCACCTTTACCATTTGTTGTAGTCATGCCCGGTGAAGCAACGGATGTACTTGCAAAAGTTATTTCTATTAAATCTGAAAATGCATATAAGCCAAATGGTTCGTTGTATTTATTAGCCGTCCGCGTCACAAGCCCTGGCACAGCAATGTTTTCAGGTGAGATTGTCTACGGATGGTTAAATGGGGATTCTCGAATTTTTCCTCGGTCAGTCCTGTATCCAGATCATGTGAACCCTAAAACAATAGATAAAGCTGCCAAGTTAGATATGACAACTTCGCAAGATAGAGCCAGGACTGTGGCGCTTGCATATATGAAAAAAAATTACCCAGATTTACCAACCGTGAATCCATCTTTGATTACTCTCGATGTTAAAAAAACTGGTGGACCTAGCGGTGGAATGGTTTTCACCCTGGGTGTCATCGAAGAATTAACCCCACAAGATTTATTGCAGGGGCGAAAAGTTGCAGGCACCGGAACCATTGATCTTTCTGGAAAAGTTGGACCAATCGGTGGGATTGACGAAAAGTTAATTGCAGCAAAACGAGCAGGTGCATCAATATTTCTTGCACCGCGCTCTAATTGCTCAGGTGTCACTTCGGTACCAGTTGGCATAACGATCTATGCAATAAGCACAATTGATGATGCCGTTAAAGCCTTATCTGCAAACAGTTCGCCTGAACAATTAGGCATGGTCTGCGTAAAGAAGGCCTAAATACTGGAAAAGTGGCAGAACAAGCATCGAATTTAGTATCTTTAACTCATGACTAATAGCTTCCCTAATTTAAACTTTAATCGTCGCCGCCGTGGACCACTCCCAATTGTTATTGCAATTTTGGTTGTGGCATCCATTGCTCTCGTTAGCCTCAGTGGTTTCTACGCCGATTGGCTATGGTTTAAATCAGTTGATTTCACCGAAGTTTGGTCAACAATTCTTCTTACTAAAGCCACAGTCTTTGTTGTTGCAGGTCTAGCAACCTCACTTGTTATTACCTTAAATATCTACATTGCTTTTCGTAAGCGCCCTTTATATGTTCCACTAACAGTAGAAGCAGATAATCTCGAACGCTATCGCTCCCAAATCGAACCAATACGTCGTCTCGTATTTGCTGGACTTTCACTCGTACTCTTTTATTTCGGTGGATCATCTGCCTCACAACTCTGGGAAACATGGTTGCTCTTTAAGAATTCAACTCCCTTTGGCGTTACAGATCCTCAATTTGGCATGGATATTTCATTCTTTGCATTTAAATTACCGATGTATCAAGCATTGGTCGCATGGGGAATCTCAACTCTCGTTTTCGCAATTATTGGTTCTGCAATTGTTCATTACTTATACGGAGGAATTCGTCCACAAGTTCAACAAGAGCGCACAACCGTTTCAGCGCGCGTACAACTTTCAGTCTTGTTAGGTCTTGTTGTATTGCTTAAGGCAGTTGCATACTGGCTTGATCGCTATGCACTAGCGCTGAAAGATAATAAATTAATTACAGGTTTGACCTACACAGACGTAAACGCGCTATTGCCGGCAAAAGCAATCTTGGCTGGCATCGCTGTAATTTGTTCACTTCTATTCTTCGCAAATATTGTCCGCAAGTCATGGTTACTTCCAGCAGCTGGTACAGCACTGTTAGTTATTTCATCTGTTTTAATTGCTGGAATTTATCCTGCAGCAATTCAACAATTTCAAGTAAAGCCAAGTGAGTCTTCTAAGGAAGCGCCATTCATTCAACGCAATATTGATGCTACTCGTGATGCATTTGGATTATCAGCAGTTGAAGTAAAGGATTTTCAAGCCACCCTGAATGCTTCAGCGGGTCAGTTATCAAAAGATGCAGCAACAATTTCTAATATTCGATTGATGGATCCAAACGTACTTTCTCCTACTTTTAGACAACTTCAACAAATCAAGCCGTATTACACATTCGGTGCATCCCTTGATGTTGATCGTTATAAAGTAGACGGAGTTTCACACGACACAATTGTTGCCATTCGTGAATTAAATATTGATGGCAATCCAAGCCGAAACTGGATTAACGACCACCTTGTTTATACGCACGGATTTGGTTTCGTTGCTGCATACGGAAATGTCCGCGATGCCGATGGCAAGCCGTCATTTATCGTTGGTGATCTTCCCCCAACAAAGGGACTGGGTGACTTCGAACCTCGTGTGTACTTCGGTGAAAACGTTCCCGATTACTCAATCATTGGTGGATCCGCAACTGCCGATCCAGTCGAATTTGATTATCCAGATGATGCATCTGCTAATGGACAGAAGAACGTAACTTATTCAGGTAAGGGTGGCGTCCCTGTTGGTTCACTCTTTAATAAATTGGTTTTCGCTCTGAAGTATCAAGAACAACGAATCTTGCTTTCTAATTTGATTAATAAAGATTCAAAGATTTTGTTCGAAAGAAGCCCACGCGATCGTGTTGCAAAGGTTGCTCCTTGGTTAACACTCGATGGAGATCCATATCCAGCACTCGTTGATGGACGTATTTTGTGGATCATTGACGGATACACAACAAGTGCGGGATATCCATATTCACGTAAGACAACTCTTTCAAACGCAACATCTGATGCACTGACTGCGAATTCAACATCAATTACTGCACAGGGAAATCAGAGTGTTAACTACATTCGCAACTCTGTAAAAGCAACAGTTGATGCATACGATGGAACAGTTAGTTTGTACCAATGGGATGAGAACGATCCTGTTCTTAAAACATGGTCCAAGGCATTTCCAAAGAGCATCAAACCTAAGTCAGAAATTTCTGATCAGTTAATGGAGCACATCCGTTATCCAGAAGATATGTTTAGAATTCAGCGCGATATTTTGAGTGCTTACCACGTACAAACTGCCGCAGCGTTTTATGGTGGACAAGACTTCTGGCGCGTACCTCGCGATCCATCAACATTTGGAGCCAATGCCGGAAACCAACCTCCGTATTACATGACGATGCAACTGCCTGGTTCTGACAAAGCAGTCTTCTCACTGACAACTCCATTTGTGCCTCGCGGTGGACGTGAAAACTTGGCGGCATTTGCAGTTGTAAATTCAACTGCTGGTCCTGATTACGGAAAAATCACTGTTCTGCAATTGCCACGTAGTACAAACGTTGCAGGTCCTTCACAAGTTGCATCCAACTTTGAAGCCAAACCTGAAGTAGCTAACTCACTTTCATTGCTACGCCAAGGCGGATCAGATGTAGTGCTCGGTAACTTGCTGACACTTCCAGTTGGTGGCGGATTGTTATACGTACAACCCGTATATGTCCGCGCAACTTCAAACGCAGCTGCATATCCATTACTTCAGAAAGTTCTCGTTTCTTTCGGTGATCAAATTGGTTACAGCGACACTCTTAAGGGTGCACTGGATCAAGTATTTGCTGGCAACTCAGGAACTTCTGAAACTGGTGCAGCAACAGGTTCAGGAAAACCAACTACTGGTTCAGCAGATTTAGCGAGTGCACTAGCAAATGCAAAACAGGCATTAGCAGATGGCCAAGCAGCACTTGCTAAGGGAGATTTCACCGCGTATGGAAAAGCGCAAGATCGATTAAAGGCAGCGATTGCTGCCGCAATTTCTGCGCAAAGTAAAAAGTAGTTTTATCTAAATCTTCTTCCTAAAACAAGGAAGCACACTCAAGGATTTGGTTAATACTGCTTGCTCGCTTACGATAAGCCTTCCGACGCGGGGTGGAGCAGCTCGGTAGCTCGCTGGGCTCATAACCCAGAGGTCGTAGGTTCAAATCCTGCCCCCGCTACTAATTACGTATATGGCATTGTTAAGCCATGATCTGGTGGCCCAGTGAAGTTCCAACAATTACTTATGGCACCATAACTCTGCGTCCATCACACGAGAGCGATATCGAAAGCATCTTTCTAGCATGCCAAGATCCGCTTATTTCTCACTTCACTACCGTTCCAGCAAACTACACACTCGAACATGCGCAATCTTTTGTGCGCGAACTCGACCCCGAAGGTTTACAAAACAAGCGCGAAATCAGATTCATTATTGAAAGCAATCATGGTGCAACTCCCGGCTTAGCTGGAGTTATTTCATTTCACTCTCCAAATTTTAGTAACAAAGTAGCTGAAATTGGATATTGGATTACTAAGGAATATCGTGGGAAATCAATTGGCACTAGTGCGGTAAAAGTACTAACCAATTTTGGTTTTGAAACTATGGGCTGGAACCGAATAGAGGCCATGATTGATCATGACAATGAAGCGTCTAAGAAAGTAGTTACGCGGGCAGGGTATGAGCACGAAGGTTTACTACGTCAAAGAGTTGTTCGCGCAGATGGGTCAATCATTGATATGGATGTATTCGCAGTACTTCAGAAAAACTGGCAGGGGTTGCAGTAATGGAATCACTTGCGTTATTTGTTGGAATTTTGCTACTGATTTTAATTCTTTCAGGACCATTTGCAATTGCATTAACTTTCGTTAAAACAACAAATCGATCAGCCACCATGGTGCGACGATTGTTTGTATGTATATTGAGTGCTTTAGGAATCGGTTTGGCCGTGATGCTTTTACTGCAAGGTATTGCTATCGGTGCAAAATTAATGGCGCTCTTCGCAATCGCAGCAAGTGGATTTGCACTCAAGAGAGAGTTCGCGCGCAAATAAAAAATACTGGTGGAGGTTGCGCACTAAAGCGCCTAACCCCCACTTGTTACTCACAAACTTTTGTGCAAGCACAACGTTTGGTTCGTAACTGCGTGGAGGTTGCGCACTAAAGCGCTTAACCCCCACTTGTTACTCACAAACTTTTGTGCAAGCACAACGTTTGTTTCGTAACTGCGTGGAGGTGCCGGGAATCGAACCCGGGTCCTTCGGGATTAAATCAGGGCTTCTACGGGCGTAGTGTGATTAACGTTTTCTCAGTTCCGAATCTCATCCACACCAGTATTCGACGAACTCATTTGCGAAAAGGTTCTTCCACAGCGTTCGCACCGCCTCTGCAGAAA
>CANHNH010000033.1 GCA_947461995.1 Candidatus Nanopelagicaceae bacterium
ACGAAGCGGCTGATGGCATTGCAAAAATCACGATCAATCGTCCAGAGGTTCGAAATGCATTTCGTCCGCAAACAATTATTGAGTTGCAGAGTGCATTTTCATTAGCGCGCGATAACCAAGAAGTCGGCGTAATTATTTTAACTGGCGAAGGTAATGAAGCATTTTGTTCCGGTGGCGATATCAGTGTTCGTGGAGATGATGGCTATCTCGGTGATGACAAACTTGCACAACAAGGAATTGGACGTCTCAACGTTTTAGATTTGCAAGTACAAATACGTCGCACCCCTAAACCAGTTATCGCAATGGTTGCAGGTTGGGCAATTGGTGGTGGACATGTTCTACACGTTGTCTGCGATCTTACGATTGCGGCAGATAACGCCCTCTTTGGTCAAACTGGTCCAATGGTTGGTTCCTTCGATGGTGGGTATGGCTCTGGATTACTTGCGGCAAATGTTGGCCAGAAGAAAGCGCGCGAAATTTGGTTTATGACGCGTTCATACGATGCGAAAGAAGCGCTCGCTATGGGACTTGTAAATACTGTTGTTCCTGTCGCTGAACTAGAAGCAGAAACAGTTTCTTGGTCTCGCGAAATGTTACGTAATTCTCCACTCGCACTTCGTCTGCTCAAAGCAAGTTTGAACGCTGCAGATGATGGATTAGCTGGCGTGCAACAACTAGCTGGCGATGCAACACTCCTGTTTTACATGACTGAAGAAGGCCAAGAAGGTCGCGATGCATATAAAGAAAAACGCGCGCCAGATTTTGGTCAATTCCCTAAGCGTCCATAAATAATTTAAATGCTCGACTCAATCCTTAAAAACCTTCGTGTAATTTCTCTACCGATGAAAACTGATTTTCGTGGAATAAGTACTCGAGAAGTTGCACTCATTGAAGGAAGTGCTGGATGGAGCGAATTCTCACCATTTCTTGAGTATGACGAAAATGAATCAATTCCTTGGCTTATCAGCGCAATAGAAGGCGCGACACAACCACGTGCTAAAGCGACTAGAAAATATATTGATGTCAATGCAACATTGCCTGAGGTTGATACACGTGCAGAAGTAGAAAGTATTTTGTCTTGGTATCCAGGTGCCTCAACTGTGAAGATTAAAGTTGGCACAGATCAAGAAAAAGATATGGCCCGAATCAAATATGTCCATGAAATATTGCCTGATGCCGCGCTGCGCTTAGATGTAAACGGAAGCTGGGGTGTTGAGCAGGCTCTCGAATTTATTTATGGTTTTTACGATAATTATGATGACGATTTGCTTCAATACATCGAACAACCATGTGCAACTATTGATGAATTACGTGAATTAAAATCTTCTTGCATGGTCCCTGTCAAAATTGCTGGTGATGAAGTTATTAGAAAGGCTGAAGATCCTTTCGAACTAGATTTAGAAGATGCTGTAGATATTTTGATTTTAAAAGTTGCACCACTCGGTGGAATCGAACGTTCACTCGCTCTTGCTAAGCATCATCGACTACCTGTGGTTGTTTCCAGCGCATTAGAAAGTGCAGTGGGAATCGGTCACGGAATTCGACTTGCAGGAGCACTTCCTACTTTGGATTTTGCGTGTGGTTTAGCAACTGGGCAACTTCTTGTTTCCGATGTTGCACGCATTCCAATTGAAGGCGGAAAAATGCGGGTTGCTGATGTGACGCCGAGTGAAGCTGCAATGATAGAACTTGAATCAAGTGCGGATCGAACACAATGGTGGCAAGATCGGGTTCGTAAAACATGGAATGCAGGTGCGGATGAAATTATTAGCGAGATGGGGTGGCATTGGTGAATGAATCAACTTCCCTTGCACGCGTCATAGTTCGCCAAATAATTGAAGCAGGAATTACTGATGTTGTTATATCTCCGGGATCTAGAAATGCACCGCTTAGTTTTGCTTTCTATGCGGCATCTCAAAGAGAACTAATAAAGATTCACACTCGCATAGATGAAAGAACTGCAGCATTTTTCGCACTCGGTTTAGCAAAAGCCAGTGGCCGAGCCGTGCCTATTGTCTGTACAAGCGGAACAGCAGTAGCTAATTACCATCCTGCTGTTCTAGAAGCTCATCACACAAATACTCCACTATTAGTTTTAACCGCTGATCGTCCCGCACGATTGCGCAAAACAGGAGCAAATCAAACAACTGAACAAGCGCGCATATTTGGAAAATCAGTTCGCTATTTTGCTGATATCTCTGGGGCCGTATTCCCAATGGAATTACCACTGTATTCACTAGCAAGTGGTCCTGTTCATTTAAATATTCAATTCGAAGAACCGCTTGCGACAGATTCTGATTCAACATGGCTAGATGACATTAAAGTCACACCGCGAAATATTAAATCAACAAAAGCACCAAGTGCACTCAAGGTGAAGAGTGAACGTGCAGTTCTAATTGTTGGTCATGACCGAGGTGGATTTACAACTGATGAAGTGAATACTTTTGCTGAAGCCCTTGGATGGCCAATAATTAGTGAAGATCCCCTTTCGCTTAAGAACACGATTGCACATGCTTCTTTATTTCTGGCATCCACTGCTATCTCAAAGGAACTCACCCCAAAGACAGTAATAGTCATTGGTCGCACAACTCTTTCGCGATCAACGAACACATATATTGCAGCAGCTGACAAAGTGATAGTTATCGACTCAAGGATTACTACCGTTGATACAGACCGAAATGCAGATAAGCGCTATTCACAGATTCCAACTCTTGAATCAAACGAACCCGATGCGGAGTGGTTAGAAAAGTGGCAGAAGTTCTCTGACCGCACTGGTAAAGAATTAGAAAAAATTACGCAATGGTCAGAACCAGTTTTGGCTCGCACGATTGCTGCCACGATTAAGAACGGTACAACCTTATTTGTTTCTTCATCTAGACCAATTCGAGATATCGAAGCTTTCGCCGGTGCGCGCACCGGAGTAGAAACTTTTGCTAATCGCGGTCTCGCAGGAATTGATGGAAATATTTCTACGGCGATGGGAATCGCAACTGCACGCTCTGCAACAATTGCTGTCCTAGGCGACTTATCTTTCTTGCACGATCTCACTGGATTGATTCACTCAGAAAAACCAAATCTACTTATTCTTGTGGTCGATAACAACGGTGGCGGTATTTTCTCAACCCTGACGCACCGCGGAAGTGATGGGTTTGAAAGTATTTTTGGGACACCACATAATTTAGATTTAGTGGCAATCGCCACTGCGCTTAGTATTAAAACCAGCACGATTAACTCTGTTGATCAATTACAGAAAGAACTTGCACAACCGATTGAAGGCATCCGTATCGTTGTAGCCAACATGCCAGATCGTGAAAGTAACGCCGATCTAATTAAGCAAGTGCACTCTTCATTGCAGAAAATTTAGCTTCACTTTCGGCCAATTCTTTTTCAGGATCCGATCCGGCGACAATTCCACAACCTGCGTAGAGTCGAATGGTATTTTCGGAAATTTGACCACAACGAAGTGCAATTCCTAGCTCACCATCGCCACGTGCATCAATCCATCCCACTGGACCTGCATAACGACCACGCGACATATTTTCGATTTCACTAATTACTTTTGCGGCCTTATCTGTCGGAGTTCCGCATACCGCAGCAGATGGGTGCAATTGATTAAGCAGAGTAAATACATCAACGTTGTTCTTAGATTCAATGAGAGCACCAGTTACATCTGTTGCAAGGTGCATAACATTTGCAAGGTGTAGTACAAATGGTGTCTCAGGAATATTTGTTGAGGAACAAAATGGTTCAAGAGCATCCGCTACAGAACGTACTGCGTATTCGTGTTCTTCTAGATCTTTAGATGAACGAGCGAGGGATCCCGCCAATGCCAAATCGCGTTCGTCATCACCAGATTTACTGATGGTGCCTGCGAGAACTCGCGAAGTAACCATCCCACGCTTCAATCGAAGAAGCAGTTCTGGAGTTGCACCAATTAAACCTGCAACACTAAAAACCCATGTTGACGGATACGTTGAGCAAAGTTTTTTTAACGCTGAGCGCTCATCGATTGCACCCGCTGCAGTTGCTCTTAAGTCTCTTGCAAGAACGACCTTTTCAATCTCACCACTGTGAATTTTTGCGATGGCTTGAGCAACGTGCCTAATCCAATGTTCACTAGCTAATTCATCTGCATCCCACGCTAATTGCGGATTAGAGGTTTTTTCTGGTGAGTCAATTAACTGTGGCTGCGAATCAGTTCCGATCCATGTAATCCAAGAGTGCCCACTATTCATTCCCACAATTACTTTAGGAATAACAAGGACCGATTCTTCTTCAGGCGAGAAGGAGAAAGATGTGAAAAGAATTGGTCCCGTAGCACTTCCTTGAACATTATTTGTGATTGCAAATTTTTCTAATTGAGAGTGCCACCACGTACGGGCATCGTTGAATCGGTTAGGACCCTTAACAGTTGTGCTCGCATGCACACCCCACCCAACAACTCCATCGCCACCACGCACCCATGAAAAATTCTCACCTTTGGGCAGCAACTCCAAAAGAGGCAGATGTTCGCCAAGGCGCACGGTAGTTACGGGAGTAAGGGAAGGCATAAAGTTTTTCTTATGAAATCTTCCGCTGTACGAATTGCCAAATCAATGGAAGCGAAGTTCCTGCAATTGCAATCTTTAAAATTTCGCCAATGATAAATGGCGTGAAACCTGCAGCAATCGTCCATGCCCAATCTTTACCAGTGAACTGGTGAAGCCAGAAAAGACCCAAACCAAAAGTCAGTGCATTGCCCAACAACATTGCAGGAAGTGCTGTTCTAAATTTTTGATCCCATGTGCGTCCACCTAAGTAACCGAGAAGTGCGGATGTCAAAAGCATTCCAACTAAATACCCACCCGTTGCACCAACGATACGTTCTAAACCAGAACCGCCATTTGCAAATACGGGTGCACCGAGTGCGCCAACTAATAAATACATAAGAAAAGTAGTTGTTCCAAGTGTTGCACCATAACTTGTGGCGAGTAACAACACTCCAAGAGTTTGTCCTGTTACGGGAACAGGGGAGCCAGGAACTGGAATTGCAATTTGGGCAAGTAAAGACAGAAAGGCAACGCCTGCAATTACAAAGCCAGCTTTAGTTAAAACTGTGCTCCTTGGGAAAATAGCGGTGCGTAGTGTGGTGGTTGCAGTGGACAAAGTGCGCGCCCTTTCTCGAAGTTGTGGATGAGCCTACTCTGAAGCAGAATAAGCCTATGTCCCGCGCCAACATGGATAAAAATCCCGCTGAAGTAGCGGCAATGTTTGATGCGGTGGCTAAGCGCTATGACCTGGTCAATGACATTTTGAGCCTTGGACAGACTAAGAGATGGCGTAAAGCCACAACGGCAACGATTGCGCCTAAAGCCGGAATGAAAATTCTCGATCTGGCAGCAGGAACTGGATCAAGTTCAGAACCATTACATAATGCCGGCGCCGATGTAATCGCTGCAGATTTTTCGGAAGGCATGTTGGCTGCTGGCCGACGCGCACGACCACACTTAAATTTCCAAAAAGCCGATGCACTTAACTTGCCATTTGAAAGTGAATCATTTGATGTCGTCACAATTTCATTTGGATTACGAAATACATCAGATATTGATAAAGCTTTGCGCGAAGCAAAGCGCGTAACCAAAAAAGGTGGGGCACTTGTAGTTGCAGAATTTTCTTCACCAACATTTAAACCATTTCGTACTATTTATCTAAATTATTTAATGAAAGCTCTACCAGCCATCGCATCAAAGACATCATCAAACCCTCAGGCATATGTCTATTTAGCCGAATCCATTCGGGAATGGCCAGATCAAGCAGCGCTGGCGGCCCGAATTGCCCAGGCCGGCTGGTCTCAAGTGGGCTGGCGCAATCTCAGCGGTGGAGTTGTCGCAGTTCACAGAGCTATCAACACCTAAAGCGGTCAGAAATAATCGCGCGAACACCATAGAATTTGAACCATCATGGACTCTGCATCAAACCCATATGTACCGATTTTGGTCATCGGAGCCATCGGCTTCGGTTTCGCCGCAATCTCCGTTTTAGCAGGCGCACTTACGGGTCCAAAACGTTACAACAGAGCAAAGTTAGATGCATACGAGTGTGGAATCGAACCATCACCATCTGCAATACAAGGTGGTCGTTTCCCGGTTAAATATTTCTTAACAGCAATGCTCTTTATTATTTTTGATATTGAAATTGTTTTCCTTTATCCGTGGGCTGTCACATTCGATCAACTTGGACTCTTTGGGTTAGTTGAAATGGCAATCTTTATCGCAACCGTCTTCGTTGCATACGCATACGTATGGCGCCGCGGTGGATTGGAATGGGATTAGTCGTGGGTTTAGAAGAAAAATTACCGAGCGGTTTCGTACTCACAACAGTTGAAAAACTTGCAGGTTATATGCGCAAGAACTCTTTGTGGCCAGCAACATTTGGTCTTGCATGTTGTGCAATTGAAATGATGGCAGTTGGTTCTGCTGCAAAGTACGACATTTCGCGCTTCGGTATGGAAGTTTTCCGTGCATCTCCACGTCAAGCAGATCTCATGATTGTTGCTGGTCGCGTATCAAATAAAATGGCGCCAGTGCTTCGCCAAATTTATGATCAAATGGCAGCTCCTAAATGGGTTCTTGCGATGGGTGCATGCGCATCTTCAGGTGGAATGTTCAACAACTACGCAATTGTTCAAGGTGTAGACCACGTTGTGCCGGTTGATATTTATCTTCCAGGTTGTCCACCTCGTCCTGAAATGTTGATGGATGCAATTCTTAAATTACACACGAGCATTTATGACGAAAAACTTGGGCCAAATCGCGAAGCTGTCATTAAGTCCGTAGAAGAAGCTGCACTCAAAGCTGTACCTACGCACCAAATGAAGGGATTGCTTGCCTAAATGAGTGATCATGGAATGTTTGGAACACATGGCACAGGAGATACATCTGGCTACGGCGGACTTGTGCGCACACCTGCTGCAACGGGCTCAAGTGAGCGTCCATATGGTTCTTACTTTGATGACGTCGCAGATGATTTAGAACGTGCGTATCCAGGCTTTTCTGATGCAATCGAACGCGTTGTTGTTGATCGTGGCGAACTTACTCTTCACGTAAAGCGTGAAAAACTTGTTGAAGTATCAAAAATTCTTCGTGATTCTCTTAAGTTTGAAATGTGCATGGGAGTCTCCGGTGTGCACTACCCAGAACAAAGTGGTCGCGAATTACATGCTGTTTATCCTCTGCTATCAATAACAAACAATCGTCGTATTCGACTAGAAGTTTCTGTTCCAGATAAAGATGCGCATATTCCATCTGTTGTTGAAGTATGGGCTGGTAACAACTGGCACGAACGCGAAACTTTTGACATGTTCGGAATCATTTTTGATGGGCACCCAGGTCTTACAAGAATATTAATGCCAGATGATTGGCAAGGACACCCACAACGTAAAGATTACGATTTAGGTGGAATCGCTGTTGAGTACAAGGGTGCAACAACACCACCTCCATCAGAGCGGAGGTCGTACAAGTGAGTACATACGCAGATCCATATGCATCCTCACGCGAAACCACTGAAGGCACCGTCTTCTCTGTAACAGGTGGCGATTGGGATTCTTTAGTTACCGAAATCGGTCAAGCAAAGGAAGAGCGCGTTGTTGTAAATATGGGTCCACAACACCCATCAACTCACGGAGTTCTTCGTCTTGTTCTAGAGCTTGAAGGCGAAACAGTTACTGA
>CANHNH010000034.1 GCA_947461995.1 Candidatus Nanopelagicaceae bacterium
AGTTGGTTAGCGCGCCGCCCTGTCACGGCGGAGGTCGCGGGTTCAAGTCCCGTCCGGGTCGCAAAAGTTTGGCGCTGTACACATTCGTGTGGCCGGCGCTGAGTTTTTGGTAAGGCTTGGTAGCTCAGTTGGTACGAGCGAACGACTGAAAATCGTTAGGTCGCCGGTTCGATCCCGGCCCAAGCCACACTAGATTTTTTTAATTAGCTACTTCTGTTTAAAACCTTTAGGGCACTTAGGATTTTTGCCCGTCACATTCTTTGTTTCTTTTCCTTTTTTACAAATAATACTCAAGGATTTCTTGGTTAAATGGTTTGGGTCTGTGACTTTAAAAATTACTTTACCCAAAAATAGAGGCTGTGAAGAAATCACCGGGAGAGAACGATTTCCCACCGATACCTGCCAATATCCGTCAAAAAGTTTAGCTTCGCAATTACCCGGTTTGAGAAAATCTGGAGCCCTGCCAGCGACTGGATGGGCTCCAGGCCGAACGAAATTTACAAAAGCGTCACCGGAGACGGTCGTAACGCATTTTGTATCAAAAAGTAGAAAGATACGTCGGCTTAGTTGTTGCAATAAGGGAGTAGATAAAGCAGCGCGTTCAAATTCATTTTCACCTAGAACGACATTTGAATTTACAATTATCGGAAAACTTGAACCCATGATTGCAAAAAGTTCTTGTTCCTGCTGAAAATTTACACTAATGCTCGAAACGTATGTCTTGACTTCAACCGGTGTCGCTTCCTCAACAGCGATTGAGTTTGAAAAAACTATACGTTTTGTGCAGTTTCTGCCTTCGTATGAAATAAAGGTTCGAAATTCATCACCGGGGAATAATGGCAAAAGACTTGAAGATCCAAAATTCACGGTTATTGGTTTCCACTCAGCTCCATTTAAACTGGTTTCAGCACCACGTCTTAAAACATAATCTTTTGAATTTTCACGAATGATTTTTTCAACTTGTTCAGGTTGCCTGATTGAAGTTCCATAAAATTGAGATGAAAAACCAATTGTTTTGCCCCAATCTGCGGGTTGTGTCCATTCTGAATCACTAAATTCAGAAAAACATGGATTTAAAGCATGAGCAGGAATTGAATTAAATATAGATGCTAATAAAACTAAGACAACACTGATACGTAAAACTTTCATTTATTAACCAGCTGCAGAACCAGAAGATCCAGATTTTCGTTGGAATCGACCTGGTGCACCGCCAGTTGCTTGACCACCACTTACTTTAGAACCCGCAGAGCGTCCATCTTTTGGAGCTGGAGCGTTCTTACTCTTTTTCTTTTCGAGCGCTTCTAAAAACTTTGCGCGAGCGTCATCTGCTGGTTTTTTTTCTTCGGCCATGTTGCAATCTTACAGGACTTTTGAAAGGAAACTCTTCGTGCGCTCATTTTGAGGTGAAAGAAGAACAGAGTCAGGTGTTCCGGTTTCAATCACGCGACCATCGTCCATAAAGACCATTGAATCTGCGACCTCACGAGCAAAACCCATCTCGTGCGTTACAACAATCATTGTCATGCCAGTCTTTGCAAGAGTCTTCATTACATCAAGAACTTCACCAACTAATTCTGGATCAAGGGCTGAAGTTGGTTCATCAAAGAGCATCAACTTTGGTTCCATGGCAAGGGCGCGCGCAATTGCAACACGTTGCTGTTGGCCGCCGGAAAGGTGTGCTGGGTAGTGCTCCATTTTCGATGACAATCCCACGCGCTCTAGTAACTCTTTACCCTTCTTTGTTGCAACATCTTTATCAATCTTTTTCACAATCGTCGGAGCTGCAATGACATTTTCGAGAGCAGTTAAGTGTGGAAATAGGTTGAACTTTTGAAAGACCATTCCTATGTCGCTACGTTGATGGGCAGCATCAGATGCTTTGAGTTCGTGTAACTTGTTATTAACTTCGCGATAGCCAACTAGAACGCCATCGACGTAGAGCCTTCCAGCGTTGACTTCTTCGAGGTGATTGATGCAACGAAGGAAAGTTGATTTGCCAGAACCAGATGGCCCAATCAAACACATTACTTCGCCTTTATTAACACTGAGCGAAATATCTTTGAGAACTTCGTGAGTGCCAAAACTTTTACGTACTCGATCTGCATGAACCATTGGAGTACTCATTTATGCACCTTCGCCAATTATCTTTGGGTCAGCTCCGTAGGCAATTTGCGCATGGCCTCTGGCAAAACGCTTTTCTAGAAAGTATTGAGCGACCATCAAGATAGTTGTAATAAGCAAGTACCACGTCGATGCAATTAATAGCATCGGAATCGGATTAAAAGTTTCTGCTGAAATATCGCGGGACCGGGTGTATAGATCGGATGAAACGGGAACTGCAGTTACCAGCGATGTAGTTTTCAGCATAGAAATAACTTCATTGCCAGTTGGCGGAATAATTATGCGCATTGCTTGCGGAATAATTATGTGACGCATTGTTGCCCACCACTTCATTCCTAATGCTTTTGCTGCTTCTTCTTGTCCTTCATCAACAGAGAGAAGTCCCGCTCTAACAATTTCTGCCATGTATGCAGCTTCGTTAAGTCCTAAACCAACTACAGCAATCCAAAAGAGGCTTGATGAATGGCTAATATCAATTGAAAATCCTGGACCACCAAATGGTGCGCCGAAAAAGAGTGTTGGATAAATTGTTGAAAGTAATCCCCAAAAAACTAGTTGAACGTAAACAGGTGTGCCTCTAAAAACCCAGATAAATACCCATGAAACTGCCTTAAAAACTGGGTTAGGCGATTGGCGTAATACAGCCAAAATAACGCCGAGTGAAATTGCAATCAGCATTGAGTAAGCAGTTAACTGCAAAGTAATTATTGTGGCTTTAAGAATGCGAGGATCAAAGACATATTCGCCATATGCGTTCCAGTCATATGCTTCGCGGCCCGCTGCATCTGTTAGAAAAGCTATAACCCAGAGAACAAGTAGGGCGGCAGAAAAAATTCGCCACGGATGGCGCAGTCGTACTGCCTTTATGGGTTCATCATAAAAAGAACGATCAGAGCGAGAGTTGTTACTCCCGCTCTGATCGTTAACTTTATTAGTCATTGAATTTATGCACCTGGATTAACCAGCTGTTGCAGCTCCGTTAATTGAGATCTTGTCGATGCTTCCTGACTCGACTCCCCACTTGGACAGAATTTCTGCATATGTACCGTCATCAACTAGTGACTGAAGTGCAGCTTGTAGAGCTGGCGCAATCGCGCTGCCCTTTTCTACTGGGAAGCCATAGAAAACAACTTCGTAGATTGCACCAGTTGTGTGAAGCTTGTCTGCATTCTGCTTCACGCTGTATTGAGTAACAGGAGAGTCAGCAGAGAATGCATCTGCGCGGCCAAGGGCTACTGCAGATACTGCTTGATCTTGTGTATCGAAAGGAAGAATTGTGATTTCCTTCTTTCCTGCAGATGTACATGTCTTTGAACGTGCTGGTGCATCATCTAGATGTTGGTAGGTTCCACGTTGCACAGCAAGAGTTTTGCCACATGCATTATCTGGATCTACTTCTTCACCGATTTTTGCAGCCCATTGAATACCTGCTGTGTAGTAGTTGACCATGTCAACCATCTTTTCGCGTTCAACGTTGTCGAAAAACGATGAAACACCGAGCTGATATTTACCACCCAAGATTCCTGGAATGATGTTGTCAAATGTTGATACTGCATATTCTGTTGTGAGGCCAAGCTTTGCAGCCATAGCATCAGCTAATTCGATTTCCCAACCAATTGGATTGCCATCTGCATCTTTATATTCATTTGGTGCATATGTTGGGTCGGTACCGATAAACAGTTTGCCTGAATCTTTAACATCTGCAGGCAAAAGTGCGACCGCTGCTTCGTCAACAGCACCTGTTGGAGCCGCTGTTTCATCACTGGAGCTTGAACAACCTGCAAGAACAAGAGCAGAGATAACAACTGCGCCTGTTACTGCTGAGAAACGTTTCAACTTCATGAAGTGGGATTCCTATCTAATGAGTGGTGACTATTACCTGCGTAAACCTATCTGTGAAAAATATTTTGAACAAGTGTTATTAGATGAAATATTCTGAAGAAATTATTTATCTGAACTGGGAATCCGCAAGAAAAAGCTAAGAAGGCTCAGCCAGCTAATGACTGCCACAGCAAGCAGAGGGAAACCAAGGCTTTCCGGATACTTGTAGATAGCCCACGCCAGTAATCCATAAACACCAGAAGCTACCCAGAGAGTAATTGCTGCATATTTGCGTTGTATTCCGATGCGCATTAAACGATGTGACAAGTGATCGCGCCCGCCAGTAAATGGAGAAATACCACGATACAAACGAGAACTGACGGCAACAGTTGTATCAAGGATAGGTATTGCAAGTAATGCAACTGGAATCGCAAGTGAAAGTATTTGTGGCTCAATTCCTGGATCTAAACGAATAGTCAGAACTCCCATAATAATTCCTAAAAAGAGTGCACCTGCATCTCCCATATAAATCTTTGCAGGTGATTTATTCCAAAGTAAAAAGCCTGCAGTTGCACCACTGACCACGATTGCGAGCGCGCTCACGAGAATCTGGCCTTGACTATTCGCAATTAAAAAGAGAAAGAAAGAAGCAATTGCTACGGTGCCCGCAGCGCCGCCATCTAGATTGTCAAAGAAGTTAATGGAGTTTGTGATTCCGACAATCCAAAAAATTGAGACAACGGTATTAAGAAATGCATTACCGAGAGCAAATCCCATTGTGTCTGTTGCAACTAAAATCAACGCCATCGCTGTTCCTACCGATGTTTGTGCAATTAGTCGTGGCCATGGTCGAAGTCCTCGAAGGTCATCCCATAACCCCATTGCAGCAATCAGAATTGCAGGAATTAGAACTGAGCTGGCAAGTCCAACTGAGTTGAGATTAAAATCTTTTGCAACGATTGCGAGATAGGAAGTTGTGACAACTCCGATAGCCATTGCCACTCCACCAAGATAAGGAACTGGTTGCTTTTGAATTTTTCGGGCCATATCTGGTGCATCAACTACATTAAATCGGATTGCAATTTTTCTTATCGGTCCAGTGATGGTCCCAACATAAATCAAGGTAACAGCCCCTAGTAATAGGTACTGTGTAATTGAATAATTCATACAGTAAAAAGTGAGTTAGTTGCCTTGAGTCGCTTTGAGGAGTTCTCGTACTTCTGATTCCCGATATCTGCGATGTCCACCGAGAGTTCTAATTGATGTGAGTTTTCCGGCTTGTGCCCAGCGAGTAACAGTCTTTGGATCTACACGAAAGAGTGCTGCAACTTCAGCGGGTGTCAGCAGTACTTCTGCATCTGTTAGTCGATTCATATCCACCGCTCACTCGCATCGAAAAATCGTGTCCGTATTAAACCTTAAGGATGGAAGTATCCTTCTTTGGATATAGAAAAAGCAATACTGTTTTAGTGAATTCTCGCTGCTACATAGCTGATTCGTACGCAGCAACTTTGCGCCAACGCGAAACTAAACGCTCGTATCCCTGACCTGCCAGTGATCCATCGCCGGCAGCAAGGCCAGCTAATGATGACAAGACATCTTCTATTGAAGTGTCGGCATCTAAGCCACTTTCACCAGATTCGCGAAGTGCTTTATCTAAATAATTCGCTAAACCGCCGTAATCTAATTCAACTAAGGATTGTGGATGAAATAAATCTAGCCATTCATCTAACTCTTCAATTTCAGATTCAACTGGTCCTGGACCAAATGCGCGTTGCACAGTTTCATGGGCAACTTGGCAACGTGCCTTGGCATCGGCAATGCGAGCGCGCATTACTGTGTAGTGACCATCACCATCGACCCCACGAACTCTCTCTTCTGGTGCAAAGAGTGAGAACCATCGCGGTGGAATAATCCAGGTCTCGGTCAAAATATGTGGCACTTTATCTTCTAGTTGTTCAACACCTGAAGTGATGACATCTTCAAGTGATTCAGAAACAAAAAACTTTGTAACAGAACTTGGCATAGAATCTTTAAAATCATCGAGAGCTGCCCAACAACGATTTGCAGTTGACCACGGTGCAACGTAGCGAACATTGTCGAGATCTAAAATGTGTGCACCATCTGGTCTTCCAGCTGGTGATTCTGGAAAAATAATCCGGCGAAGCGCAAGAGACTGTTCTTCAGTGCGCGAATCTTTTTCTGGGTCAATTGAAGTCCAGCGAAGACGATCTACAGGATCAAAAGCCGAAAGTGGTTCGTAAATTCGAAGAGATGCGACGTACGGTGTTGGACGCATGTAATTAGTTAAGCACGGGGAATGTAATTGCCATCAGCATAAGGATCATCTTCTTCTTGTGATTGCTGATTTTTTTCTTCGCCATGCAACTCTTTTGCCAAACGATCAAGATCCATCTCTTGTGAGTTGTACTTAAGATCGCGAGCTACTTTTGTCTGTTTCGCTTTTGCTCGGCCGCGCCCCATAGCGTGACCTCCTTACCTCAACGGTGTATGACTTCTACCAGAGCCGTAGGTTATCGCTATCGGTATCTGCCTTCCAAGGCAGAGCGAGCAATCCCGGCAGTTGTGAGGCTCACAGAGCCAGCGGCCCACGCGTGCATTCCGCGTGCGGCGAGGGCTTTGATCGCAAGATCAGCCGAGGTTGGATCGATGATGGCGACCATGCCAACCCCGCAGTTCCAGGTTCGTTCGTAATCGTTTTGAGGCACCGAACCTTCTTGTGCCATAAAGATTAACTCTGGTGGAAGAGACCAAGTGCTGCGATCAAAATTTGCGGTGAGACCATCGGGAACAACTCGAGCGGTGTTATCTGCCAAACCACCACCTGTAATGTGGCTAAATGTTCGCAGGTTTTCACCAAGTAATTTAATAAGCGCCAAACAATCGAGTGTGTAAATCTCAGTAGGGGTTAAAAGGGTTTCACCGAGCGTTTTATTTAGATCGCCATATTGCTTGCTCAGATCTAACTTTTTCTCTTTAAGAATATGTCGCACGAGCGAGTACCCATTTGCATGAAAACCAGATGCAGGCATTGCAAGTAGTACATCTCCAGCTTTCACGCGATGTGCACCGAGTTGTTTGTCAGCATCAACTGCGCCAGTAGCGGCGCCTGCAATATCAAACTCATCTTCTTTAAGTAATCCTGGATGCTCGGCAGTCTCGCCGCCAATCAAAGCGGTGTTTGCTTTTTCGCAACCACGTGCGATTCCAGCAACAATGTCTGCAATGCGTTCGGGAATAACTTTTCCAACTGCAATGTAATCAGTCATAAAGAGTGGCTCTGCGCCACACACAACTAGATCATCTACAACCATGGCGACTAAATCTTCGCCGATGGTGTCATAAATTCCCATCGCACGAGCAATCTCGGTTTTTGTTCCAACACCATCTGTAGAAGTTGCAAGAAGCGGTTTAGCAAACTTTTTTAACGCACTTGCATCGAATAATCCGGCGAAGCCACCAATGCCACCTTGAACTTCAGGACGACTTGCTTTAGCAATCGATGCTTTCATTAATTCGACTGCGCGATCACCTGCATCAATATCAACACCAGAGCTTTTATACGTGGACATTAGTTATGGCCATGTA
>CANHNH010000035.1 GCA_947461995.1 Candidatus Nanopelagicaceae bacterium
GTGTCCCCGGCGGGAGTTGAACCTGCGACCTACCGCTTAGGAGGCGGTTGCTCTATCCACTGAGCTACGGGGACCTGTGTTGGTATTGCGTAATCTTGCCATGTTCTTGCAAACTTACGCCATGGCTAAGGACTTTGATGTACTCATCATCGGTTCTGGATTTGGTGGCTCTGTATCAGCACTCAGGCTTACTGAAAAAGGTTATTCAGTTGCTGTCTTAGAAGCCGGTAAAAGATTTAAAGAAAAAGACTTTCCAAAAACTTCTTGGCGTTTACGTAAGTTTCTTTTCTTTCCAAAACTTGGCTTACTAGGAATACAGAGAATTCATGCACTACCTGATGTTTTAATTCTTGCTGGTGCAGGTGTTGGTGGTGGATCACTTGTCTATGCAAATACTCTGTACCAACCACCTGATACTTATTTTGAAGATAAGCAGTGGAAGCACATCACCGATTGGAAATCAGAGTTATTGCCTTGGTATGACCAAGCAAGTCGGATGCTAGGCGTTGCAGAAAATCCTTATTTCTCACCGAGTGATCAGGCCATGAAAGATGTTGCAATAGAAATGGGCGTTGGTCACACATTCAGAATGGCACCACTCGGTGTTTATTTCGGTGAAGGTTCCGGAGTCGCAAGTAAAGATCCTTATTTTGGTGGAGTTGGGCCAGCACGAAATGGTTGCCAGCAATGTGGTGCGTGTATGACTGGGTGCAGATTTAATTCAAAAAATACATTACCGAAGAATTATTTGGGGCTCGCTGAATCCGCTGGAGCCAAGGTGTTCCCACTCACCACCGTGACTTCTTTTGAACAAGCCAGTGATGGTTCGTGGATCATTAAAGCTAAGAAAACAACGGGCTTATTCGGTCGAACAATTACTTTCACTGCAAATCAGTTAATAGTTAGCGCCGGAACATATAACACTCAAAAACTTATGCACCGCATGAAGGCAACTGGAAAATTAACCAAACTCTCTGATCGCCTTGGTGATCTTTCGCGAACAAATAGTGAAGCTCTCACTGGTGCATTGATGCCAAAGAGCGATATTGATTTCAGCAAAGGTGCTGCTATCACTTCTTCTTTCTTTCCTGATGATCACACCCACGTAGAACCCGTGCGATACGGCAAGGGAAGCAATGCAATGGGTCTACTGCAAACACTCATGACCGATGGAAATATTGCTAAAGATCGCCGCCGCCAGTGGTTACGTGAATTTGTGAAAAAACCATCGCTATTGCTGCGGGTTCTAAATGTTCATCAATGGTCTGAGCGCACTGTGATTGCACTAGTTATGCAGAATGTAGATTCTGCACTCTCCGTGCGTCCAAAGAAAAAGTGGTGGGGATTGGGTTTAACTTCCACAAATAACTCTGAAAATCCAAATGCAACATACATCCCTGCTGCAAATGAAACTGTTCGCCGAATTGCAAATAAATACGGCGGCTTTGCTGGTGGACACATCGGTGATTTGATTGGTGCACCTTTTACTGCTCACTTTGTTGGTGGTTGTGTGATCGGATCTAATGCAGAACAAGGTGTGATTGATCCTTATCACCGTGTATGGAATTACCCAACGATGCACGTTGTCGATGGTGCCGCTGTGACGGCAAACCTTGGTGTAAATCCATCACTGACAATTACCGCACAAGCAGAACGTGCAATGTCATTCTGGCCAAATAAGGGCGAATTAGATCCACGTCCTGTTCAGAATAATGAATACAAAAGAATTAATGCAGTGGCACCTTATAAACCATTTGTGCCAGCAGGTGCAATTGGTGAATTACTTACGCCACCAGCGAAGTAAGGGTTCAATATCTTCTGGTACGTGTTCGGCAATAAATATCGCACCGTCTAAGTGATTTCCCTTTGGTTCTACTAAAGTGATTTGTGGCAGCAGTGAAGATGTACGTCGTCGAATTGATTCTACGTAACCTTTATTGTTTGCGAGTTTTCCGAGTAATGCAATTGATATTCCTTCGTTGCGCATACCGTCCACATTTGTCCATGCGGCGCGAATAGTTTTAGCTAGGTACTCTGCGCCTTTGTCTCGGATCGTGATGGCATCGGTGTTCTTTGCTTCAGCCGCTTCCAATAGAGTTTTTGCTGCAGTAATACAGAGTGAATGTGCTTTGGCATCTGTACGAGACTTCAGCGTTTCATAAGTTTTAATCTCTGCTTCAAAAAAATCAGAGAGAAATGTTGCATCATCTCTGCCTTCTTGCGTAGCAATCACACGCTCTAGCGCTGATTTGCCTAACCAAAATCCACTACCGAAATCACCAAAAATATGTCCAACGCCATCTGAATGTGAATAATGACCGCGCCGTCCAGCAATTGCAACGGTTCCGCTTCCAATTGAAACTACTACTCCATCAGAATTTCCTAGGGCGCCAAAATAACCAGCCAGTCCATCATCAATAACCGCAACTGATTTTGCTCCGAAAAATTTTGCTGCCAATTGCCCGTATGGCTTTGGATCGCCAACATCTCCATAAACGCCAGTAAGACTTAATGCCACGACATCGCTATGAAAATCTGAACCTAAAGTTTCTTGTACTTCTATGAACAAATCATTGAGTGCATCAAGAGTGCTTTCTGTAGTGATCTTTGATCTCTTGCTTACAAATTCAGTATCAGGCGTTCTAATTCGTGCGCCTGATTGCCCTAAGTCGATTGCGAGTACCATAATTACAATTCTAGTTAAGGAGCGCAGATGAGCAAATGGGCGATAGTCACAGGCGCAACCGCCGGCATTGGTGAGAGTTTCACGCGCGTATTGGCACGCGAGGGTTTCAGCATTGTCCTTGTCGCTCGAGACCTTGAACGTATGAAAGAGCGTGCTCTTTATTTGGAATCAGAGTTCAAAGTTCAGACCGCAGTTATTCAGGCAGATTTAGCTACTGATGCTGGATGTGCAAAAGTTGAAAAATATATAAGTGAAAACCAAATCGAAGTACTTATAAATAATGCGGGCTTTGGCATCAATAAAGCATTTTCTGTGAGTAATTTAGAGTCAGAACAACAATTAATGGACGTACTTGTACGTACGCCAATGAGGCTCACACACACCGTAATTCCACAAATGAAAGCACGCAATAGCGGTTCAATTATTAATGTCTCTTCCGTTGCCGGTTGGATCGCCGGGGGAACGTATAGTGCTTCAAAGTCTTATCTCACCGTGCTCTCCGAATCACTTCATACCGAAATGAGTGCAACGGGTGTAAAGATTTCCGCACTATGTCCAGGATTTACTCGTACCGAATTTCATGAACGTGGTCGAATGCGTATGAATGGTTTGCCTGAATTCATGTGGCTCAGCTCTGATCGTGTTGCTTTAGAGGCCTGGAAAGAAAATCAGAAAGGAAAAGTGTTATCTGTTCCTGGTTGGCAGTACTTAATCTTGAGCACAGTTTCTCGTTTTGGTCCTCGTCCATTAGTTCGCAAACTTGGAATGAATGTAAGAGTGCGTCAACGCCAAAAGTAAGGGTATAGGGCTGTCCCTATACGACTTTAACTGCATTTCTTCTACGGTGTTGTTGTGCTCCGTAAATATATTTCATTTAATACTCTGGCATTTTTACTACTCACGATTCACCTAATCTCTCGGGTGATGCATGCAACGCCACAGGTTTATTTAGATTTATGGATCTATAACTGTGTTGCAATTCTTTTTGTTTTCGCACTCTTTGTGGTTCCAAACTTTAATGATCATATTGGTGTGGCATTTCTTTCTTTAGCTATTGGGCTATGGGCTGCAGGTTCAATAATCTCCTCACTCAGTGTTTTTTATACGGTGAATCTTCAAAGTGAATTAATTTCAAACCTTTTGTACATGCTCTTCTACCCTGCTGCTTTCATCGCATTGCCCCGATTGTTGTCCCAACGATCGCGTATTTCTGCGGTAGAAATTCTTGATTCAACCATTATTGCACTCGGACTTGGATCTCTTGGAACAGCGCTCTTTGTAGGTCCGGTATTGCCACGGCTTAATGGTGATATGGCTATGACTTTCTTTGCAATCTTTTATCCCGTTGCAGATTTAATTCTTGTAGCCAGTGTTATCTCTACGCTCTTATCTCAAAGGATTTCCCGACGTTCTTTTGTGGCAGGTACTGGTGTATTCATTTACGCCTTTTCTGATTTCTTATTCTTATGGCTGCATGTAAATAACAAATACACATTTGGTTCAATATCTGATGATGGTTGGTTGGTGGGACTTGCCTTGCTCGTAATGTCCACTCAATTTAAAGCCAGTGACCAGAGCTCGCATGAAGGTGTGAATCCTATTTTTGTTGCGTTATCCGTATTCTTAAGTGCGACATTGCTTGGGATAATCACACTTCGTCCAGGATATTTTCCCTCATTTATTCTTCTTCCTATTTTGCTCACACTGCTTGTTGCATTCATTCGTATGACAATTGCACTGAGGCAGGCACGATCACTTGGGGCTGAGCGCACGCTTGCGCGTACTGATGAATTAACAGGATTATCGAATAGAAGAAAGCTAATAGCAGAGATGCAAGAGTTAGGAGATTCGCAAGGCGCGCTTCTAATTCTAGATCTTGATGGTTTCAAGCCCGTGAATGATTCTTTTGGGCATGACATTGGCGATGAAATATTAAGACAAGTATCTATGCGCTTTCAGAGAGCCCTTCCTCATGATGCAACGTTAGCTAGATTAGGTGGTGATGAGTTTGGAGTTTTACTTCATGCAAATTATGAAGCAAGTATGGAAGTCGCTCGTGCCTTACAAGCAACCATGAGTTATCCATTTTTAGTTGGTAAAGAATCAATAGATTTAGGTGTCAGTATTGGTGTTGCTGCGAATAACATTGAACACGATTTGTTGCGAAGTGCGGATGTAGCCATGTATCGAGCCAAGAGAGAATCACTCGGTATTGCGCACTTTGATTTCTTCTAAACGGGCTAGAGATTCGATTCGCTCGGTAGCGTGCTCAACTAACTTCTTTGCATAACCCTGGGTGTATCCATCAGCAGATTCCCACGGTTCGTGGATATCTTGTGCACTGAGGTGCGCCAACTCTGGAACGTACTTGCGAATGTAATCTCCATTTTCATCAAATCGCTTACCTTGTTCGATCGGATTAAAGACGCGGTAATACGGTGATGCATCCGTTCCGCATCCTGCTGTCCATTGCCAACCATGGGCATTTGATGCAACATCAAAATCAACAAGATGCTCTTCGAAAAATAGCGCCCCATGCTGCCATTCAATGTGCAAATCTTTGGCTAGAAAAGATGCAACAACCATGCGAACCCGATTATGCATCCAACCTTCTTTTATTAATTGACGCATGCCCGCATCAACAAATGGATACCCGGTTTTGCCTTCACACCAGGCTATGAATTTACTGCCTGGTTCGTCGTACCTCATATTTGCAAATTGCGGTGCGTAATAATCTTTATCCGTATGCGGATAGTTATGCAAAACGTCTGCATAAAACTCGCGCCAAGCAATTTCTTTTCTGAATGTGTCGTGCGCTTTACTCTCACCAAGGCCAGCAAGAAGTGTACGTGGATGAATTTCACCCCAGGTCAGGTGCGCACTAATTTTGCTAGTGCCGTCAATGCCTGCAAAGTTTCGAGTTTCATCATATGTATCAAGACCTTTTGTTTTGAATTTTTTAAATCTTTCGTGTGCTGCTTTTTCTCCTGCCAAAGGAATATCCGTTCCTTCTGGCGCTTCCCACGTTGGAAAGTTTCTATCACTTGAATCTGGTGTAACAGCTTTAATTGATTTGGGAGCGGCCACTGCTGCGCGCCAACCATGGGCAAGCCACCCACGATAAAAAGGTGTGTACACGCGATAGTTCGTAGCATCACTTGGTTTTTTAACGCGCCCTGGTGCAACCGCATATGGGCTTCCTGTGCGCGTGAGTTCGATGCCTGCAGCTTCGATGCGCGCATCGCGTTGCAGTGCGTATGCGTCATATTCTGTTGAAATGTGAACTGATGTTGCTTCGTACTTTTTCTTTAATTCTTTTAGAATCTCGACTGGATCTCCAGCACGCACATGCAATGTGTTGTTAAGTGACTCATCCAGGCTATGAAGTGATGCCGCCAAGTATGCCAAGCCTTTTGCACCCGTGATATCAATTAATTTTGGATCTAAGATAAAAATAGGAACGATTTCTTCGCCAGCTTCAATAGCTGCCAATAGGGCTGGATTATCAGCAAGACGTAGGTCGCGCCTAAACCACATGATGCTACGCGACATAGTTACTTAATTATGTAGTTGGTGAACTCTTGCATCCCAGCCAAACACTTCTTCTGGTTTGCGTGGAGCTTTACCGATGTAACGAGCAGATGGACGAATTAAGCGACCAGTGCGTTTTTGTTCGAGAATATGTGCGGACCATCCAGCTGTACGCGCGGCCGTAAACATTGATGTGAATAGTGGCCCTGGAACTTCTGCAAAATCAAGCACGATTGCGGCCCAGAATTCAACGTTTGTTTCAAGTACACGCTCTGGATGACGTTCATGTAATTCTGCGAGTGCGGCCTTTTCTAGCGCAAGTGCAACTTCATAACGTGGTGCACCTAATTCTTTTGCGGTGCGGCGCAAAGTACGAGCACGTGGATCTTCTGCACGATATACACGGTGACCAAATCCCATCAACCGTTCGCCACGATCCATTAAATCTTTTACATATTTACGGGCATCGCCTGCACGTTCAACATCTTCAATCATTCCGAGAACGCGTGAAGGTGCGCCACCATGAAGTGGGCCTGACATTGCACCAATCGCACCTGAGAGTGCGGCTGCGACATCTGCACCGGTTGATGCAATAACGCGAGCTGTAAATGTAGAAGCATTCATTCCGTGTTCTGCAGCAGAAACAAAATACGCATCAATTGCGCGAACGTGAAGCGGATCTGGTTCACCGCGCCAACGAATCATCATGCGCTCTACAACTGTATGTGCTTTATCAATTTCAGTTTCTGAAACCGGAGTTGCAGTAATTCCACGAGCGGACTGGGCAAGATATGACAGAACCATCACGGATGCACGCGCAAGATTTGAGCGAGCTTCTTCATCAGATATATCTAGAAGTGGTTTGAAATCCCAAGCTGGTGCAAGCATTGCAATTGCAGATTGCACATCGACTCGAACATCGCCGGAGTGAACTGGTAGCGGAAATTTTTCTGCTGGTGGAAGTCCTGGATTAAATTCATCATCAACAAGTAATCCCCATACGTTTCCAAATGAAACGCGCCCAACTAAATCTTCAATATCAACACCGCGGTAACGAAGCGCACTGCCTTCTTTATCTGGTTCAGCAATTTCAGATTCAAAAGCTATGA
>CANHNH010000036.1 GCA_947461995.1 Candidatus Nanopelagicaceae bacterium
AAAGCAATGACGCTTAGAGGCCCGACCTTCCTCCGAGGTCGGATACTTCGGCGTTCTGCCAGGCGACCTGGCTTAGATCTTTCGATCCTTTACAGTTGCGGGACAGCGCCGGAATTAAACCGGACTTCGCTAGACACAACGCCACTTACGTTTTTAGGCTTTTTTACTTTCCTAATTGGTAAGCGAGTGAAAATTAACACTTCTTAACCCATAAATCAAGAATGGCGGAAATGCGAGGCTACGCCTGCATTCGGTCTGGCTGTTTTACTCAAGAATAAATTGCCATTTTCCAGTCCAGATTTTCTCAACCAAAATTTACTTACCTCATTGAGGGTAATTGATTTATTCGAATTAGGCGCCCAACTGGCATATTCAAATCCTTCCCACATCGATAGCAAGTTTTTCACATCGACTTCGTCAATTTCGGGTAACGCCCACACTTCGATTACTGCGCACTCAACTTTTTCCCAAATTCGTTGTGGGATTCTAGATAAAATTAGTGGGTCCATGCCTTGAGTATCGCATTTGATCACATAGCTATCGAATCCATGTAAGAATTCTTCGCAGTACTCCGCGGTATCTCTCAATTCAATATTGTTTACAATTTTTCCTTTAGGCGCTACAACAGAATTTATCAACGACGTGTTCCCTTGATTCCACTTTTCTGTAAAAATTTCCGCAGAACCATTTCGATCACTTAATGCAAATTCATTGATCTGAATATTTGTTAAATTCTTTAAATTATTTCTAATCGCCGATGCATGTCTTGGGATTGGTTCAAACAAAAATACTTCATTTCTTGTCTTGGAGATATTCATAGCTTGCAATGTCACCAAGCCAGTATTTGCACCAAAATCTAGTAAAGCTGTTTTTGAATTAGGTTTTTGACAAGCTTTTTTTAAACCGCGCGCAAGAAATTCACTCTCTTCTATTTCCCAAGATCCTGATCTGCTGACAGATCTAAAAATAACGTCATCCCGAGGAAGTTCGACAATAAATCCGGAGTCACCAATCGGAAATTTTCTGTTCAACTTTAATAAGGTGTTACCGCTAGGAGTTACACCAACAATTTGGGTGGGAGAAAAACCAAACTTTCGTTTAATAAACCAAAAGATATTGTCAAAAATAAAAATCCATTTGACGAGCAATCTTTTCGGAAATGACTTGATAGGGAAAAGTTTTGTCATTGGAATCCAGCGCTTGATATAGAACATCGATTACAGTCTCTTTAGGAGGGTATCTATAAATATGAAAATTCTCTTGATGCGACGAGCTCCGGGCAGACGCTTTAATTGATTCATAATCTTGTGAAGTTTTGCCTCTTCCGGCTCGAGTCTTTGAATGGCTTCCCGTAATTTTGCAGTTCTTTCACGGAGGTCAACCTCAACGTGCTGGGCATTTTCTATTTCTGGTTTTACAAAATGTAAATCTAATTCCTTCAGTAATTCAAAATCTTGGTGATAAAGCTGCTCTATTAAACTTGTGAGTTCAGTATTTAGAAATTTTGTTTTTAAATAAGAATCTGTGAAATTCAACTTGGGAATCTCTAAATCTTTGATTCCACGATATCTCGGTGAAATTCTAGATAATTCGCTGGGAAGATTTTGGATATTTTTGGTCTTAATATTCAAATCATATTTTGCTTTGCCACTTAAAAACATGTACTGAGGGCGAAAATGAGCATCTAGTTTTTTCGAAGGAGTTAAGTTTGATAAGAAATTATGCGCGGCTTTCTGGATGCTCCTAAAATCGTTCACCTCTGAAGGTGGCAATAATTCGATAGCTAATTTAAAGTAATTAGGATCAATTGCATAAACAATTTTATTTAACCAAAAAGAGGTGAAACGGTCATACGGGTTTCTAAGCGTTACAACTTTTAATCTTCCATCGTGATTTGTTTTCCCAGGATTGCGATCCCAGTACTTCCGCAGTGGACTATTGCCGTCATGAATGCTGGTCAGCGGATCTAAGAACGAATAATCTAATTCGGAAATAGAGGAGTTTTCATCCAAGAATTCATTTTGAGATTCCAAATTGAGTTCAAGGGCTGTAAAAAAGCTGAGGACCGAAGTGCAGCCAGTTTTAGGGATTGCAGTTAATTGGACTTTGCTTCGGGGAAAATAAAGATTCACTATCCCACCTTATGTTCTAAATCCCTTGAAGTTAATATGTGGGCCCAGACGGGCTCGAACCGTCGACCCACGGATTAAAAGTCCGTTGCTCTACCGACTGAGCTATAGGCCCCAACATTTTTTTGAGAGTTTAGTCCATTCTCTTGTATTACGAAAATGAGTTGAAATCTAGGCTTTCTGCACCCCTTGAATCAAGAATTTCAAGGTGTTCCATCGAGTGATTTCGCAACCATTTGTTTTCGCAAAACGAGCTGAAACTTTCTTTCCGTTCCATGTTCCCTTAACAGTGGCTACTTCCGCACTCTCGAATATTTCTGAGCACATTTGATTGGGATCTGCTTTGGCAAATGGATTAGAAATCTTTAAAAGGTTGCGGCATGCAGACTTTGAGTTTTTCATTGACCCTGCAGTTGGTTGACATTTCAGAGTCCATTTTTGAACCTTAGATTCCGGAGTTTGTTGATAGGTGATTGTTAAAGAATTTTTAGTGGTTGCAAATGAGTTTGGGGATATCGCAACCATGCTTGTTGCAACTAAAGTTACCGAGATTGAATATGTAAGAAATTTCTTCATCGAACTTGAACAATTGCAGACTTGGCAGATTCACCACTTGACCCAAAACCGTTGACTGCAATTGCACTTGCTGCATAGAAACCGGCTGGCAAAGCATTACGTCCATTTGCAGTCGTTGTGATTGTGCATGTTGCAGTCAATGATGTCGATGTACATGAATAAGTTCCGTACAAAGTAGTTGCAGCCGAAGTGGCGTTTCTCGCTGTCCATATCTTTAACGTATAACTTTGAATTGCTGCGCCACCATTATTTGCAGTTGAAACACTTACTGAAAGAGTTCTTGGTCTTGGAGTTGTAACGAAAGCAACACTTGGTGCTGATGGCGTAGCTGGCGCAGAGCAAACAATTGGAGCACCCGCAGTACTTGTCGCCAATAATCTATTTGGTGATCCAGTGACGGCATCTGTGACTACTGCACACGTTGACGCAGTTACTAATGCACTTTGAATCTGAGCTGGGGTTGCTGTTGGGGTTGCTTCTAGTAGAAGCGCTGCTGCACCGGCAACGTGTGGCGATGCCATTGAAGTTCCACCATAAACAGCAGTTGCAATGTTGCTTCCAATAACACTAGAAGTAATACCAACACCTGGTGCAAAAATATCTAAACATGTTCCAAAGTTGCTGAAATTTGCTCGTCTGTCAGTTGAATCAGTTGCTCCAACCGTAATTGCATTGGGTGCACTTGCAGGCGAGTACGAACACGCATTTCGATTGTCATTTCCCGCAGCAACGGCAACTACAACGCCATCTGCAACAAGTGCTGCAACCGCATTATTGAGTGCAGCAGAAAATCCGCCACCTAAACTTATGTTTGCAACAGCTGGACCAGAAACGTGATTTGTAATCACCCAGTTAATTCCGGCTATTACTCCCGACGTGAAACCCGAGCCCGTGCAATCCAAAACTCGCACCGGTACAAGTGTTACGCCTTTAGCAACACCATATTTTGTGCCACCAATTGTGCCTGAGACGTGCGTTCCGTGGCCGTTGCAATCTCTTGTTCCGTTGCCATCTGCTATCTGGGTATTTCCAGGGGAAACTCTGCCAGCGAACTCTTCGTGTGTTGCAAGGATGCCAGTATCTATAACGTAAGCAGTTACACCTTGACCATTTGAAGTGTAGGAATATGAATTCGATGGCGATGCGCTTCTTTGATCGAGTCGATCTAATCCCCAGACTGCTGGAGTTTGCACTGAAGCCGGATTACTAATAGCAGTGGCGTAAACGGGTCCATCTTTTTCAGCCGATAAGAATTTAGGGTTTTTCTTTAAATCATTTATCTGTGCTGTGGTGAAATCACCAACGACGCCTTTAAATCCTTGAGTGTAAGTCTGGTGAATTTTGATTCCCTTACTTCGGAAACTATTTGATTCACCTTGCACATCATCATCGTTTGAGAAACTAAGAATGTATCTTTCTGTGGCAGTATTTGAATTAGCGGCTTGAGCAACATGCATACTTCCGAAGAGAATTCCAAAGATCGCAAAGGCAACAATTGATTTTTTTTGCACAAAGCGAATCACAAGAATTCTCACCTTCTAATTAGGGTCGGAGTTTACAGGCAAGTCTTGGTGCGTGCTAGTACAGCTCAACGTCCTTTTGAAGCGCGAAGCAAGCGGTCTCTGATTGCTATTCCACGCAAAACATCCCGAATAGCGGGGACAATAGATCTATTCAGAAGTTGATGCCCTTGAAGGCAAGGATTGATTGTTAGGCTCACTTTATGGAAACTTTTCGAGAGTTACGAAAATTCCCTTTAACTGATCGCGTTCTTTTATACATAAAGAACAAAATCAAAGCTTTTTTATCGGTATTCAATTTAGAAATTCGTCGAAATTTTCTAAGCGAAAAATTCTTATTTCCTGTTGACTGCACGGAATTCGAAAGAAGCACGATTTTGCTTGCTAAAAAATATTCGATGACTCCGTATGAGCGATTGTGGGCATTAACTTATGCAACCAAATACGTAAGAACCAAAAAAATTCCAGGAGCTTTTGTTGAGTGCGGTGTTTGGAAAGGTGGGAATTTAATTCTGCTGAGTTTGTTGAATGAGCACTATGGAGAGAAAAGAAAAATTTATGGGTTCGATACCTTTACGGGAATGACTGAGCCTACGGAATACGATCAAGACATTTGGGGTGAAAGTGCCGAAAATATTTTGCGCAACTCAGTTTATAAAGATGGTGAACTTTCTATTCATTGTTTCGCATCTCTCAATTTAGTTAAGACAATTTTTAAAGAAAATAACGCTCCAAATATTGATTTAGTTGTGGGTGACGTTAAAGATACTTTGATGGTGCCAGAAAATTTGCCTACATCAATTTCGATTTTAAGGCTTGACACAGATTGGTATGAAAGTACGAAAATTGAACTTGAGGTTTTGTATCCCTTGCTTGAGCCAGGTGGCGTTTTAATCATCGATGACTATGGACATTGGTCTGGATCTCGAAAAGCAGTTGACGAATACTTTGAGGGAAAAAATCCATTTATGTTCCCAGTCGATAATGATTGTCGAATGATTATTAAAGAAAAATAAATTTAACGTCCTTTTGAAGCGCGAAGCAAGCGGTCTCTGATTGCAATTGCAAGCCCATCACCGCTGGGTTGGATCACTGCAATCGTTTCAAGCCCCTGGGAATCTGCTTCTCGAAGTGCGGCATAGAGAATGTGCGCATACTCATCTGTGGTTGAGGGAGATGCCAAACGGATAGCACCTGGCGGTGTTGCAATATCTGCAGGTGCAATGAAACCTTGTCCAGCAATTGCTTGCACATCGAGGAGTACTTGCGCATTTGGTGCGTAATGTTTTTCGAGAGAACCGCTGACTCGAATATTTGAATTACCGGATTCGTTCACTTTCAAACCCGTGCACTTTTCAATCATCTCTTGGGTAATTGCACCGTGGCGCAAGATAATTGGCGCATCTGCAGTGCAATCAATGATTGTTGATTCAAGACCGACGTGCGCTGGACCACCATCGAGGATCACATCATCAGCGGTTAAATAAGAACCGATATCTTCTTGCACTGCCGCAGCTGTCGTTGGTGACACATGTCCGAATCTATTTGCTGACGGCGCCGCAATTGCACGCACGCCAATGTTTAGTGCTTCCTGTAATAACTCAAGGGCTAACACATGATCTGGTACTCGCAGGCCTACGGTGTCCTGTCCGCCTGTAACAAAATCTTTTGCATGTGCGCTTCGCTTTAAAATTAGAGTCATCGGCCCTGGCCAGAAATCGCGCGCGAGCGCCATTGCATAATTACTGACGTCGGTTGTCCAATAATTAACTTCATCTATGGATGCGATGTGCAGAATCAAGGGGTGATCTTGCGGGCGCCCTTTTACGTGATAAATACGGGCAACCGCTTTCTCATTGCTTGCTTCCGCGCCAAGTCCGTAGACAGTCTCTGTAGGAAAAGCAATAAGCGCACCGTTTTTAAGTGCTTGCGCATTTTTCCCTTGGCTCATCTGCGTATTCTCTCATTAATTTCACAGAGTTAATGAAGTACTCTTGAGCCTATGAAACCTACTTATATGAAGAAGTTCGCAATTGCATCTATCGCTCTCTCCTTGATTGGTGGCGTGGCACTTGCCCCAGCATCAATGGCAGCATCGACTACTCGTGCTATTTCGGTAAATGCTGAAGGAACAGTAAAGGTCACACCAGATGCGGTTCGCATGAGCGCAACTGCAACAGTGGTTGCAGCAACCAATAAGGCAGCACTTTCTGAAACTGGAAAAATAGCCGCAGCAGTTCGCGCAGCACTTCTTGATAATGGTGTGGCAAAGACTGAGATCGCAACACAATCAATCACTTCATATCCTGAGTACACCTATACGCCAGATGGTGGTTCACAACTTGTTGGATACCGCGCTTCACAATCATTTGTTGTAACTATTAAGAACGCCGCAAATGCTGGTGTTGTCGTTGACGCAGTTGTTGCAGCTGGCGGAGATAACTTGCAAGTTACAGGAGTCTCACCATTCGTACTCGATGCAAGCAAGTCATCACTTTCTGCTCGCACTGTTGCTGTAAAGAACGCGCGTGCTAAGGCGTTGTCATACGCGAAGTTGTTAGGTGTAAAACTTGGACGCGTAATTACATTATCTGAATCCAGTGGACCATCTGCATATCCAATAATGGCTGTGGCAAAAGATTCAGCAGGAGAAACCGTTATTGATCTTGGCCAACAAGATGTAACGGTCTCAATATCTGTTAAATGGTCTATTAATTAGCCTGTAAATAAAGGCAGTTTGGTTGCACGCTACCTACAAGGTACGATTTGCGAGCCTCAAACGTCCCCATCGTCTAGGGGCCTAGGACATCGCCCTTTCACGGCGGTAACACGGGTTCGAATCCCGTTGGGGGCACGCAGTACAGTAATAAAGGTTGTGAAATTAATTCTTGCGAATTTTTTTCATGGCCCGGTAGCGCAGTTGGTTAGCGCGCCGCCCTGTCACGGCGGAGGTCGCGGGTTCAAGTCCCGTCCGGGTCGCAAAAGTTTGGCGCTGTACACATTAATGTGGCCGGCGCTGAATTTTTGGTAAGG
>CANHNH010000037.1 GCA_947461995.1 Candidatus Nanopelagicaceae bacterium
CTGCTCGCCGCGCTAAAGGTCGCGTACGACTTTCGGCTTAATCGAGTTCGAAGAACTTTGTGCTTACCATACGCGCACGTTTAACAGAAAGCTCAGATTTTGCTCGTACAACCAAAAGTGGTCATCGCGCAGCAACTGAATTTTTTGTCGGATACCTCTATCTCACAGGTACTAATGAAAGCCCCAAAGCTGGATTGATTATTAGCAAAAGCGTTGGAGGGTCTGTGCTTCGTCACCGTATTGCACGTAAAGCCCGTCATGCGATCGCGCAGAATATTTCCACCTTGCCACAAGGTTCACTCTTTGTGTTGCGAGCAATCGGGAAGACAGAAAAAGCACAAACCAATCTAGAAGTTTCAGAGATTATTAACCGCCTTATTAAAAAATCAAACCAAGCGGCCACGCAATGAAAATACTTCTTGTCGGTCTTATACATTTTTACCAAAAATGGATCTCACCGATGTTTGGCCCACGCTGTAAGTACTACCCATCATGTTCATCATATGCAGCAACAGCGATAGAAGAGTACGGATTAAAAGGAGTTGTAATGACCGCATGGCGGTTGTTGCGTTGTAACCCATGGTCACACGGCGGCGTTGATTACGTTCTTATGAAAACAGAAAAGGCAGGAATCTAAAAATGGGATCTATCCTAAACCCCTTATATACCGCTGTTTCTTGGGTCATTATTACGATCCACGGTTTACTAGCACCGATCTTTGGTTCAACAAGTGGTGTTACATGGAGCCTTTCAATCATTGGACTTGTAATCCTTATCCGCATAATTTTAATCCCGCTCTTTGTAAAACAAATTAAAAGCCAACGCGCACTCACCGCTCTTCAACCACAAATGAAAGCGATTCAAGCCAAGTACAAAGATGACCGACAAAAACAATCAGAAGAGATGATGAAGCTCTACAAAGAGCATAAAACAAACCCTCTTGCTTCTTGTTTTCCAATTTTGGCGCAAGCACCAATTTTCTTTGCCCTCTTTACAGTGCTCAACGGAATAGGAAAAAATCCACCGGTTAAGCATGGCGTGCTAACACAAGCAGATGTTGTTAATGCAGCGCAAGCCAAATTTTTTGGTGCGCCAATTTCAGAGACATTCTTGGGAACTTCTAGCACTACCGTAAAAATTGTTACAGTCTTACTTATTGCATTCATGTCACTAACAACATTTACAACGCAACGCCAGTTAATGGTTAAAGGAATGCCAAAAATGGATTCCAGCAATAACATGATGTTGCAGCAGCAAAAAATTATGTTGTATTTATTCCCAGTTATTTTTGCAATTTCAGGTGTTAACTTTCCAATCGGTGTTCTAATTTATTGGTCAACAACAAACCTATGGACATGGGGCCAACAGTTTTATGTAATTAAGCGAAACCCAACGCCTGGATCACCCGCGTATGAAGAGTTACAACATAAAAAAGCACGTAAAGCAGGAACAGTTATTGATGGCACAACCATTGACGAAGCCCAACCAGAGGGTGAAATTAAAGGTCAACGCCAGCAACCAAAATCAAAGAAAAAGAAGAAAAAATAAAACCGATATATCGGTACAAAAACGCATAAATAGGCTTAAACCACTACAAACCCACAATGGGTGGCGAGGATAAAAATGGCAAAGAGCAAAGCAGTAGAAGAAGTTGTTGAGGAAGTTAAAACAGAGGTGGACGCAGACCTTAAAGCGCCAAAAAGCGCGGCTAAACTCGAAGAAGAGGGCGACATTGCGGCAGATTATTTAGAGGCTTTGCTCGATATTGCAGACCTCGATGGCGATATTGATATTGACGTAGAAAACGGACGCGCAGCACTCGCCATCGTTGGAGGCAAACTTAACCACCTCGTAGGAGAGCAAGGCCAGGTCTTGGATGCCCTTCAGGAGTTGACCCGTCTTGCGGTTCAAACATCAACAGGGGATCGCAGCCGCCTCATGCTTGATATCGAAGGGTTCCGTTCCGGAAGAAAAGCCGAACTCAAAAAGCTTGCAGAAAAAATGGCTGAAAAAGCAAAGACAACGGGCTCATCCATCAAACTCGACCCAATGAACGCTTTTGAGCGCAAAGTCATCCACGACACAATCCAAGATCTAGGCCTGACTAGCGAATCTGATGGTGAAGACCCAGATCGCTACGTTGTTATCTACCCAGCCTAAAAATTGTGGAGGTTTCACGTGAAACCCTTATCGAGCGCTATTTTCCCAACTCAATAAGGGCAGTTACCGCATATGCGGCCCTGCTCGAAGGAGCTGGGATTGAGCGTGGGCTCATCGGGCCCCGCGAGGCAGATCGAATCTGGGAGCGTCACATTTTCAACTGCCTACCTATCACAACCCTTTTCAAAGAGGGTGCCACAGTCTTTGATATTGGCTCAGGAGCTGGATTGCCCGGGATTGTGATTGCATTGGCTCGCCCTGATTTACAGGTGACCCTGATCGAACCTCTTCAACGCCGCGTGGATTTTCTAGAAGAAGCCACCGCTGGAACAGGAATTACTGTTATTCGAGGCCAAGCCCAGAGCGTGAAAAAGAGCGCGGATTATGTAACAGCCCGAGCTGTGGCACCCCTTGAGAAGTTAAAGAAGATTTCCTGGCACCTGATCAAAAATGGCGGATCTTTACTTGCCATGAAGGGTGAAAATGCGGCCGCCGAGATGGAGAGTGTCCCAGGATCGCGCTTACATGAAATTTCTTTAGAGGGCATAGAGCCAGCGCGAATAGTTGAAGTACCTAAAGGTGCTTAACTACGGCCATGCTTGACGATTCACGTGAAACAAAGCAGGTCATCGGGGTCCGCCGCTTAAAGGAACCGATGGCCAAACCCGAGCACCTTCGGATCTTCACAGTGGCTAATCAAAAGGGTGGGGTCGGCAAAACCACCACAACGGTCAATGTGGCAGCAGCTCTATCTATGGGTGGCTTACGAGTTCTAGTTATTGATCTGGATCCACAGGGAAACGCTTCAACAGCCCTCGGTGTTGAACACCGTGCTAACGACGGAATTTATGAAGTTTTAGTGGGCACAGCCACCATTGCATCAGTCGTGCAAAGAGTTGCAGGGTTTCCATCTCTTGATTGCATCTCATCTAATACTGCGCTGGCACAAGCAGAAATTAATTTAGTTTCAATGGTTGCTCGCGAATTACGATTAAAAGAAGCAATTGATGAATTAGTAAATTTAAAGATTAAAGAAGGCAACCCTTATGACTATATCTTTATTGATTGCCCACCAAGCCTAGGTCTATTAACTGTTAATGCATTTGCCGCAGCTAAAGAATTATTAATTCCAATTCAATGCGAGTACTACGCACTTGAAGGATTAACACAATTGTTAGAAACGTATCAAGTTGTTAAAAAAAGATTGAATTCAACTCTTGAACTTTCAACAATTCTTCTCACAATGTTTGATAGTCGCACGCGACTTGCCAATGATGTCGCTGCAAGTGTTCGCTCACACTTCCCAAATGAATTAATTGATATTCCAATCCCACGTGCGGTGCGCGTATCAGAGGCACCTTCGTATGGACAGACTGTTATGACATATGACCCAACATCTCCCGGAGCACTGGCCTACATGCAAGTCGCAAGAGAAATCGCAGATCGCGGAAAAGCTTTTGATTCAAACGTTGTGAGTATTAATTACAAATTAAAACAAAGTGGTGAAACTGCATGAGTGCAAAACGCGGAGGATTAGGCACAAACTTAGATGCACTCATACCAACATCTTTAACTGTTGGAGGAAATGAAGTTGCACAACAAAACGAAGTATCAATTGATTCAATTTCACCAAATCCAAAACAACCACGTACGGTTTTTAACGAAGAAGCAATCGCAGAACTCGTTGCATCGATTAAAGAAATAGGAATCCTTCAACCGCCTGTTGTTCGACAAACATCTGCGGGCCGCTATGAATTAGTGATGGGTGAGCGACGCTTTCGTGCTGCAAAGTTAGCTGGGCTACGAAGCATTCCTGTAATTATTCGCCAAACTCCAGATAATGAATTATTGCGTGAAGCACTTATTGAAAACATTCATCGCAGCCAACTTAACCCACTTGAAGAAGCTGCCGCATATACACAATTACTTCAAGACTTTAATTGCACACACGATGAGTTGGCACAAAAACTCGGTCGTTCTCGTCCACTCATTTCAAACACAATACGTTTGCTTAATTTGCCAGCAAGTGTCCAAAGCAGAGTCGCATCCGGCGTCATCAGCGCAGGACACGCACGAGCACTTCTGGGGTTAAGTAACGAAGCCGACATTGATCGATTAGCTAAACGAATAGTTACAGAAGGTCTAAGCGTTCGTTCAGTTGAAGAGATTATCGCCGCAACCTCACCTAAAAGCGCTAGCAAAGCAAAGAAAAAGCCCTCAGGCACTTCACCAGAAGTACATGAAATCGCAGAGCGTTTAGGAGATCACCTAGATACTCGCGTAAAGATTAAAGGTGGGAAAGCCAAAGGTGAGATTTCAATTGAATTTGCAGGGTTTGCAGATCTTGCACGAATTGTTAAAAAAATAGAGGGTTAATTTAATTTATTTCCACTAAGGCGTTCTAACTCTTGTTTAATGACTGCGCCTAGGGCTGCAACACCTTGATGAATGCGCTCTGGGGTTGGGTGACAGAAAGATAAACGCATTTGCCGTGATCCAAGCCCATCTGCATAAAACGCAGTGCCTGGCACATATGCAACCTTTGCAACGATAGCTTTTGGTACAAGCAATTTTGTATCAATTTCAGGTGGCAAGGTAACCCACACATAAAAACCTCCACCAGGTTTTGTCCATGTAGCAGATGCCGGAAAGTGTTCTTCGAGAGCCTGCAACATTGCATCGCGGCGAACTTTATAAATTTCACAAAATGATGCGATTTGATCGCGCCAAGGTTGATCGGCTAGATAGCTCGAGATGGTTAATTGAGTGAAATTAGATGGGCATAAAACAGAAGACTCACTTGCAATAACTAATTTATCTTTAAGTGATGGCGGAACAAGGGCCCAACCCACACGCAACCCAGATGCAATCGTCTTTGAAAACGAACCTAAGTAAATTACGTTTTCACTATCTTCTGCGCGCATCGCATTTGGGCTCGGGCGATCAAATCCAAGCAAGCCGTAAGGATTATCTTCAACAACAAAAATCTCTGCTTCGCGACAGATATCAAGAATCTCTGTTCGTCGATCTGCTGGCAGTGAAACTCCAGTGGGATTTTGGTAATTTGGAATCAAATATAAAAACTTAATTTTTCGTCCAGCCGCGCGAGTAGTTTTAATCGCATCACGCAATGCATCAGGAATCAATCCGTCATCATCCATGGCCACGTGCACAACAGATGCTTGATACTGATGAAAGGTTCCGAGGGCACCAACATAAGAAGGCGCTTCAACTAATACAACATCGCTTGGGTCTATAAAAATTCGAGATATTAAATCGAGAGCTTGTTGTGAACCTGTAGTTACAACAACATCTTCAGGGTGTGCACGAATTCCTTCAAGAGCCATCATTTCGCAGATTTGTTCACGGAGTTTTGGGTGGCCTTGACCGCTTCCATACTGAAGGGCTTCTGCTCCATTATTTAAAATTAAATCATTAACAACACTTGCCATCATCTTCATTGGCAGTGCGGAAAGATTTGGCATTCCACCGGCGAGTGAAACAATTTCTGGGCGAGAAGCAACTGCGAAGAGCGCGCGAATCTCACTTGGTTGCATTCCGGCAGCGCGAGCAGCAAATCGTTGCTCGAGGTTCTGCGGTACACCAGTTTGGTGCCGTGTTGAGATTTCGCTCATCCGCCAATCATCCCACAGGTGGCAGGTTTACCGTCAGCGACGAAGACCTGCGCTACGCAAGTCAGAGATGCGAAGAGTGCCTGTTTTTGCATCATCTTCCGTTGATAAATAAAGGCGTTGAATCGCAATCAATACAGATTCAGCAATCACGTCCCGAAAATCAGGACGGGCTAAACGACTGGCATCTCCGGCATTACTGGAATATCCCAGATCAATTCGAACAACAGGTGCTTTTGTTAAACGCAATAAATCCCAGGTCATTGGGTGAGTGCGGCAATTGAGTAAATCTGTACGAGCGCAAATTTCACGTTGCACAAGGGATGCAAATCTCTCACCAACAATTGAGTGAATTCCATGTGCATCGCTTCCATAAAAATACGTTGCAACACCATGTGCATCTGGGTTTGGATGTGAATCAACATGCAGAGAAATCATGAGGTCTGCCTCGCTTTGATTAGAAAAAGTAATTCGCTCTGCTTCAGTTGGGCAATTATTCGCACCACGAGTGAGAAATACACCGGCGCCCAACGCTAATAAACGCCCTTCAAGACGTTGAGCAATGTCATAGACGACTTCAGATTCAACAATATTATTGGCAACATTTCCTTCTTCTTTTCCACCTAAACTCGGATCAATCACAATTATTTTATTTGCAAGGGCTGGTCCGCGATTCTTTTGTGAGGCACTTTCACGTAACTGTGATGGCGCACCACCAGAAACAATTTTTGTCAGACGAATGAGTGCAATGACCGTTGCGGGGCCACATTGTCCATCAAGTGCGATACCCACAGATTTTTGAAAATCTTTTACTGCACGTGCTGTCAGTTCTCCGTAAATTCCATCTACACGCCCACAATCAAAACCCATTTCAGTTAGCCGGCTTTGGAGAGCCGCAACATCATCACCATGCATGAATGGCGGCTCTTGAAGATAGAGAGAGCGATCTCCTAATTTCCATCGAGCTTCTTCGAGCGCGCGGGCAGTGACATCATTGATGATGCCAGTAACTGTTAACCCGCGCGATTGTTGAAAAGAGCGGATCTCTGCTTCAGAGAGCTCTTTCATAATTTACTAGATAAAGCTTTCGAGTTCTTTGAGCAGTGCTGGCTTTGGCTTTGCACCAATAATTGTCTTAACAACTTCGCCATTAACATAAATATTTAACATTGGAATCGATGTTACGCCGTACTTAATTGCGATTGCAGACTCTTCATCTGTATTGAGTTTTACGATCTTTAACTTATCGCCATGTTCTGCGGCAATCTCATCAAGGATTGGCCCAACCGCGCGGCATGGTCCACACCATTCAGCCCAGAAATCAACAAGAACGGGAATACTGCTCTTTAGTACGACTTCATCAAATGTTGCTGCTGTGACTGCTGTTGCTGCGCTC
>CANHNH010000038.1 GCA_947461995.1 Candidatus Nanopelagicaceae bacterium
AAACCGAGTGGAGTTCTAGCGAGCAGTACGTGCGGACATGCGTGCTTCGCGCAGGCGGCGAAGGCGTTTGACCAACATTGGGGCCGCAATCAATGCGTCCTCGCGGTCGATTAAATCATTAAGTAATTGGTAATAACGAGGGGCACTGAGGTCAAATAGTTCTTTAATGGCAGACTCTTTAGCACCAGCAAATTTCCACCATGTTCCTTCAAATTCAAGGATGCGCGCTTCTAATTCACTTAATACTGCAGGCGAAGTATTGGCACTTTCCATCATGGACATGGCCCAAATCTTACGGGGCGAAGATTAAAAAGTGTGGGATTTACAGAGTGGCCAAGATTACTTCGATGTCACTTATTTTCGTCCATGGATTAACGATTGCGAAACGCAAAATTGGCTGACCCTTATCGGCAGATGGCGGAATAAAACCAATCTGATCGGCTAATAATTTATCGCTCCACTGTTGGTATTGCGCAGCATCCCAACCATTACGCGTAAAGGCAACAATTGATAACTCTGGTTCGTATAAGAGTTCGAGGTTTGGATGTTTCTTAATTAATTCCGCGGCCTGTTGTGCAACACTCATTGTGGTTTCCATTGCTTTGGCATATTCATCTGTGCCATGGGCCGCAAGTGAAAACCAAAATGGCAAACCACGGACACGCCTAGTCAGATGGATTGCATAGTCAGATGGATTCCATGATCCGTCGTGAAGAGTTTCTAGATATGTTGCGTGTTGTGTGTGCGTTTCGCGCGCTAATTCTGGGTTTCGGTAAACAAGTGCACACGCATCAAAGGGAGCGAAAAGCCACTTGTGCGGATCAACAATAAATGAGTCTGCTTTTTCTACGCCTTTAAATTTTTCTCGAACACTCGGTGCGCACAACGCTGCTAAACCGTATGCCCCATCAACATGAAACCAGATATTTCGAAGATGTGCTGCCTCACCAATTGCATCCAACTCATCAACAATTCCCAGATTGGTTGTGCCAGCTGTCGCTACAACTGCAAAGACACGAGAAGTGCCTGATGAGTGCAACGCATCTATTTCGCGAGCAACATCTTCACCGTGCAATTTGCGATCAGAACGTGTGGCAACTTTGAGCAAATCTACATCCATTACGTTTGCAGCAGATGCAATTGAAGAGTGGGACTCTTCACTGCATGCAATAACCCAACGTGTGGCATCGGGAAATTTCTTGCGTGCTTCTGCGCGCGCGACTACAAGTGCGGACAAATTTCCGATTGTTCCGCCTTGAACAAAAACACCGCCAGCACTATCTGGCAATTCTGCTAAATCAATCAGCCATTTCAGCGCTTGGTTTTCGGCAAATACTGCGCCAGCCCCTTCTTGCCATGAGCCACCATAGAGAGCACTTGCACCAACGACAAGATCAAATAAGTTTGCAAATTCACTTGGTGCAGAAGGAATGAATGCTAAGTAACGTGGATGATCTGTTGACATACAGGCTTTTGCTAATACATCTGTAAAAACTTTTAGCGCTTCACTTCCACCAAGACCGCGCGCCGTAATTGTATTTCCGACTTCTCGAAATAAATCTGCTTCCGTGCGCGGACCATCAAGGGGTGGATCGCTCTTTAATCTCTCAAGGCTGTATGCCAGAATTTCATCTGCAAGGTTTTCAACCTCTGGTGTGAACTCATGCATTTGATTCTGCTCGCTTTACTATGTTTCGAATCATTGTCGGAAATACTAAAGTATGAAGTGGCACGATTAAATACCAATACAGTTGCCCACCTAAACCACGGGGAACAAAGGTTGCTTCTTGAACAATTTTTGTTTTGCCATCTTCTGTAGAAACTCTAAAATCTAACCACGCTTTTCCTGGTAAAACCATTTCGGCGTATAACTTCATGTGCACGCCATGTTCAATCTCTTCTACACGCCAGAAATCTAAACTATCTCCAATACGCAAATTATTTGGATCACGTCGTCCACGGCGTAAACCAACTCCGCCAAAGAAACGATCAATGACACCGCGGCCCCACCATAAGAAATCGGAGCCATACCAACCGTTATCGCCACCAATACCTTCGATATGTTTCCATACGGTTTCAATAGAAGCGCTTGTCAGTGCTTCACGATGATCATTTAAAACCATTTCTCCAGCCCATTCGGGGTCACCTTGCGCTTTTTGCCATGGCGCCGTTGGTGTTGATGCATCAGACCAACGTGTTTCTACATTGTGATCATTTGTACGTGTCAGCGCTAATTTGATGGAGTCTTCAACATTTAATAGACCTTCAGGCGGTGGCGGAATTAGTGCATCCACGCTCTTGTTTTTATCTGCAACAACTTCACTGATTAACGAACCTACAAGTGGACGCGCAAGAGATGTCGGTACTGGTGTTACTAAACCAATCCACAAACTAGAAAGGTTTGGAGTTAAAACAGGAACTTTAATTATCCAACGTCTGCGCAACCCAGATAACTTTGCAAACTTCTGCATCATGTCCGCATATGAGAGCACTTCTGGACCACCAATATCAAAGACTTGATTTACAGGTTTTTCCAATACTGCTGCCTTACGCAGGTAATACAACACATCTCGAACAACAATAGGTTGAGTCAAATTTGAAACCCACTTTGGTGTTGTCATAATTGGCAAGCGATGCGTCAGGTGGCGCAACATTTCAAAGGATGCTGACCCTGAACCAATAATGATTCCTGCACGAAATTCGAGAACCGGTACCGAAGTAGAAGCCAATTGTTTTCCTGTTTGGACTCGCGAAGCTAAGTGCTTGCTGCTGTTCTTATCATTGGCAATACCGCCGAGATAGATTATTTGTGACACACCTGCTCGCTCTGCGGCCTGTGCGAAAGTCCGCGCCATGTCCGCTTCAATTGCACTGAAATCAACACCAACATTTATTGAATGCAATAAGTAAAAAGCTGTGTGAATTCCAACGAGTGCGCGATCCAAATCTTCAGCTTTTGTAGCATTGCCAACAACGATTTCGACTTCATCGGCCCACGCGCGGTCTTGTACTTTAATTCGATCGCGAACCAACACGCGTACATCGCGTCCATCGGCTAGCAATGTGCGGACAAGCCGCCCGCCGACATAGCCTGATGCACCAGTAACTAGGTACTTACACTTTTGATTCTGCTCGTTCATGGATATCAGCCTAGACTTAAGCCAAGAAATCCAACACCCGGAAGAGGCGACATGACAAAACCACGCGTTGTGATTCTCGGCGCTGGCTTTGGCGGATTAACTGCTGCCCGAGAACTTAGTGCTCACGCAGATGTCACCGTTGTGGATCGCCATAATTTTCAAACATTCTTACCGCTGCTTTATCAAGTTGCATCGGCTGGATTAGCAGCAGACCACGTTGCCCATCCTGTGCGAGGCGCACTTCGTAAATCGGGTGCACAATTTCGCATGGGTTCACCTATAGCTGTTGATCATAAAAATAAGACAGTGAAAATTGATAGCTCTGAAGTATTGGCATTTGATCACTTAATAATTGCATTGGGTTCGGCAACTACTGATTTTGGTGTAAAAGGCGTCAACGAGTTCGCACTTGGAATGAAGAGTGTGCATGAAGCTCTAGCAATTCGAGCAGAGGTCATGCGCAGATTCGAAGATTTGTGCCGCTTCCAAGACGACACCGTATTCACGATTGCAGTTGTCGGTGGTGGGCCAACTGGCGTTGAAATGGCTGGAGCATTTGCAGAATTAGTCCGCGGTCCACTCACAAGTGATCAATCTGAAGCTGCATCCAAAATGAAGATAGTTTTGATTGAAGCAGGACCACGTTTGTTGCCAAGTTTTTCTGCTTCACTATCTGCTCGGACTAAAAAGGATCTTGAAAAACTCGGTGTAAATGTAATGTTAAATACTGCAGTTGAAGAAGTTATGAATACATCAATTAATATTAAAGGTGCTCCTGCAATCCCTGCACAAATAACAATTTGGGCTGCCGGAGTACGCGGAGAACCAACCGCGTCTACTCTTAATCTTCCACTGATTTCAACGCGCGTCGATGTTGAGCAAACTCTTCAAGTAAAGAACTATCCGCATATTTGGGCTATTGGAGATATTTCAGGATATAAATCTTCTGACGGAAAATTCCTTCCGATGGTCGCACCAGTCGCTATGCAACAAGGCCGCTTTGTTGCAAGGCAAATCATTAATCTTGCAAAAAATAAACCTTTGAACCCATTCAAATATAAGGACAAGGGTTCTATGGCAACTATTGGCAGAAATAAGGCAGTTGTTGAAGTCGGAAAATTTAAGATGGCCGGAATACTTGCGTGGTACGCGTGGCTCTGGTTGCATCTTTTTTATCTCTTAGGTGGCCGTAATAAAATTGGCACTATGGCTGATTGGACATGGAACTATCTAACTTTTGATCGCGGCAATCGCCATATTATGGATTCGAATTAGATGCAGAAATACGTAAGTGTGCAGGGCCATGACGTCTTTATGTTTCAATGGTCCAAACGTGGCGAGGCGCTTGTAATCTTGCATGGTGGCTTGAGCCACACCGAAAAAGTTAAGAAATACCTTTTGCCTGCAGTCAAGAAAAATTTTAAGGTTTTTGCCTACGATCGAACAGGACATGGCCGTACCGCTAATCAAAAAGGAAGTATCCATTTTAATTTTCAGACAAAAGAACTCATCGCTTTTTTAGAAGATGTAGTTAAAGAGCCGGCTCATCTCATTGGCGTCAGCGATGGTGCAAATATTGCTCTTTTGGCCGCAATAGGCCGTCCTGACTTAGTGCGCTCCGTCGTTGCAATTGGAGGAAATACAAGTGCCTCACAAGTGCGCCTAAAGTTTGGAAAACCAGACGTATCCCCTGAAGCGCAAGCCGAACACGACCGCTTGTCTCCTGACCCTGCATCTGAGTTAACAAAGAAGGTAACAACAGCTTTTAAAGTATGGAAAACGGAACCCAATATTGCACCAGCTAAATTGGCAAAAATTAAATGTCCTGTACTGATTCTTGCCGGAGATGACGATGTGATTAGCGCAAAAGATTCAGAAAAAATCTATCAAGCGATACCAAACGCTCGACTCGCGATTGTTCCTGGTGCATCTCACGCTGTAATCAAAGAAAAAACTAAATTAATTCAGGAGCTATTAAAAGATTTTTACGCGCACCCTGATTATCCCCTTACAAGAGACCCAATCAGCCGAATCAACAATCAATAGGTGTAATTGTTCCCGTCTTAACGTCGTAAATTGCTCCACCAACGATGACTCCATCTCGAAGCAACGGATATGAACGAACTCGCCCAACATCTATTGCGAGCGCAGCTTTCTGATCATTGACGGTTCTAAATTCGAGCGAACTAGTGTCTACTCCAAATTCTTTTTCAATATGGGCATGTATCTCTTCTTCAGTTGCGCTAGCCATTCGGCAATCTGTGTGAGGCATAACCAAAATTCGATCCACACCTAATAAATACGTTGCTAAGACCAAGGTACGCAAAACGTCTTCGGTGACACGCGCTCCTGCATTGCGCAAAATTTTGGCATCACCAGATTTCATTCCACCCACAGAGAGTGGATTGATGCGTGAATCCATGCACGTCACAATTGCCAAACCTTTTGCTGCGCGTCCCGTGAGTTCTGAATATTTAAAGTTGGCCACATACTCTTTGTTGGCGCCTAAGACATCGGCGAAGGCATCAACCGGAAAATTCCCCTGACCCATTTTTCGCCCCATCTACTCGCCTTGCTAGCCCTCTTTGTCGGAATTCTACGCAGGAAAATTCTGAGACATACCCTCTTTTGAGGTTGCCGTGTTAGCCCATGTGGCGGAAAATTATCTCGGTGCGTTTTCCTGATGTGGCCCCACGCCATTTCAGATCAGAAAATCCACGCTTCATTCGCGCGAATGAAGGACAACAAATTGCCCTCATGGAGGCTAAGTAAATGCTCGATCTAACAGCCAACCAGTGGAACACGATCTATAACGTATTTTCGTTTGGATTAGTTTCAATGCTTGCATGCACTGTGTACACACTCGTATCACAGTCACGCGTACTACCTAAATACCGTAATGCCCTTGTCCTTTCATCAATGGTTACATTCATTGCTGGATACCACTACTGGAGAATCTTCAACTCATTCACAGAAGCTTCAGATGGATACAAGGTTTCAACAACTGGTGCAGGATCATTCAACGAGGCATACCGCTATGTTGACTGGCTACTAACTGTTCCACTACTTCTAGTTGAAGTAATTGCTGTACTCGCACTTGCAAAGGCTGCATCATCTTCAATGATCACACGCCTTGTGCCAGCAGCAGCTGCAATGATTGCACTTGGTTACCCAGGTGAAATCTCAGCAGATAACGGCACCAAGATCCTTTGGGGCGTTCTCTCAACAATTCCTTTCCTTTACATCCTCTACGTATTGTTCGTTGAGCTC
>CANHNH010000039.1 GCA_947461995.1 Candidatus Nanopelagicaceae bacterium
ACTGGAGTGTGTACTGGGAACGTACGTTCTACTCCAACACCGTAAGAAACTTTACGAATAGTAAATGTTTCGCGAACGCCATCGCCTTGACGGCGCATAACAATTCCTTGGAAGACCTGAATACGACTCTTGCTACCTTCGATAACACGTACGTGAATCTTGAGCTCATCACCAGCGCGAAATTGTGGGATGTCTTTGCGCAGCGATGCTGCATCTACGGCGTCAAGTACGTTCATGATTTCCTTAGCTAATTCGTATATCGGTACAGAGTGCTGTACAGAAGTCGTATCTTGCCACATGAGCGTGGCCAAGTGAAAATCGGCTAAAGCCCGAGCGTATTTTTGAGAATCTGATGCAGATGTGGGCCTGCAGCCAAGGTGAAATTCTGTCCGCCCACCTCGTGCTGGGTAAGGATGGCTCCGGCCTCTGTAGCGATTAATCCACCAGCTGCGAGATCCCATTCATGCAATCCTGATTCAAAGTAAGCATCAACATTTCCTGCGCCAACAAAGGCAAGGTCAACGGCCGCGGCGCCATTGCGTCGTATGTCTCGAAAGTACGGCAGTAATTTATTTATGAAATCTAATTGCAGAGCACGCTTTTGCGATTCATAAGCAAAGCCGGTTGCAAGCATCGTGCGATTTAATTCGACGGGATCATTGCACTGAATCTTTTTGCCATTATGAAAAGATCCACCACCACGAGTTGCCCACCACGTTGAATTAATTGTTGGGCTAACAACCACACCAACTACAACGCCATCTTTGTCCTTAGCTGCAATAGAAACATTCCATCCAGGTAAGCCATAAAAGTAATTGACCGTGCCATCGAGTGGATCAATAACCCAAGTGATTCCAGATGTTGAAGTTCTATCCGCACCTTCTTCGCCGATCATTCCATCGCCCGGACGTTCGGCGAGGATGGATGAAACTATTAACTCTTCGGCGGCTTTATCCATCTGAGTGACAATGTCTACATCGCTAGATTTTGTAGAAATTTCGAGTACGTCTGGACGGGCGCTTAATAACGCTGCAGCCTTTTTTCCTACGCGTAACGCAAGATCTAAAAGCTCGGCTTTATCGTTCATGTTCACAAGTCTATTAGACTGCTTACATGCTCAAGGCCTACGGAACTCTTCTGCGCACACCTGGCGGATTAAAGTTCTCAGCTGCTGGCTTTATCGGGCGTATGCCAATTTCCATGGACTCGCTAGCAATTATTTTTGTTGTTGTTGCAGCCACAGATTCATACGCCCTTGCAGGTGCTCTGACTGCGGTGGGTTCTATCGTGGTTGGAGCCGCCGAAGTTTTCTGGTCACGTCAAGCAGATCAACGTGGACAAGGAAAGATTTTGCGCCTTGCCGTTCCAATTCGAATCATCGCATTTTTGCTCTTTGTGTTTTTGGTATCCAAGAGTGCGCCAATTTGGACTTGGTTCATCTCTTTAATTATTGCTGAATCAACTGCAATTAGTGCAGGTGGCATGGTTCGTCGACGTTGGCTTCACATCCTAAAAAATGACCCAAAAAATAAAGACGGACATCTGATTAACACCGCTTATTCGTGGGAAGCAATGGTCGATGAATTTGTATTTATTCTTGGCCCCGTTGTCGCGACAACGTGTGCGGTAAAGATTGCTCCATCTGCTGGAATCTTGGCTGGGTTAATTTTCTTAGCAATCGGATTACCTTCCCTTGCGGCAATGAAATCAACTGAACCTCCTGCAGAACCTGCAAATCTACAAGAGCCACATCCTGCAGTCTTAAGAAATCGAATTGTTCAATCCATCGTTTTCCCATGTGCTCTTCTCGGTGGATTCTTTGGCGCTGTCGGAATCTCAGTTGTTGGATTTGCAGAAGAAAGAAATCATCCAGAATCCACTGGTTGGCTACTTGCAATTTGGGCAGTTGGCAGTGCTGTGGCTGCACTCGTTAACGGTGCAATTAAATTCAAATCTGCACATGCAACTAGATTTTTGATTTATCTCGTCGGTCTAACATTGGGATCAATTCCCTTGCTCTTTGCAAATTCGATTCCCGCACTTTCAGTTGCGCTATTTATTAATGGATTATTTATTGCACCTTTAATAGTTAATGCATACGGCACAGTTGAAAGCGCAGTACCTGCCGGGCAAATTACCGAAGCGTTGACATGGGTCATTGCAGGAATGCCACTGGGTGGAGCAATTTCTAGCGCACTAGCTGGTGTAGTAATTGACCACTCTGGCGCACAGATGGCGTTTTGGGTTCCACTTGGCTTTATGGTGGCAGCAATTGTGACAACACTGCCGTACCTCTCAACTTATCGGGCTGCCATCGGTTACGCTCGCCCTCGTGACTGACCTTCGATTCACGGGTAAGACGCCAGATGGCGTTGCCTTAACCCTGGCTGATAACGAAGGCAACGAATTTACTCTGCGCGTCAGTGACTCATTACGTGCCTCAGTTAATCAACAACGGCTCTCATCAGTTCCAGATGATTCAGAAAATATAATTAGCGTTAAAGATATCCAACGTCGCTTGCGTCTTGGCGAGAGTGCTCAAGATATTGCGCGAGATTCCGGGACAAGCATTGAAAAAATCGAACGCTTTGCAGGTCCGATTTTGCAAGAACGCTCCTTCATTATTGATCAAGCCCACAGTGTGATCCTTCGCCGCGAACCTGGTGAAGAACCAGAAACACTCTTTGAAGTTGTTACTTCTCGCTTAGCCCCACGCGATATTTCCGAAGAAGATTTAGCGTGGAATGCGTGGCGCCATCACGATGGAACCTGGTCACTCTCCTTGAGTTATCCAAATAGCGATGGACATGGCGATGCGATTTGGGAATATGACCCAACCCGTCGCTCAGTCACATCCCAAGATGAGAACGCGCGATGGATGATGGGTGATGCACCTGGTATTACAAAGATTGCAGAACGTCCACGTACGGAATCTGGTTTGATTTACACCGACGAACCAGCGCCTGCGCCCATCCGAATTACATCTGCACCTGAGCTCATTGAAGAACCAACTAGAACTGAACCCCCACGCCTTGTTGCATTGCGAGAAGAACCAGATGAGTCAGCTGCTCGCGATGGCGTTGTTGGTCGTGCAAAGGTTCCTTCATGGGATGAAATTATGTTTGGAGCGGGTGCTGCTAAAAAAGATGACGAGGATGAAGACGAATTTAATTAACCACTCGTGAGAGCAGTGGTACAGAGCTCTCTACTTCGCTAGATCCCCCGTGATGTCCAACCATCGCACCTTCAAGTGATGTGCGCTCTGGGTCAATCAAAATTACGCCACCGTGGGCAATAGCAATCACATCACCCATGCGATCTAGGGCATTTTCAACTAACGATGGGCCGAATAACTGATTTGTTATGACTTCTTCCTTTGTAAATACATCAGCACGCTTTCCTAAATATTCACGCCACTTACTCGCAAATTCTGCACGGGCTGTCGGTGAATCTGCACTATCTGCTAAATAAAGATGTCTGGCTCGGGGTTCGCCAGCAATAGTTTCGATTCCGTCTAACAAATCATTATCTTGTCCCAAAACTATTTTCTCTTCCACATTTACCATGCCGTGATCTGCAGTCAAAAAAATGCGAGTTCCGCGAGGCAACTGCGTAACTAGTGCCTTTGCAACGTGATCAACGTAGGCCAGCGCGGCGCACCACTTATCAGAGCCAACGCCATCGCTATGTCCTGCAACATCTAGATCATTAATGTAAACATATGCAAAAGATGGATTCGTTGTCAGAGCCGCTTTTGTCTCAGTGATCATGTCCTCCAAAACATTTGCACCGCGATAAGTAGCACCACGAAATACTGCTTGCGTAAATCCGGTATTTTCATAACGTTTGGCTGCAACATGTGAGATGGAAATATTTTGCGCCGCAGCGCGTTCAAAGAGAGTCGGAACGCTCTGCCATACGTGCGGATCCACGCGTTCATCCCACTTCAACGTATTAAGAACTCGTCCCCCACTGCGCGGCACACGCACTGTGTATCCCAACATCGCATGAGTTCCTGGTAGTTCGCCAGTCATCAAGGTGGCAAGGGAAGTTGCAGTAGTAGAAGGAAATGACGTTGCAACATCTCCGTGGTGAGCAAAAGTATGCAGAGTTGGAATCAAATCTTTATATTTTTCAATAACATCGGCGCCAAGTCCATCTACAAGAAACAAAACTTCTTTTCCATGTGGTGATTGGCCCAGTGATAAAGAATCAGTTGCACTTGTAAGTCCGAGGCCGGCAAATATCGAGGGTGTGATGTCGGCCAAATGCATGCTCGTATCTTGCCACGAAGCACGAGTGCTAAGGGGGGTATCCTTTCGCTCATGAATTCAGATCTGAGCGATGTATTGAAATATTCGGATGAAGTAGCTGCTGCTCGTGCATCAGGTTCTCCGATTGTTGCTCTTGAATCAACAATTATCAGCCATGGATTGCCGCGTCCAACAAATCTAGATGTTGCTCGCGAAGTAGAAGCAATTGTCCGTGCTCACGGCGCAACACCGGCGACGATTGCAGTTATTGATGGCGCCGTGCATATTGGATTAAGCGATCCCGACCTCGTAACAATTGCAACGCGCGATAATATTTTAAAAGCATCAAGCCGCGACTTAGCAATTGCTGTGGCCTTCGGAAAGAGCGCGGCAACAACTGTTGCAGCAACTGCCCATCTTGCTGTGATGGCTGGTATTAAAGTTTTTGCTACAGGTGGATTAGGTGGCGTTCATCGCGGTGCACAAGAATCCTTTGATGAATCAGCGGATCTAACTGCTTTGTCTGCACTGGACATCACCGTAGTTTGCGCCGGAGTTAAATCTATTCTCGACGTTGGAGCGACCCTTGAACGCTTAGAAACTCTGGCAATCGGAGTGATCGGTTATAAAACTAAGAAGTTTCCTGGCTTTTATTTAACTGACTCTGGTTTTGAAATTGAATATCAAGCAGATACAGCGGATCAAATAGCATCTGCGATCAAAGCAAGAGCCTCAATGCAGACAAATACTTCTGCCCTCATTGTTGCCAACCCTGTTAAGAATCAAATGGATAAGAAGTTACACGATTCGATTTTAGCTAGTGGTCTGGCAAGTGCTGAAAAAGAGGGCATAACAGGTAAGGCCGTAACGCCATTTTTGCTTGAGCATTTTCACACTGAAAGCAATGGGGATTCATTACGTGTAAATATCGAAATCATCAAATCTAATTGCGCACTAGCCGCTGATATCGCAGTAGCTTTAAATAAGTAAAAATGCCTAAAGTCCTGTGCATCGGCGATGTCATGCTCGATGTCGTCGTTAAATTACAGGGCACCATCAATTACGGCGAAGACACAGCATCAAAAATTACGACTCACGGTGGTGGAGCCGCAGGAAATGTTGCATCCTGGATTGCCCATACCGGCACAGAATCGACGATCGTTGCTCGGGTAGGAAATGACTCAGCCGGGGCTGCTCTCATCTCTGAATTTGATGATCTAAAAGTTGATCACTCATCCCTTATTAAAACCAATGATCCAACCGGTGTTGTCGTAGTTTTGGTTGATCAAAAAGGTGAACGCACGATGTTTCCAGAAACTGGGGCTAACTCAGGTTTATCTCTTGCAGATATGCCACCACTTGCTGGCTTTGATGCAGCCTATGTTTCTGGTTATGCGCTTTTAAATCCACGTTCACGTACTGGCGTCATGGAGATGATTGCATCAATTAAATTAGCTGGTATCCCCCTGTTTTATGACACTGTCACAGTTGGTGCGATGAAAGAAGTTGATCGCGAACTCATTCTTTCGTGGTTGCCACTGATGGATTACATCTTGCCCAATGAAGAAGAAGCGATCTATATTGTCGATGCAACAGATATTAATAGTGCTCTCGAAAAATTATTGACTCTCTGTCCTGCGGTCATTATTAAACGTGGATCTAGCGGTGCAATCGCTCAAGAACGTGGCGGACAACGAATTGATATCGATGCAATAAATACCGTAGTTGCAGATACAACTGGCGCCGGAGATAGCTTTGCTGGCGGATTTATCGCTGCAAAAATATCTGGCAGTGATTTACAGGCATCTACAGTGGCTGGAGTAACTCTGGCGGCAACATGTGTTGCAAATATCGGGGCACGCCCGCAAGGCGGTCACGCACTTTAGGCGTTGTACTTGGCACAATCGCCCCCATGGCTACAAAGACTCCGCCCAAGGGCAAAAAACCTGTTGGACCTAAACCAGGTGAATATCCAGGCAAGATCGTTGATATCGATGTTTCATCTGAAATGTCAGAATCATTTCTGGAGTACGCGTACTCAGTAATTTAT
>CANHNH010000040.1 GCA_947461995.1 Candidatus Nanopelagicaceae bacterium
TACCTGAGGGATGGCGTGAGTTGTGTGAGGTTAGTGAACATCAACGGAAGGTTCGCCTGAAGATACTCCGGCTGCTTCCATCTCTTCGGCTAGTCGCATTGCTTCTTCAATCAGCGTTTCAACAATTTGTGCTTCTGGAACAGTCTTAATTACTTGTCCCTTAACAAATATTTGTCCCTTGCCATTACCGGATGCAACACCGAGATCTGCTTCGCGAGCTTCCCCTGGTCCGTTTACAACGCAACCCATAACGGCAACACGAAGTGGAACAGTCATTCCTTGTAAGCCTGCCTGCACTTTTTCAGCCAATGTGTACACATCAACTTGTGCGCGACCGCATGATGGACAAGAAACAATCTCTAGTTTTCTCTGACGTAAATTTAAAGATTCAAGAATTGAAATGCCTACTTTTACTTCTTCAACAGGAGGCGCTGAGAGTGAAACACGAATTGTGTCTCCGATGCCTTCTGATAAAAGTATTCCAAATGCTGTTGCTGACTTAATAGTCCCTTGGAAAATAGGTCCAGCTTCTGTAACACCTAAGTGCAATGGGTAATCACACTGCGCCGCCAATAAACGATATGCATTTACCATCGTGACAGGATCGTGGTGTTTCACGGAAATCTTTATATCTGAAAAACCATGCTCTTCGAATAAACTTGCTTCCCATAGTGCAGATTCAACGAGTGCTTCAGGGGTTGCCTTGCCGTATTTTGCAATCAAACGTGGATCTAAAGAACCAGCATTTACACCGATGCGAATTGGGATACCAGCATCACCTGCAGCTTTTGCAACCTCTTTAACCTTGTCATCGAATTGCTTGATGTTGCCTGGGTTTACGCGAACTGCGGCGCATCCTGCATCGATTGCAGCAAAAATATACTTTGGTTGAAAGTGAATATCTGCAATAACTGGAATTTGAGATTTCTTAGCAATCTGGGCTAACGCATCAGCATCATCTTGACTTGGAACAGCAACGCGAACAATCTGACAACCAGAGGCCGTGAGTTCTGCGATTTGCTGAAGAGTTGCGTTCACATCTGAAGTCAGGGTCGTGCACATAGATTGAACAGATACTGGTGATTGACTTCCGACTCCAACTTTTCCGACCATCAATTGTTTCGTCTTTCGACGCGGTGCAAGAGTTGGTGGTGGCGCTGAAGGAATTCCTAGATCAACCATGTCTTTATTCTGCCCTAATTCGTTTTGAGTTGCGACATGAGCGTTATAAATTCAGTTGAACGGGATTAAGAATATCTGCGGCCAAGAGCAAAACGGTAAGCGCAGCCAGAAGGGCAAACACAACCACAGTTATAGGAGCCAATTTATTTACATTAATTCCTTGGGGACGAGCTTTTCCTCGGATGCGGGCAAAGAGTGCTCGAATTTCATCAGCAATCGCCACTGCCATATGTCCACCATCTAACGGAAGAATGGGAAGCAAATTAAATATTCCTACGAAGAAATTCAAGCTTGCGATAATTAAAAGAAATGTTTGAATTCGCTCTGATGCACTTAAGTTCTCGGTGCTAACAGCTTGACCGGAAACTTGAGCAACTCCAACAATTCCGACTAGTCCATTTGGATCTCGCTCGGTTCCAGAAACAGTTGCTCCCCATAATGCAGGAATTTTCGAAGGTAAAGAGATGATTGCTTTAACGCTGCCCGTCATAAAATCCCATGAAACAAGGAATGTGTTTTTTACTGCAGTAATTGGAGCATCCCGTACTAATTGGAATTCATTGACAATTCCAAGGAATCCATATTTTTTGCCATCAATAATTCTGGTCGCAGGAACGACAGCAATTGTCTGCACAACACCATTTCTTTGAATTCCAATTAACAGCTCTTTGCCAGCAGAAGTTCTAATCACTTCAACATCTTTGGACCAATTATTAACTTCTACGCCATTGAGAGAAGTAATAACATCACCCACTTGCAAGCCGGCTAATTGTGCTGGTGACCTTGGATCTGTATCTACACACGCGGCATTTACTTGTGGAACACATGGGGAAATCTGAGAAATTGTTGTGGTGGGTTTTGCGGTTCCAACGCCTGCAAAAATTATGAGCAAAATGATAAAACCTATAACAAAGTGCAAGAAGGATCCTGCACCTAGTACAACTAGTTTGCGTCCAGAATTTGCCTTGTAGAAAGCCCGTGATTCTTCACCGGCGGGCATTTCATCAGTTGCAGTCATTCCTTCGATGCGGCAATAGCCACCGGCTGGAATGGCTTTAATGCCAAATTCAGTTTCACCTTTAGTAAAGGACCAAATCCTTTTTCCAAATCCAAGAAAGAATTCACTGACTCGCATTCCATATTTTTTTGCAGTGATGTAATGACCAAATTCGTGAATCATCACAGAGAGCAGTAGCGCGATTGCAAAAACTAAAATTCCAAGTATTTTCATTAGGAAACCATTCGTTGTAAAACTTCTTGGGCAAGAGATTGCGCATCCTGCTCTATTGCACTGACATCACTTAAATCTCTGATTGGACTCGGAGTTGATCCGCCGAGTTGCATGACTGTCTTTTCCACACACTCCATGATTGAAGTAAATGGTATAGAACCTTTAAGAAAAGCGTGGACTGCAACTTCATTTGCCGCATTAAAAATTGCTGGCAACCCTCCCCCGAGTTCTCCACATCTTTTGGCCAACTCAATTGCAGGAAATCTTTCATGATCTATGGGTTCAAAATTCCAAGTATGCGATTGCTTCCAATCCATTGCAGCTGTTGCCGACTTTAAACGATCTGGCCAATTGATTGCATAGGCAATTGGGCCCTTCATATTTGGTGGACTTGCTTGGGCAATTGTTGCCCCATCCAGGAATTCGACCATTGAATGAATTACCGACTGCGGATGAATAACAGCATCAATTTGAGAGTACGGCATTGCATAAAGATGGTGAGCTTCGATAATTTCATGGGATTTATTAACAAGGGTTGCCGAATTAACTGAAATAACTGGCCCCATTGTCCAGGTTGGGTGGGCTAGTGCTTCATCAACTGTGACAGACGTTAGATCTTTTCTCTCGCGAAATGGTCCACCTGAAGCAGTCAATACAAACTTTGAAACTTCATTTCTCTTTCCCGCCATCAAACATTGCCAGAGTGCGCTGTGTTCGGAGTCCACTGGAATAATTTGATTCTGGCTTGCAAGTGACATGACAAAATCACCTGCTGCTACGAGAGATTCTTTATTGGCAAGTGCTAAACGATTTCCAACTTTTAGCGCTCCCACCGTTGCGGCTAATCCGATAGATCCTGAAATTGCATTGAGAACGACATCGCATGTAATTGATGCAACGTGGGCCGCCGAATCTTTGCCATCAATGACAGTGACACCTGGGAGTGCCTCGCGTATGAGTTCCGCATTGTGAATCGTGCCGACAACTCCTACATTAAATTTCTTCGCTTGCTCAATTAATAAAGTGGGGTTATTCCCTGCGGAAGTGATGCCGACTATCTGAAATTTTCCTGGGTTGGCACTAACTAATTCGAGAGCTTGAATACCGATTGATCCTGTGGAACCAAGAATCACCAGATCGCTCATGTGGATATCTTCTCACGGCCAAAGTAGACTGGGAAAATGAGCACACCAATTACGCCCGTAGAACAAAAACGCAAAGTCGTTACTGCTATTCCAGGTCCTAAATCAGAGCAAATTATTGCTCGTAGAGCCGCAGCAGTTTCAGCATCCCTTGGAATGTCGATGCCAGCTGTAATCGAACGCGCTGGTGGTGGAATTTTGGTAGATGTCGATGGAAATCACATTATTGATCTTGGTGCAGGTATTGCTGTTGTCAACGTTGGAAATAGCGCACCCCACGTTGTTGAAAATGTACAGAAACAAGTTGCCGAATTTACTCACACCTGTTTTATGGTTGCGCCATACCTTGGTTACATCGAAGTATGTGAGGCACTTAATCGTTTAACGCCAGGAAAATTTGCCAAGAAATCTGTGCTGCTCAATTCTGGAGCAGAAGCACTTGAGAACGCCGTCAAAATTGCTCGTTCATTCACAAAGCGTCAAGCAATTGTCGTGTTCGAACATGGGTATCACGGTCGTACAAATCTAACGATGGGTATGACTGCAAAAAATATGCCTTACAAAGATAGCTTTGGTCCATTTACTCCAGAAATTTATCGCATGCCTATGGCCTACCCATATCGTTGGGAAGGCGGAGCTGCTGCTTGTGAAAAAAATGCTCTCGACGTTGTCATTCATAAATTGGACAAGGAAATCGGCGGAAAGAATATTGCTGCAATTGTTATTGAACCTATTCAAGGTGAAGGTGGATTCATCGTTCCGCCTAGGGGCTTTTTACCTGGCTTAGCCAAATACGCAAAAGACAACGGCGCACTATTTATTGCAGATGAAGTCCAAACTGGTTTTGCTCGTACTGGTCAAATGTTTGCTTCAGAAGATGAAGGCTTGGAGCCAGATTTAATAACAACTGCAAAGGGAATTGCTGGTGGTTTACCACTTGCAGCAGTTACTGGTCGCGCAGATGTTATGGATTCAATTCATGCAAGTGGTTTAGGTGGCACATTTGGTGGTTCCCCTATTGCATGCGCTGCAGCGTTGGGTGCAATCAAAACTATTGAAGAAGACAAATTGGTTGATCGTGCCAAAAAAATCGGCACAATCATGAGTGCTGAACTCAATAAGATGAAAGCTAAGCACCCAATCATCGGTGAAGTCCGTGGTCGCGGTGCAATGCAGGCAATTGAACTAGTTATTCCTGGTGGGACAGAACCAAATACGGCAGCTCTCGGGAAGATTGTTAAATATTGTCAGGAAAAGGGTGTCTTGATTCTGACTGCGGGAACTTACTCGAATGTTATTCGTTTGATTCCGCCGTTGGTTATTCCTGAAGATTTACTGCTTGAAGGTTTATCTATCCTTGATGAAGCTTTAGCAACAATCTAATTACCGATCCAATAAGTTTTGAGTTGGAGAGTACGGCTTACCTGATCTGCGCTTGGCAATGGCACTTAAAGCTTCAAGTACTACTCGGTTGGCAAGAATTGCGGTGATATCTGCACTATCAAATGCTGGCGCAACTTCAACGACATCAATTCCAACTACTGGCAGTTCTAAACAAATACGGCGCACTGCTTCGAGTAATTCACGGCTTGTCATTCCACCTGGTTCGGGAGTTCCTGTTCCGGGAGCCATACCTGGATCTACAACATCAATATCTACCGATAAGAAAACACCATCACATTGATCGGTAAGTGTTGCAAAAGATTCATCTAAAACAACATTTAAACCACGGTGATGTATCTCAGTCATTTCATAACTGCGCATACCTTGATCGCGCATCCAATCAAGAGTTTCATTCTCTGGCCAATATCCACGCAAACCAAGTTGCAAGAAGCGATCGCCACGTACGGCGCCAGATTCAATTAATCGTCGCATCGGTGTTCCATGTCCTTCAAGCGCGCCAAAATGTGTATCTCCAGTATCAGCGTGTGCATCGAAGTGAATCATAGAAATTTTGCCTAGCCCACGGTGCGCTGCAATGCCTGCGACATCAGCGGAGGCAATCGAATGGTCTCCCCCAAGAATTACTGGAATTATTCCTGCACGTGAAATCTTTTCTGTAGCAACTGCTAAAACTTGTAAAGACTTTTTTAAATCTCCCCCTGGCATCAATAAATCACCAGCATCCAAAACCTTTAGATCTTTAAGCCCATCTGTACGAAGAGCCATATGCGGACGTTCGCCATCATGAGGCAAATAATCTCCACCGCGAATCGCTTGTGGTCCAAACTTTGCACCAGAGCGATGAGACGTTCCACTATCAATTGGTGCACCAACAATAA
>CANHNH010000041.1 GCA_947461995.1 Candidatus Nanopelagicaceae bacterium
CGAGTGGATCTGCATCAAGCCAATAAAGTTCTGGCTGCATTAAAGAGAGGTGTTTAAGAATATGAGGGTCGATGTCTGACATCGCGCTATCCGGCCTTAACCGGAATCACCCCTTCAATCACAAATCGTAGTTGGCCCGGGTCCTCCGGAACCTAACCCCACAGTGCAGATTTTCTTAGACAATCTGTAGTTCGCTGTGGACTAGATAAATGTTAGCGGGCTTTTCTCCGACTGACAAGTTGCCCCGCTATTACGATGAATAAAGCTAAGAAAAACATAGCCGACCCGATTACGTTCGCTTGCGCAGGTATTCCACGCGCAGATGCAACATAAACAAACTTAGGAAAAGTGGTTAGCGTTCCAGAATTAAAGTTTGTGATAATGAAATCATCAAATGAAAGACTAAACGCAAGCAGTGCTGCTCCTGCAATACCTGGCGCCACTAATGGCAAAGTTACTTTCCTAAATGTTTCAAATTCATTCGCATAGAGATCCATTGCTGCCTGCTCAAGACGCGGATCCAAACTAGCAATACGAGCTTTAACGGTAACCACTACGAATGAAATACAGAACATTACGTGTGCGATCACAACTGGCCAAAAACCGGGATTAATACCCAAGTTTAAAAACATTGCAAGTAATGACGCACCAAGCACAACTTCTGGTGTTGCCATTGGTAAGAAAATCAGCGTGTTTATTGTTGAGCGACCTTTAAATTGATGACGTCCAATTGCAAAAGCAATCAGCGTTCCTAGTATCGTCGCAAGCACTGTAGAAATTACTCCGACACGGATTGAGTTACCGAGTGCTACACAGACATCAGGAGCGCCACAGGGATTTTGCCAATTTCCGAGAGTAAAACTCTTCCAGACTAAATTACTTTTGCCGCCATTGTTAAATGAAAAAGCAAAAGTATATGCAACTGGAATGAAGAGATACGTAAATCCCAGAACCATATAAACACGGATCAGATTTTTGCGAAACCACCACGTAAGTCTCATACGAGTTCCTCAGTACCGGCTTTACGAATATAAACTGTCACCAGAATCAAGATTGCTGTCATTAACGTAAACGAGAGTGCAGCAGCAGTTGGATAATCAACAATCTTAAAGAATCGGGATTCAATAACATTTCCAAGCATCTTCGTATTTGGGTTTCCTAAAATTGCAGCATTTACATAATCACCAGCTGCAGGGATGAATGTAAGAAGAGTGCCGGCAACAACCCCAGGCAAAGAGAGCGGAAGTGTTACCTTCCTAAAAGTTGTAAAAGCATTTGCGTATAAATCCCCTGCTGCTTCCATTGTTCGAGGATCGATTCGCTCCAAACTCGCATATAAAGGCAGAGTCATAAATGGTAAAAAGTTATAGGTCAATCCAGTAACTACGGCGAACGCGCTAGCTGTAAGAGATGTGTTTTGGCCAATGATATGTAGACCACGAAATACAGAAATTACAGGACCTTCTTCTCCAAGGATTTGCTTCCATGCGATGGTACGAAGCAAAAAGGAGGTAAAAAATGGAGCGACTACCAATACGAGTAGTAAGTTCTTGTACTTACCAGATTTAAATGCAATTCCATATGCCAATGGATAGGCAATGGCTAGTGCCAAAGCAGTTGCCAAGAACGCATAGATAAACGAGCGGCTGAACTGCTCTTTATTGTCTACAAAAGCGTCAATGTAATTTGCGAATCTGAACGTTTGTTCATACGAACCAGTATCGCCGTTGGTAACAGGAGTTTGTGTTGAAGTTTGTGCGAGATTGACAATTGGCAGAATAAAAAAGGTAAAGAGCCAGAGTATTCCTGGTGCGAGCAGAAGATAAGGAAGTAAAGATCTTTTCTCTTTCAGGGAACTTACTTTAGAACCCGATGCGTGCAAGAGGGCCATTATTCTTCATCCGCATGCACTTCAGAACCAGCGAATGCGTCTTCACGACCATCGAGTGCAAATGTAAATACAGGTTCCCACGAAAGTGTTACAGCATCACCTTTTTCTAGCGGAGCAACACCGTCATCATTTTGTTCAAAAACCATCAACTCTTGCTTCCAAGGCATCTCAACTTGGAACTGCGTACTAACGCCAATATAGGAAGCATCAGAAATAACGCCACCAGTTAAAACGTTGCCTGACATCGCGGTACCGGCAGGTTGAATTCGAATCTTTTCTGGGCGAATGCCAGCAAGCACTGACGAATCCTTTGCATGGCTTCGATTCTTATTAATTTTAATTTTTTGACCAAAGACATCAACCACAAAGTTATCGCCATCATTTCCTTCAATGCGACCTTCAATTAAATTTGACTGCCCTAGAAAGTTGGCAACAAAAGCAGTCTTGGGGTTGTCATAGAGATCTGCAGGCGTTCCCATCTGCTCTACTTTTCCTTCATTCATCACCGCAATCGTGTCAGCCATAGTCATGGCTTCTTCTTGATCGTGCGTAACGTGAACGAAAGTAATACCCACTTCTGTTTGAATCCACTTGAGTTCAATCTGCATTTGACGTCGTAACTTAAGGTCGAGCGCACCAAGTGGCTCATCAAGTAAGAGCAACGCAGGGCGGTTAACAATTGCGCGAGCAAGTGCGATTCGCTGTTGCTGTCCGCCAGATAGTTGTACAGGTTTGCGCTCTGCTAGGTGAGGCAATTCAACAAGGTTTAATACTTTGTTAACTGCTTCTTTTACATCCTTTATTCCCCGACGGCGCAAGCCGAATGCAATATTTTCATATATTGAAAGGTGGGGAAATAACGCATAGTTTTGAAAAACCGTATTAACGGGACGTTGATAAGGACGAGTGTGCGTAATGTCAGTACTGCCAATATGAATACTTCCCTGAGTTGGTTCTTCCAATCCCGCAACCATTCGAAGAGTCGTAGTTTTTCCACAACCTGAAGGACCAAGGAGTGCGAAAAAAGAACCTTCCGGAATTGTCAGCGTCAGGTCATCAACGGCGGTGAAATCTCCAAATGATTTTGTAACGTTAACAATTCGAAGATCACCGCGAGTCGATGATGAAGCATCGGCCATTAGTTGCCGGCCGCTTCCTGGAATGCTGTTGTGAATGAAGTTTCTTCAGCTGGAGTAAGTCCGCGGAAAACCTTTACTTCTTTAAGAGTCTCTGCAGTTGGGAAGATAAATGGACTTGCAGCCAGAACTGGATCAATTTTTTCCATCTCTGCTTGCGCACCCTTTACTGGGCATATGTACGTAACGTATGCCGCAACTTCTGCTGCTACAGCTGGATCGTAGTAATTATTAATTACTTTTTCGGCATTAGCTTTATTTGTAGAAGTCGATGGAATAAGTAAGTTATCACTCCACAACATGCCGCCTGATTCTGGAATAGCGAATTCAAACTTGCCATCATTTTCTGTCGCGAGTTGGAAAATATCTCCCGACCAGCCGATTACAGCTACAGCATCACCACTAATGAGATCTTCTTTGTAATCATTACCCTTAACTTGGCGGATGAAGCCGTCTTTAATCATTTTTGCTAGGTAATCAACGGCGTTCATATATTGATCTTCAGTAAAATTCTGTGAAGGGTCGACACCTTGGTATTGCAAAATAATTCCAATGGTGTCGCGAAGCTCTGATAGAACTTCTACTTTGCCCTTATTTGCCTTTGAAAATAGTTGGTCGAGAGTCTTGATTCCACCAGGAACTTTTTCTTTGTTCCAACCAAATCCACCAAAGCCTGATTGCCATGTAAGAGATGCCTTGCGACCTGGATCAAAGTTAACATTAGCGAGCGCATCTAGAATATTGACCTTGTTTGGAATATTTGCTGCATCAAATTCTTGCGCATAGCCCATACGGATCCAACGACCAGCCATCCAGTCCGTCGGTGCAACAATGTCATAACCAATATCTTCGCCTAATTTTAATTGGCCTTGTACTTTGCCCCAGAATTCGTCGTTGTCGTTGTAATCTTCTTTGTAATCAACGTTAATTCCAGATTCGGCAATAAATTTTTCAAGTGTTGGATACGCCTGTGCATCGGAGTCATAATCTAAATAAAGTGTCCAGTTTGCCCAACGCACTGTTCCCTCAGATGCGGCGCCCGATGAAGATCCACCGCCACACGCTGTAAGCAATCCAGCAGCACCAAGTCCGCCAGCACCTGCAATCAGTGCACGACGTGACATTTGTGAATTAATAATTGAACGTGCTTCTGGTGAAAGTGGACGCTTTGATTCCATACGAGTGTGCTCCTTTGTGCAGTAGTTCGGGTTTGTTACTTATGCTCCTAGATTAGTCATAACATGCTTGATTCGGGTGTAATCCTCGAAACCATATTGCGAAAGGTCTTTGCCATAGCCTGAGCGCTTGAAGCCGCCGTGAGGCATTTCTGAAACCATTGGGATGTGAGTATTGATCCAGACAACTCCGAAATCAAGCGCCTTGGACATGCGCATCGCGCGACCGTGATCCTTGGTCCAGACGCTAGATGCTAAGCCGTAATCAACTCCATTGCCCATGGAAATCGCTTCGGCTTCATCCTTAAATTTTTGAACCGTAATAACTGGGCCAAATATTTCACTTTGAATCATCTCGTCATCTTGCTTGAGATCGGCTACAACAGTTGGAGCAAAGAAGAATCCAGGTTGTTGTAATTGAGATCCGCCAGCCATCACGCGGGCATGAGATGGAGTGCGCTCTAGAAAGCCTGCAACGCGCTTGAGTTGGTTGGCATTATTTACTGGACCAACTAACACATCTTGGTCTGGCATGCCGATTGCAATGTTGTTCTTAGCTTGATCAGCCAATAGGCCTACGAATTCTTCGTACACACCTTCTTGAACAATAACGCGAGTCGCAGCTGTGCAATCTTGGCCAGAGTTGAAATATCCTGCCAGAGCAATTGCTTCTGCCGCTGCTGGTAAATCTGCATCGTCGAACACGACGACTGGCGCTTTCCCACCTAATTCGAGGTGCACGCGCTTGAGTTGTTTTGCTGCAGCGCCTGCAACTTCCATACCTGCGCGCACAGAACCCGTAATTGAAACCATTGCTGGAGTTGGATGATCAACGAGTGCAGCACCTGTTTCACGCTCTCCACAAATAACATTGATTACACCTGCAGGCAAAAATTCACTCATTAATTGAGCCATCCATACAGTCGACGCAGGAGTTGTATCACTTGGCTTAAGTACAACTGTGTTACCTGCTGCTATCGCAGGTGCCCATTTCCACACTGCCATCATCATTGGATAGTTCCACGGTGTTACTTGTGCACAAACACCAATTGGTTCGCGACGAACAAAAGAAGTCATACCGCGCATATATTCGGCAGCAGATTTTCCTTCGAGGTTACGTGCAGCGCCAGCAAAGAATCTAATCTGATCCAACATCGGAGGCATTTCTTCAGATGTCGTAATGCCTATTGGCTTACCTGTATTTTGACTCTCAATTTTTACTAATTCATCCGTACGAGATTCGATTGCATCGGCAATTTTTAAAAGTGCACGTTGACGCTCTGATGGTGTTGAATCGCGCCAAATTGGAAATGCATCGGCTGCGGCTTTCATGGCTACATCAACATCTGCAGCATTTGAATTTGGGGCTGTTGCAAAAACTTGACCTGTCGCCGGGTTAACTAAATCTGTTGTCTTGCCAGATTTGGAGTCAACGCTCTTGCCATTTACGAAGTTACTCAATTTTTCCATGGCCCGAGATTACGCCCTAGGGGCAAAAAAGTGTAGTTATTTTGCCGTGACATCTAGAATGCTCATATGGGAAATCAGGCAGAGGCAAGCCTTTGGTGGAACAGCGCAACTCATCCAACCTTTACACCCGGAGAA
>CANHNH010000042.1 GCA_947461995.1 Candidatus Nanopelagicaceae bacterium
ACGCGCACTTGAAATTCATCAAAAACTTCTACCAGTCTTCACTGGAACCTTCCGCACTCAAGGTGCGATTTTAACTAAAGCAGCTCTTAATTTGATGGGGCTCCCAGGCGGATATACGCGCTTACCTTTAGTAGATGCAACAGATGCACAAATTGCACAGTTGCGTGAAGACTTACGCGCAGGTGGCGTAACGCTTCGCTCATGACGCATCCACATCCAAACCTAGGAACACCTCCCAAGTTAGTTAAAGACGCACTTCGCATAGTTGCCCTTGGTGGTTTAGCTGAAATCGGTCGCAACATGACCGTATTTGAATGTAATGGAAAGCTTCTCATTGTTGATTGTGGTGTTTTATTCCCAGAAGAAAATCAGCCTGGTATTGATTTAATTTTGCCTGATTTTTCTTATATTCGAGATCGTCTAAGTGATGTACTTGCAATTGTTTTAACTCATGGCCATGAAGATCACATCGGAGCGGTTCCTTATTTATTGCGCGAGCGTGGAGATATTCCTATCTACGGATCTGCGCTCACTCTTGCATTAATAACAGCTAAATTAAAAGAACACAGAATCACGCCACTTACTCGCGAAGTTCGCGAAGGTGGACAAGAAGATGTTGGACCATTTGATCTCGAATTTGTTGCAGTAAATCACTCAATCCCAGATGCACTCGCCATTGTGATTAATACTCCAGCTGGGCGCATTTTGCATACTGGAGATTTTAAAATGGATCAGCTGCCATTAGATGGTCGCATTACAGATTTGCGAACCTTTGCTCGCTTGGGTGATGAAGGAGTGGATTTATTTCTTGTAGATTCCACGAACGCCGATGTTCCTGGATTTACGGCATCCGAACGAGAGATAATGCCCGTGCTAGATCGTGTGTTTAGATCTACCAAACGCCGAATAATTGTTGCCTCGTTCTCATCTCATGTACACAGAATTCAGCAAGTTATAGATACCGCGGCAATTCATAATCGCAAAGTTGCTTTTATCGGTCGCTCAATGGTTCGCAACATGGGAATAGCGAGTGATTTAGGATATTTGAATATCCCTGGAGATATTTTATTTGATGCAAAAGAGTTAGATTCCTATGATGACAACGTTGTCCTGATTTGTACCGGCTCTCAAGGCGAACCAATGGCGGCGCTTTCTCGCATGGCTAATGGAGATCATCAAATTCGAGTTGGTGAAGGCGACACTGTTATTTTGGCATCGTCACTCATTCCAGGCAATGAAAATTCAGTGTTTCGTGTAATTAATGAACTCACACGCTTTGGAGCAAAAGTTGTTCACAAAGCCAATGCGATGGTTCATGTTTCTGGTCATGCTGCTGCTGGAGAATTGCTCTATTGCTACAACATAGTAAAACCAAAATATGCAATGCCTGTTCACGGCGAGTGGCGCCATCTCAAAGCAAATGCTGAAATTGCAATAAATGCGGGAGTGCCACGCGAAAACACAATCGTTATCGAAAATGGAGTTGTCGTCGATTTAGTAGATCACGTTGCACAAGTAGTTGGTGGAGTTCCCTGCGGATTTGTTTTTGTAGATGGCCAAAGCATTGGTGATATCACTGAATCATCTTTGAAAGATAGAAGAATTTTAGGAGAAGAGGGTTTCATCTCAGTTGTTGTAGTCGTTGATGCGCAGAGTGGAAAAATAGTTGCTGGTCCAGACATTCATGCACGTGGGTTTGCTGAAGATGCGTCCTTATTTGATGAAGTTAAAATTGATATTGAAAAAGCACTTGCCGCCGCAGTTGTTGAAGGAATTAACGGAACTCATCAACTCTCTCAAGTTGTTCGCCGAACAATTGGGGGATGGGTTGGTGCTAAACACCGTCGACGTCCAATGATTATTCCGCTAGTTATTGAGGTTTAGTTTTCCGAGCAATGTTTGGTCGGCGCGCCTGCCCTCTCTGTAATTGCTGAGCAATTACGATAAATAGTGTGGCTAAGAAAAAAAGCAATGCATCCAAAGGGGCCAAATTAGGTAGCGCTCTTGGTCGCGCCATTGCTGGCCTGTGGCGAGGAGTTGCAAAAGTTCTTGGAAGTTCAATTCGCTTTCTTGCACGTGGTGCAAAAGATCTTGATTCAACTCACCAACGCGATGGCGCAGCTTTTGCTTTACTAATTCTTGCGATTCTCGCTGGTGCTGGTACATGGTTACACGCAGAAAATGTAATTAGTCGCGCCGTCTTTTCATTTGTTTATGGAACTTTTGGACGCATAGGTTTTATTGCGCCCCTTGTGCTTATCTACTTTGCAATAAGGCTTTTCAGAGTTCCTGATGAGAATGCCGCCACGGGACGAATCATTGTCGGAACAGTTACTTTACTCATTAGCGCTACTGGTTTAGCTCATTTATTAAATGGTTCAGTTGGGACTGGGGCAACCGCTATTCAACATGGCGGCGGTTGGATTGGGTATTCAGTTTCTACTCCACTTGTTGCCCTCATGACTTCGATGCTGACCTATCCAGTACTGGTGGTTCTTTTTATATTTGGAGTTTTAGTAGTTACCGCAACGCCGGCATCAGATTTATTTTCACGAATATCTTCAGCGTTTACTTGGCTATGGGATCGAAAACCCGCAAGACGAGTAAGTGATGAAGAGTTTGAAATATCAGAAACCCCACCCTTTGAATCTCCGGTTGTGGCGCAGTGGAATGCCGCACCAGAAGAAGATGAGGAAGAAGATCTGGACGAAGAAGAATTTGATGAAGAGTTCACTGTTGCCATGCCAAAACCAACAACGCAGCAGATTTCAAAGGAATCTAGACCGGTTCAGCTTTTGTTATCAAGTGATTCTCATTATGAATTGCCACCACCTGACATTTTACGTACCGGTCCAGCAGCAAAAGCCAAGAGCAAAGTCAACGATAGTGTTGTTGCATCTCTGACCGAGGTTTTCAGTCAATTTGAAATTGATGCAGAAGTGACAGGTTTTATGAGAGGGCCAACGGTCACTCGTTACGAAGTTGAACTTGGAAACGCTGTTAAAGTAGAACGAATTACCGCACTTGCTAAGAATATTTCTTACGCCGTTGCAAGCAGCGATGTTCGAATTCTTTCGCCAATTCCAGGTAAATCTGCTGTCGGTATCGAAATTCCAAATGCGGACCGCGAAATTGTGGCACTGGGTGATGTAATGCGCTCAAGTGTTGCTGGTCAAGATCATCATCCAATGCTTGTAGCTCTTGGCAAAGATGTTGAAGGAAATTTTGTATGTGCCAACTTAGCAAAAATGCCTCATTTATTGGTTGCTGGTGCAACGGGTGCAGGAAAATCTTCAATGATCAACGCCATGATCACTTCGATTTTAATGCGCGCAACACCTGATGATGTTCGGTTAGTTCTGATTGATCCAAAGCGAGTTGAGTTAACTGCTTACGAAGGCATTCCGCATTTAATTACACCCATCATCACTAATCCAAAAAAGGCCGCCGATGCACTTACGTGGGTTGTGCGTGAAATGGACCTTAGATATGAAGATCTATCAACTTTTGGATTCAGACATATAGATGATTTCAATAAAGCGGTACGCGCGGGAAAAGTTATTCCACCAGATGGTAGTGATCGAATTGTCGAGCCGTATCCGTACTTACTTGTGATTATTGATGAGTTGGCGGACCTGATGATGGTAGCGGCTCGAGAAGTTGAAGAATCTGTTGTTCGGATCACGCAGTTGGCTCGTTCTGCTGGTATTCACCTTGTACTTGCCACGCAACGTCCAAGTGTTGATGTTGTAACAGGTTTGATCAAAGCAAACGTGCCTTCACGTCTTTCATTTGCAACTTCTTCCCTCGCAGATAGTCGCGTAATTCTAGATACACCGGGTGCGGAAAAACTTGTGGGACAAGGTGATGCTCTCTTTATTCCAATGGGAGCAAGCAGAGCCATAAGGATTCAGGGAGCATATGTTTCAGAGAGAGAAATTGAAGCAGTAACTACTCATGTTAAGAAACAACTTTCACCTCGATATTGCGAGGATGTTACCGCTCCTGTTTCTTCTGCAAAATTAGTCGATAAAGATATTGGTGATGATCTGGATATCTTGTTACAAGCAGTTGAACTTGTAATAGGTACGCAATTTGGTTCAACTTCAATGTTGCAAAGAAAATTGAGAATTGGATTTGCAAAGGCAGGAAGGTTGATGGATCTCATGGAATCACGTGGGATTGTTGGCCCATCGGAAGGTTCGAAAGCGCGAACAGTTTTAGTAAAGCCAGATGAACTCGATTCGGTGCTCGCCACCCTTCGCGATTACTAAATATTCATTTTGTAGACGCTAGGAATTGGGGTGAGATGACCTCCAATATGACTTCAGGGCTATTGCTTTCTACTTCAGCGGTCTACCATTAGTACATTATTTGGCGCTTTTGAATTATCAGTGAGGTCACATGTCATTAGGTTCAGTCATACGTCAGGCTCGCATTGATGCGGGGCTGAGTATTGACGATCTTTCAGAGCGTACAAGTATTCGCGGCGGTTTACTAAAAGAGATCGAAAGTGATGATTTTACAAAGTGTGGTGGAGAAACTTACGCACGTGGTCACTTAAGAAATATCGCGCCTCATGTCAAAATGGATGCAACGATGCTTCTTGAGTTGTATGCAAATGAACAATCTATGCAACCTCGAGGTATTCACGAAATGCTTGCCGAAAATAATGTCATGACACATCCGGTTGACAAGAAAACTATTTCTTGGAAAACATTGGCAGGAATCTCACTAGCAACTCTTGCACTCTTGGGCGCGGTACAAATAATTATTTCGAACTCTAAAACAACGTCGATAACTAATCCAGATGTGGTTGCAACAGAATCCGCCACCGCCGAACCTTCAAATTCGCCTGTGGCTGAAACTACGCAAAGTGAACAACCAGCTCCTGCTCTTCCTCGTGATTCTTATTCATCGGGTACAGGTGTTTCGGTAAGCGTTTCGGCAACAAATGGGAAGTCTTGGTTGTTTGTCTCTGATGCCAATGGAACAACTTTGTACAGCGGCCAAATCAGAAGTGGGCAGAAACTTAATTTTAGTTCCACGACTCGAGTAAGTCTAAAAGTTGGCAACGCAGGAGTTGTTGATGTCTCAGTAAATGGCAAAGCCGCACAGCAAATTGGTACAGATGGGGAAGTAGTTTCGGTTTCATATGGGGTTACTTCGTAACTGTAGGCAATACCCTGTAGCATCACCCCAATGAGTCGTACAGTCGCAGTAGTCACCCTTGGCTGTGCTCGTAATGAAGTAGATTCAGAAGAGTTAGCTGGTCGATTAGCAGCTGATGGTTGGACCTTGGTCGATGATGTAGAAAAAGCTGAAGTTGCACTTATAAATACATGCGGTTTTATTGAATCCGCAAAAAAAGATTCTGTAGATGCTTTACTCGAAGCAAATTCACTTAAAGGCCATGGGGTAACGCGCGCCGTTGTAGCAGTTGGATGCATGGCTGAGCGATATGGACAAGAACTTGCCGAAGCGTTACCTGAAGCAGATGCAATTTTAGGTTTTGATGACTACCAAGATATATCTGCCAGATTGCAATCAATTGTTTCTGGAAATTCTCATACGCCACACGTACCAAGAGATCGTAGATCTCTATTGCCAATAGCTCCTGTTGACAG
>CANHNH010000043.1 GCA_947461995.1 Candidatus Nanopelagicaceae bacterium
AAGGCACCTGGCTTTGGAGATCGTCGCAAGGCGATGCTTCAAGACATTGCAATTCTTACTGGCGCAACAGTTATCTCAGAAGAAGTTGGCCTCAAGCTTGATCAAGCAGGTCTCGAACTTCTAGGTCGCGCTCGCAAAGTTGTTATCTCTAAGGAAGAGACAACAATCATTGAAGGTGGCGGAGATGATGCTCAAATTAAGGGTCGCGTTGCACAAATTCGTTCAGAGATTGAAAAGAGCGATTCAGATTACGATCGTGAAAAACTACAAGAGCGTCTTGCAAAACTCGCTGGTGGTGTGGCAGTTATTAAAGCTGGAGCAGCAACAGAGGTAGAACTTAAAGAGCGCAAACACCGCATCGAAGATGCTGTTCGCAATGCAAAGGCTGCAGTAGAAGAAGGAATCGTTGCCGGTGGTGGCGTTGCACTCTTGCAAGCAGCAACAGCAGCATTTGCTAAATTAAAACTTGAAGGCGATGAAGCAACTGGTGCAAAGATTGTAGAAGTTTCAATCGAGGCACCTCTAAAGCAAATCGCAGTTAACGCTGGACTCGAAGGCGGAGTGGTTGTAGAAAAAGTTCGTCACCTCGCAGCAGGTCACGGACTTAATGCAGCAACAGGTGAATACGTTGACATGATTAAAGCTGGCATTATCGATCCAGCAAAGGTGACACGTTCTGCACTTCAAAATGCAGCATCAATTGCAGCGCTATTTATTACAACAGAAGCAGTCATTGCCGATAAGCCAGAGAAAGCACCTGCATCACCTGCAGGTCCTGGCGGCGGGGATATGGACTTCTAATTTCTCCACGCGTAAAGCGTTACGAACGCCACTGCCGATTAACTCGGTAGTGGCGTTCTGCTTTATCCTTATCGCATGAGCACACTCGAACTCGCACGTTCTGCGGCAATTGCCGATGCTGGCAATCCAGAATTAGTTGGTGCAGATGTATCTGTCGAACTCGATGATGATGGTCGCGTTGAAACTTATTTATTTGAAGCAAATCTTGCAGGATATAAAGGTTGGCGTTGGTGCGTAACAATTGCAAAAATTGATAAGAAATCTGAACCAACTATTTGCGATGTCGTAGTACTTCCAGGACCAGATGCACTTCTTGCACCTGAGTGGGTTGCATACCGCGATCGCATACTTCCTGGCGATGTTGGAGTTGGTGACATTGTTCCAAGTTCATTAGATGACACTCGTTTAGTGCCATCAATGCACTCACTAATTGCAGACGAAGAATTAGATGCAATGCAAGTATTTGATCTCGGACTTGGACGTGCACGTGTAATGTCAATTGAAGGACGCGATCAAGCAAGTAAGCGTTGGTATGAAAGTGATCGCGGACCGCAATCTCCAATTGCACAATCTGCACCAAAGCCTTGTTCTTCATGTGCATTCTTTTTACCTATTGCAGGTTCGCTTCGTTCATCATTTGGGGTATGCGCAAATGCGATTTCACCCGAAGATGCACGCGTAGTTTCCGTTGACCATGGATGCGGCGCGCACTCCGAAGCAACGCTCTGATAAACTAACTCTCTGCCCGCGGCCCCTCGCGGCTTAAACGAAAAAAGAAATTAACAAGGAGTACTCCCCATGCCTACAGGTAAAGTGAAATGGTTTAGCCTTGAAAAAGGTTTTGGTTTCATCGCATCCGATGAAGGCGAAGATGTTTACCTTGCTTCAACATCCCTTCCAGAAGGCGTATCAACTGTAAAGCCTGGAACAAAATTGGAGTTCAGTGTTGGCGATGGTCGTCGTGGACCACAAGCACTCTCTGTAAAAATAATTGATGCACCAATTTCACTTGCAGCAAATTCACGCACTAATAGTGATGACCTTGCCGCAATGATCGAAGACACAATCAAGATCTTGGACAAGGTTGGAAATGGTTTGCGCCAAGGACGCCACCCATCTTCAGTAGAAGCAGAGCGTCTCGGAAAAGTTCTTCGCGGTATTGCAGGACAGCTAGAAGCTTAAATTCCGCTTTTGCGTGCTCTGCGAATTGTGTATCGAACACCAGCAACACCAAGTGCGGCACCGAACACACACGTCCATACGTACTTAGTTCCTGATCCTGCAATTAAGAATGCAGCACCAGCAATTAGCCACGCGATTGTGCCGACGGCAATAAGCAGGACGACACTTCGAAGGTTCTTTTCCAAGTTAAATTCCGCTCAAGACAACTAGTGCTAACAAACCAACAAGTGCGGCAATTGTTACATAACGTCTAACTTTGTAATTCATGGCTACCCGCTTCCACTGATGGGATTTTGGATGGAATAAGAATAACAATTACTAGAGCAATCACAATCAAGACAGGCACCATCAAATAAGCCCGCGAAATTCCGAGGTGATCACCGAGCACGCCAAGAATAAATGGAGCAAGTGCGATCCCAGATCCAACCGCTAGCGAGCTAATACCAATTGCTAAATCTGGACGGTTATCACTAAAACCAATTAGACGAAGTGAAGATAGTGGAAATTGCATTGAGATACCAAGACCATTAATAAAGAGTGAGACCAAAGAAATTACAACATTGTGAGAGAACCAAAATATTGTAAAACCAATAAACTGCAAAATGATTATTAAAATGAGTTGTTGATCCAGATGCAATTTCTTTAGAACAATTGCGCCATACCAACGACCAACGGCTATACCGATGCCCAATGTAACAATGGCTAATGTTGCAGCTGATGCGGTTCCACCTACTCGATCACGCAAGAGTGCTGCAGCCCAAAAAGTTGTTGCAAATTCACTACAAATACAGATAAAAAAGCCGAAACAAGCTATCCAATAAGTCTTTGAAAGTTTGCCTCTCTGGCGAACGCTGACCTCACGGTCGTGAGAATTTTGATTCTTATCTCGAGAAAAGAAATAGACAATTATTGTTGCCGGAATTGATATAAATAAACCAAATCGCCAGTTAATGGCAGTGCCCGCAAGAGTCCCGACAGTTAACGTTCCAAGTAAGTAGCCAACCGCGTTAATTCCATTGGATTGCGGTAATGCTAGGGGAGTTGCTTGTTTAAAGTGGTGAGAAATTCTGGTGACCATATTGTTAATGACCATGGAAGTTCCCAAGCCACCCACAAATATTGCAGTAAGTGTAAAAACAACTGGCTTGAATGAGACGAACATGAGAACCCCAATACAAAAGAGCCACATTCCAATCCATGAAGTCTTTTCCCGACCAAAGTAATGAACCCAACGTGAATTAGATAAACCTGCACAGATTGCTGCCACACCCATTGCGGTTCCGTGCAATCCGGCAATTGTGAGTGAGGTACCTTGATCGGCGCGTAATAGAGGTTGAGCCGGTGCAAATCCACCGAAGAAAAAGTTAAGAATTGTTGCTTGACTTGTAATTATCCAAAAAGTTCTATCGCGCGTGAAAGAGTGTGGCATTACTTTCCTTACCGATAATTTAAAGTGCGGCTACAACGTAATCAATACACGCAGTCAGTGCATCAACGTCGCTGGGATCTACAGAAGGAAACATACCAATACGAAGCTGATTCTTACCCAATTTACGGTAAGGCTCGGTATCTACGATTCCATTCTCGCGCAGAATTGATGCCACTTTGAGTGCATCGATTGAATCATCAAAGTTAATTGTTGCAACAACCTTTGAACGCATTGCAGGGTCTGTGACGAATGGAGTTGTGTAGGAAGTTTTCTCAGCCCATGAGTACATGCGAGAAGCTGAGTCAGCGCTGCGACCGGTTGAGAATTTCAAACCACCATTTTCATTCATCCATTTAATTTGATCTGCAAGCAGAATAAATGTCGCAATCGCTGGAGTGTTATAAGTCTGATCAAGTCGTGAATTTTCGATGGCAATGTTGAGATCCAAAATGGCTGGGGTCCAGCGGCCGCTCGCTTTAATCTTTTCAGCGCGTGCAATGGCAGCCGGTGACATCAATGCAAACCATAAGCCGCCATCGGATGAGAATGATTTTTGTGGAGCAAAGTAATACGCATCAAACTCTTTGGCATCGACCACAAGTCCACCTGCGGCACTTGTTGCATCTACTAAAACAAGAGCGTCTTTTGTGCCTGCTGGTCTAATAATTGGCATTGCCACACCAGTGCTTGTTTCATTATGTGTGAATGCATAGGCATCAATACCTTCTTCGACAACAGCTGTCGGATGCGAACCTGGTTCAGATTTAATAATTGTTGGTTCGCCTAGAAAGGGTGCATCTTTTGCACCTGTAGCAAACTTAGATGAAAACTCACCGAAGACAAGATGCTGCGAACGATTTTCAATTTGAGCGAAGAGTGCGATGTCCCAAAAAGCTGTAGTTCCACCATTTCCAAGAATTACTTCGTATCCATCTGGAAGTGAAAATAGTGATTTCAATCCTTCGCGAACTTCGTGCACCACATTCTTTACAGGCTTTTGTCGGTGCGAAGTTCCAAGAATTGATGTACCACTCTTATAGAAATTATCTAAAGCAGATTGGCGAATCTTTGAAGGACCGCAACCAAAACGACCATCGGTAGGCTTTATGCCATTTGGAATAACGATGTTCATACATAAATCTTACGGGAAGTAACGCTGCATATCCCAATCGGATTTTGCATCTGCTCTGTGATACCTAATACGGTCATGCAATCTGGAATATCTTCCTTGCCAGAATTCAATACTGTCGGGTATTACTCGAAAGCCACCCCAATGTGGTGGTGTCGGTACAGCACTTCCCTCTGGCCATTTTTCGCTTGCACCTTTCAAACGCATTTCTAACTCCTCGCGTGAAGATAAAGGCTCTGATTGAGCGCTAGCCCACGCACCAATCTGGCTCGACCAAGGTCTTGTAGCAAAGTAATTCTCAGATTCTTCGCGTGAAATTTTATCTGCTTGACCAGAAATAATTACTTGTCGCTCCATTGCATACCAAGGAAAAAGAAGTGTTACTTGCGAATTCATTGCAATAGCTTGAGCCTTGCGCGATGAATAATTTGTAAAAAAAGTAAATCCACCTTGCGAAATATCTTTTAGCAAAACTGTGCGAGTTGTAATTTCTCCAGAACCATCTGCAGTTGAAAGAATCATTGCATTAGCTTCAACAATGATTTCATTTGCGGCCGCAGCAGCAATCCATTCATCAAAAATCACAAAAGGATCTTCTGGCATGTTGACCAGTCCCTCTTCACCGTAGGAGCGGCGCATTGCCGCAATCTCTGCCCGCATTCCTTTTTCATTCATGAATTCCTTCATGGATGTATCTAACGTCACTTTGGCCCGCAGGGCTATCCCAACCGGCGTGGTCGCCAGCACACCGCCGATGGGGGCAGAATTAACCCTGTAATACCCAATAAAGGAGTGCGTTGTGTCTGATGATTTCAAGCCAGGTCTCGAAGGTGTCATAGCTTTTGAATCTGAAATTGCAGAACCAGATAAAGAAGGCAGTGCGCTCCGTTATCGCGGTGTAGATATTGAAGATCTTGTCGGTCGAGTCTCATTCGGAAACGTATGGGGATTGCTCGTCGATGATGAATTCAATCCAGGACTTCCAAATGCTGAGCCATTCCCGCTTCCTGTTCATTCAGGTGATGTTCGCGTAGATGTTCAATCTGCGATTGCGATGCTCGCACCAGCTTGGGGATTTAAGCC
>CANHNH010000044.1 GCA_947461995.1 Candidatus Nanopelagicaceae bacterium
ATTTTGGGGTATGGGGTAATTGGCAGCCCTGCTGATTCTGGTTCAGTAAGTCTAGGTTCGAGTCCTGGTACCCCAGCGAACAAAGTAATAAGTAAAAGAATATGGAGAAAATGAAAGCCAAAGGCGATCGTTTTTGAAAAAGAAAATGAAAGCCAAAGGCGATCATTTTTGAAAAATCTAGGGCCCCGTCGTCTAGCGGCCTAGGACTCTGGCTTCTCAAGCCAGCTACGAGGGTTCGAATCCCTTCGGGGCTACGCACGTTGTTCTATCGATTGGATCTTATGAAAACGTGGAGCGTCATCGTTTTATCTGGTGGCACTAACAAACGTTTCGGTTCTGATAAATCTCTTGCAATTTTGCACGGTGTTACTTTGTTAGATCACGTATTAAGTTTTCTTCCAGAAGATGTTAAGACGGTTATCGTCGGTAAGGATGTCTTTGAAGAACCAGCTCTAGGTGGACCTGTTGCAGGTATTGCTCGAGGATTAGAAGAAATTGATACAGAGTTCGTTGCCGTTGTGGCAGTTGATATGCCTTACGGTTCTGCTCTTTTTGCACAACTACTTGATGCGATACAACATGATGCCTCAATGCCCGTAGATGCTGCTGGCTTTAAGCAACCACTATGTGGAATCTATCGACGCACTTCATTGCTTTCGGCTCTAGAAAAGCTAGGTAATCCACATGCTCAATCAATGCGTGCGCTCTGTGAGTTGCTAGTGATTGATGAAGTACAGGTGGATCCACGTGCGCTCGTCGATATTGATACTCCTGCAGATTTAATTAGTGCCCACTCCAGCCCTAGACTTACGGGATTATGAGCGATAAGAAATTGACCCATCTCGACATAGATGGACAATCACACATGGTTGATGTCAGCGATCGTGAAATCACGGTGCGTACCGCCCAAGCAAGTGGATACGTAATTCTTTCTGCAGAAGTAATCACTATGTTGCGAGATAAGACAGTTCCCAAAGGCGATGTTTTAGCAACTGCGCGTATCGCCGGAATCATGGGTGCAAAACGAACTCCAGATTTGATTCCACTTTGTCATCCAATTGCTCTGCATTCGGTCACCGTTGATTGTGAAATTGATAATTCGGGTGTTGCTATTGTTGCAAGCGTTAAAACTACAGATCGCACAGGCGTTGAAATGGAAGCACTGACCGCAGTCAGTATTGCTGCACTAACAATTATTGACATGGTGAAAGCCGTAGATCCAAGTGCCAGCATTTCCAATGTTCACGTTGATAGTAAAGATGGTGGGCGAAACGGTTCCTGGAAGCGTCCGTGAAAGCTGCAATTATCACCGCAAGCGCACGTGCATCCACCGGTGTCTATGAAGATAAGAGTGGAGAAATTCTCAAGGCGGGATTAGTGTCACTCGGGTATGAAGTATCTGATGTAGTCATCGTGCCTGATGATGTAAAGAAAATTTCTAATGCCATTGCATCTGCACTATCTGCTCAAGTTGATTTGATTGTCACAACGGGTGGCACAGGTATTTCGCCAACAGATGTAACGCCCGAAGCCACAGCGCCGCATATTCAAAAACTATTGCCAGGTATCCCTGAAGCGCTTCGCGCGTACTCTCGTAACAAAGTACCGACAACAGATCTTTCGCGCGGATTGGCCGGCACTAATTCCTCAACGTTGATTATTAATCTGCCCGGATCTCCAGGGGCCGTCAAAGATGGATTAGTGATCATTGAACGCTTAGCTGCACATATTCACGAACAATTACTTGGTAAAGACCATGGATAAAGTCTTCATAACTGATCAAATTATTTCTGCATCCCACCTATCTTCTCTTGTCAGTGGTGACAAATCTGGCGCAGTCGTGACATTTAGCGGAGACGTTCGAAATCATGATGACGGAAAAGATGTAACAAGTCTGACTTATGAAATACATCCAAGCGCCCAGGATGTTTTGACATCAATTGTCGCCGAAGTGAGTGCACGCTTTGCTTTTAATGATGTCGCAGTTGCTCATCGCTATGGAGATATAGCAATCGGTGAATGCGCTTTTGCTGTAGCAGTGAGTGCTGATCATCGCGAAGTAGCTTTCGAAGCTTGTAGTGCACTTGTAAATACTGTGAAAGAAAAACTACCAATCTGGAAGCACCAAGTATTTGCCGATGGCAGTGATCAGTGGGTCAACTTCGCATGAATACATTAGTTGACACTTACGGCCGTATACATCGAAATCTACGCGTATCACTGACGGATCGTTGCAATCTTCGATGCGCGTATTGCATGCCACATGATTTTGCTGCTTGGTTGCCATCAGAACATCAACTCACAACAGATGAGCTTGTGCGTGTAATCGAAATAGCTGTTAATGAAGGCATCGATGAAGTTCGCTTGACCGGGGGAGAACCACTACTGCGCCCGGATATCGTCGAAATAGTTTCGCGTATAAGTGCAATTACGAATGCACCAAAGCTGACCATGACAACAAATGCTGTAGGACTTGAAAAAGTCGCGAAACCTTTAGTTGATGCCGGATTAACTCGACTTAATATCAGTTTAGATACTTTAGATAGAGATCGATTTAAGTTACTGACACATCGCGATCGGATTGATGATGTCTTTGCAGGAATTGCTGCCGCCCAAGCCGCAGGAATAAAGCCAATTAAAATAAATACAGTTTTACTTAAAGGCGTAAATTCAGATGAAGCGTCAGCCCTGCTTGAATGGGCACTTGCGGAAAATCTTTCATTGCGTTTCATTGAACAAATGCCACTCGATGCCGGCGGAATTTGGGAACGCTCGGCACTTGTTACAGCCGATGATATCTATGCAGATCTGACGCAGAAGTATCAATTAACTCCTTGCGAGGGTCGCGGTTCCTCACCAGCGGAAGAATTCTTCGTAAATGGTGGACCAGCAACAGTTGGAATCATTGGCAGTGTTACACGCCCATTTTGTGGGGCATGCGACCGAATACGCCTGACTTCAGATGGACAATTGCGTTCGTGTTTATTCTCATTAGAAGAGATAGATTTACGTACTGCAATGCGCAGTGGTGCAACCGATGAGGATATTGCACAGCGATTTAGAAAAACTGTTGCAGATAAATTACCTGGACACGGAATAAATGATCCGAAATTCATTCAACCACCGCGACCTATGTCAGCTATTGGTGGTTAAGCGCCTCCTGCAAAACGAGGCAAGACATCGACGGCACTTCCTGCAGTGACGAGTTGATTTAAATCTGTGCACGCAACACCGTCTACTAAATATGAGCACTGCGGTAAAACTGTAGCCAATTCTCCTCGTAATGAAATGCTTTGAATAATGGATGCGAGTGAGCCTGGTTCACATGTAATTAATTCAGAACCTGCCTTGGCGCGAGCAACCGCAAAGAGTCGCACCTGTACGTCTGCCATGGGCTGAGTATAGGCTCTGCATGTGCTCGAATTCATAGCGATTACCGCGGTCGGTTTTGTCGTTGGCGTAATCAATGGCATGGCTGGTGGAGCCTCAGTCATTTCATTTCCGGTAATTCTGGCTACAGGTTTATCTCCTGTAAGTGCGGCCATGACCAATTCAATAGGTATTACTCCTGCAAATTTCTTTGCACTCATTGCAATACGCCATCGCATTAAAGAAATCGCACGCGAGTATTCGCGGTTAATTTTTGTCTCTGTTGCAGCTTCAATTTTCGGAGCCTTTGCCTTGATAAATATGCCACCTACGATTTTTGAAAAAATCGTTCCATTCCTGCTTTTGTTTGCGACCCTAAGCTTGCTTATAAAAGTTAAACCAAAAGCAGATAAGAACTTTCAAGTAAAAGAAAATATTGGCATTGCAGCAAGCGGTTTTTACTGTGGATATTTTGGTCCAGGCCAAGGCGTGATGGTTATTGCAGTTCTTGCGCGCGATGCTCGCAGAGAAACTTCAAATCTAAATTCGGCGAAGAATCTCATTGTTGGGTGCACTAGTACCGTTTCCAATCTCATCTACACATTTAGCGGTTTGGTCCATTGGACTTTTGTCGCTGCGCTGTTCACGGGATCAACAATTGGCGGTACTTTGGGTGGACATTGGGCCACCCGGATGAGCTCAAGTTTCTACCGGGGGTTAGTTTTAATAACGGGGTTGAGCGCCAGTGCCTGGCTCTTCGTGAAATACCTCCTCTAGCAACCTATTCAATCGTATACAACTGATATACGATCCCCTTATGAATAGCGTCGCCTCCCAGGAAATCCTTACACGTGGTCCTGAGGGCACGTCTTTAGCCGAAGAAGCGTATGCAGTCATTCGGTCAAAAATAATCACTCTTGAATTAGAACCAGGTTCACTAATTTCTGAAGCCACGTTGATGGCTAAATTAAATTTTGGCCGCACACCTATTCGTGAAGCGCTGCGTATCTTGGCAAATGAAAAACTCGTAGAAGTATTTCCCCGTCGAGGCATGTTTGTATCAAATGTTGATGTTGAAAATTTAGCTGCAGTATCTGAAGTTCGGGCCGTCCTTGAAATTAAAGCAGCGGAATTAGCAGCTTTGCGTTCCACGAAATCTGATCGCGCAATCACGCTTGAGTTGATTAAGGAAATCGACGCAATCAAGGGTAAGCCGCAGATGCGAACACTCATTCAACTCGACCAAAGAATTCATCACCATATATATGAGTGCACACACAATGAATTCTTAGCTTCCGCACTTGATAATTATTACGCGCACGCTCTTCGCATCTGGTTTTTAGCCCTTGATCAAGTTGAAGAACTATCAGAGGCGATTATCGAGCATCGTGCGCTCCTTGAAGCAATAGCGGCAAATGATGGCAAGGCTGCGGCCAAGGCTATGCGTGATCACGTCGAAGGTTTCGAAACAACAATTCGAAAGAATCTCTAACCACCACTACCACCAACAAGAAGCAAACGGGGAAAAATAAATGAGCAAGTTACCAAGTAAAGCCAAGTGCGTCGTTATCGGTGCTGGAATCGTCGGCAATGGCATGGTGTATCACCTTGCAAAGTTGGGATGGAAAGACATCGTCCAGATCGATAAAGGCCCTCTTCCAAATCCTGGTGGTTCAACTGGTCACGCCTCTAACTTTATTTTTCCTGTAGATCATTCTAAGGAAATGACTGCGATTACAGCAGAGAGCATGCGTCAGTACAAAGAGTTTGGAACATTTACCGAATCTGGCGGAATTGAAGTTGCACGTACGCCAGAGCGTATGCAAGAACTTGCTCGTCGTATTACTTCTGCAAAATCATGGGGCGTCGATGGTGGTCG
>CANHNH010000045.1 GCA_947461995.1 Candidatus Nanopelagicaceae bacterium
ACTCTAGCCAATTGAGCTACTGCCCTTCGCGAGAGCATGGCGAAACCATAGGAATTACCAAATCCTCGTGAGTGCAGAAGTGTAGAGGCACACATGCACTTAGGTCTAACTCGCGCGTGAGCATGAGGGGTAATAGGGCAGACTTAGTCCCATGAGCAGAATTTCCACTCGAATAGCCGCAATAGCTGAATCAGCCACTCTTGCAGTTGATGCAAAAGCCAAGGCACTGAAAGCAGCTGGTCGTCCAGTCATTGGTTTTGGTGCGGGCGAACCAGATTTTCCAACTCCTGATTACATAGTTACTGCTGCTGCAGTTGCTGCTGCAGTTCCTGCGAATCATCGTTACACGCCAACTCCTGGTTTACCAGAATTACGTGAAGCAATTGTTGTTAAGACAAAGCGGGATTCGAATTACGAAATTACCGTAGATCAAGTTCTTGTCACAAATGGCGGAAAACAATCTGTCTATCAAGCATTTGCAACAATTATAAATGTAGGCGACGAAGTAATTCTTCCTTCGCCATTTTGGACAACGTATCCAGAGTGCATCAAATTAGCTGGTGGAAAAACAATAGAAGTTTTTGCAGATGAATCTCAAAACTATTTAGTATCTGTTGAGCAACTAGAAGCTGCCAGAACATCTAAGACGAAGGCAATACTCTTTTGCTCACCTTCAAATCCAACAGGTTCTGTCTATTCTCCTGAACAAGTAAAAGCAATCGGTGAGTGGGCACTCAAGAACAATATTTGGATTATCGCCGATGAAATTTATGAGCACCTCTTATACGACGGAGCAAAAGCGCCAAGCATGCCCGTGCTTGTTCCAGGCCTTGCAGATACAACAATTATTATTAACGGTGTTGCAAAGACGTATGCAATGACTGGTTGGCGAGTGGGTTGGATGATTGGGCCAAAAGATGTCATTAAGGCCGCAACTAACTTGCAATCTCACCTCACCTCAAATGTTTCAAATGTTTCCCAGCGCGCAGCAATTGCAGCGCTAACAGGTGATCTTTCAGCTGTTCATAAAATGGGAGAAGCATTTGATCGCCGACGTAAGTTAATCGTTGGACTTCTCAATGAGATTCCAGGATTCCAATGCCCTATGCCCACAGGTGCTTTCTATGTTTATCCGTCCGTAAAAGGCGCTTTAGGTAAAACAATTCGGGGAAAAACTGCAAATACTTCTGCAGAGCTAGCAACGATTATTTTGGATGAAGTTGAAGTAGCTGCCGTTCCTGGAGAAGCATTCGGACCATCTGGTTATTTGCGATTCTCATACGCATTAGGTGATGCCGATATTGTTGAAGGAATTGGACGAATTAAGAACTTACTTACAGAAGGTTAAGGCCAACTAAATTCACTTCTGGTTCTAGTGAAATATTGAAAGTTGTCATTACTTTTTCTTGAGCTAACTTTGCAAGAGCCGCAATCTCAGATGCTTTTGCATCACCACTATTTGTTAAAGCCAATACATGCTTCGTTGAAATTCGTGCACCACCTATTGACTGACCCTTCATAATCCCTGAATGTTCAATTAACCAAGCAGCCGAAGTTTTAATTCGACCATCTGCTTGTGGCCAGCGCGGAGCATCGACTGGAAGCGTTGCAGCAGCTTCTGGGCTAATAATTGGATTTGTAAAAAACGATCCAGCCGACCATGAATCATGATCGTTTTCAGAGAGCAACATTCCTTTGCGTGAGCGAAGTTCTAATACTTTTTCGCGACACGATTGAACTGGCGCCTTATCTCCAACTGCAACGCCAAGGGAGTCAGCTAATTCGGAATAAGTAATTGGAGTTGTCATTTCGCCAATTCGTAATTGAAAAGCAACATCTAGTACTACATACCGACCGGGGTGTGATTTGAAATGAGAATTTCGGTATGAAAAATCACACTCTTCATTTGTAAATGTTTTTAACGCTTTTGCCTGACGATCATATGTCCGCACTCGTGTAATAAATTCACTCACTTCGTGACCGTAGGCACCAATATTTTGAATCGGCGCAGCGCCAACTGTTCCCGGTATCCCACTGAGTGTTTCTAGCCCTGCAAATCCTCTGGCAACAGTTGTCTTTACAAATTCATCCCAATTTTCGCCCGCTCCAATGGTCAGAGTTGCTCCACTGCAGGCATCTACTTCTTCTTCAATTTTGTTATTTGAAATTCTAATTACTGTTCCAGCGAAACCATCATCGCTGACCAAAATATTAGTTCCGCCGCCCATAATTAAAATGGGCGTATCTCCAGCACTTTCAATTGCTTCAATTATTTCTTTTTCACTTGAAACTTCGACAAATTTCTTGGCAGGCCCACCCACGCGAAGTGAGGTGTAATCAGATAAATCAGCCATAGGTAAAGGTTAGCGACGTGGGCTCAGAATTGCTTCTTTGCCTCGGAAACGTTCGAGAATGCGATCGTAATTCTTCTTTGATTGTGCATCACGGAAACTTTCTTCAGTGTCGTAATAACCATGATGGCGACCCTGCGCCAATGGCAAATCCATTTGTAACAATCGTCCAGCAGCATGCTTTAGTCGCAGTGAAAATTCCATGTCTGCATTTCGATAATAAATTGCACGTGGATTAAAACCACCTGTTTGTAGCGCGGCATCTTTATCAAGTGCGAAAAAATATGAGAAAAGGACATCAACTTCTCCGGCGCCCTTGTCATCGACAGTGCGCCATTGATCTTCAATATTTACTAGTCCTCCGCGCCAACCAACGGCTGCGAAATCTTTTTTATTTAACTCTTGTAGCACCAGAGAAATAGCATCTCCTGTAAACGTGGTTGATGGATCCATGATTACAACGTAGGGAGTTGCTGCAATTTTAAGAAGTGCGTTGGCACATTCGCCCCATCCTGGATCTTTCTCCAGGTGAAACACCTGGGTATGGGAATCAACTATCACTGCTAAATCTTTAGCAGGTTGGGTTGCCAGCACCACTATCTCTGCAGAGCTATGTTCTTTGATGGAGTTAATGCTCGTGATTGCATCTTCATGGAAGCCATTAACAATAATTGCGACAGTAATTCCGCGATCAGTCTTTGGTAAATTTCTAAGTTTTTGAATGTCGGCAATGCTCTGAACTAAAGATTTTTCGTGTAATTCAAAACCACCTGCCACATCCACGATTTCATAACCCTCTTGAGCAATTTGGTCACGTAGTTGATCTGCGAGTGCAAAATTCTTATCGGCTCGTGCTGTTTGTCTGGCACGACCGAGTTCGTGCAAATTCTCTGGAGCACTCACTTTAGTTACCTTGCACTACCAAAGCTTTAGCCATTCCTAAAACTTTTGTACCTTGAGATGTTGCAGAAATTTCAAGACGAACACCAGCAGCAGTAACTTCAATAACAGTTGCAGAGACAGTGAGGTCAACGCTCTTGCCTGCAGGAACAACCACAGGTTTCGTAAATCGTGCAGAAAACTCTTTTACATTCTGTGGGCCGCCAGCCCAGTCACTTACGTATTTACCGGCTAAAGCCATTGTGAGCATTCCATGCGCAATTACATCTGGAAGTCCAACAGATTTGGCAAAATTTTCATCTTGATGAATTGGATTCTGATCGCCACTAGCATCGGCGTATTGCTTAAGGAGAGCACGATTAACTTCGAATTGGTGCGGAGGAATTAGTGTGCCGATTTGAATCATGCTCGAACCACCAAAGTTGACCACGACGAAACAACTTTTTCATCGGCGTTAAACAAATCTGAACGAACTGTGACAATTTCGTTTCCGGCCGCAACTTTATAGTTTTCAATAGTTGCCGAAGTGGTTAAGGAATCACCAGCAACAATGGGACGATAAATTTCGAATTTCTGATCGCCATGAACCAAGCGAGTCCAATCCAATCCGATTTCGGGTTTGGTCAAAATACTTTCAAATTCGCGCAGTGAAATTCTTATTGAAAACGTGGGCGGTGCAATGGATGTATTTTTTTCACCAATAACTGCAGCAAAAGAATTAATCTCTTCTTGAGTAACTGTGATGACATCTACACCCGCAAAGGTGCGCCCGACGCTATCGGGATTGAGCATTAACGAGTTTCGCGGTGAAGTGTTGAAGATTTGCAACGAGGGCAGAACTTTTTAAGTTCCATGCGATCAGGATCATTGCGTCGGTTCTTCTTTGTAATGTAATTACGTTCTTTGCAATCAACGCATGCCATGGTGATCTTTGGACGTACGTCCGCGCTCTTACTTGCCATGGTCTTACTCCTTCATAGATTGAGGGCTCAGATTACCTGAGGCCCTTCGCGTTACGAAATTAACGCTGTACTGCTCGTAGCGGAGGCGGGATTTGAACCCACGACACAGCGATTATGAGCCGCTTGCTCTACC